>CAYFHQ010000042.1:0-28537 GCA_964342805.1 uncultured Peptostreptococcaceae bacterium | reverse complement strand
TATATCATAACTTAGATTGTTGAAAATGTGTCTAACCTTGTGTGTACATTATAAATCGAATGGTTACAATTGTTTCTTTTACTCATCAAAAGGTAATACTATCGAGTATTGACTGGATAATGATGGAAAAGTAGAATGGGATTGAGGATGCTACTTCTTTTGGATGTATGAATTTTCAAAATGGAGTGGCTTTCTATTTGAATGCAGATGTAAAAATATTACAAGGACGATGCACTCACTTGTTGATATCACATATATGATATATAATATGAAGAGAAGAGGCGTACCAATGCACGATATTATCTACTTTTCAAAGAACGGTAAGTGTCCGGTTGCTGACTTTCTATCAAAGCTTTCAAAGAAAGATCAGGCGAAAATGCTACGAGAAATTGAGTTACTTGGTGAGTTTGGTTTTTCCTTAGGAGCGCCACATGTTAAAAAGCTAAAAGGTGCAGAGGATATTTGGGAACTTCGTATCAAACAAGGCTCGAATAGTTATAGAGTTTTTTACTTCACCCTGAGTGATATGAAGTTTGTCTTGCTCAATGCCTTTCAGAAAAAAGGACCGAGAACACCAAAAGCAGAAATTAATAGGGCCATCAGTTACAAGAAAATGTATCTTCAAAGGAGTGAATAACATGCGACACGAAGATATGAAGAAGCAATTCTTATCTGACCCAGAAGTAAAAAAAGAGTATGATGCATTAGCACCAATCTATGAGATAAAAAGAGAGTTGATTCGTCTTAGAATAGAACGCGGGTTAACGCAGAAAGACCTAGCAGATATTGCTGGTACTAAGCAATCAGCAATATCTAGACTTGAGAGTGGAAACTATAATCCTAGCATAGAGTTTCTATCCAAAATCGCTCTTGCGTTAGGCAAAGAACTTCATATAACTTTCGTTTAACCAAGTAGCTAGCCCACCTAGCTACTTTTTTCTTCCCCCCAAAACCCCAATTCGTAACCCATCCCCCCTTCCCCCAAACCCTTTTCTCCGCTATGATATTATGAGAAAGCAAGTAACCGGAGGAAAATACCGTGAAAATAATCTTATCACCCAGCAAGTTGCAAAGACTGGAGCCGGGGATCGGGACAGACCATGATCCCATTTTCTTTCCAGCCAAGACGGCCTACCTAGTGGACCAACTCCAGAAGAAGTCGTCCAGTGAAATCGCATCGATTATGAAGATCAAGGGCAAGCTCCTTGACGAGACCATCCACCTTTATGACTCCTATGATCCGGAGACGAAAAACCATGCAGTTAGTGCCTACAATGGCATTGTTTTTCAGGAGATCGAAACCCAACTCCTGGACCCCATGCAGTTGGATTATTTGAACCATCATGTGCGGATTTTGTCTGCCCTATATGGGGTGACAACGCCCTTTACGGGGATTACCCCCTACCGGCTGGATATGACCATGAAGCCGGACCAAATGAACTTGTATGACTACTGGAAAGAGGAGGTCCATGACCACTTTGACCAGGAGGACTGCATTGTCAATTTGGCCTCCCTTGAGTTCAGCAAGATGGTCAGCAAGGGTAAGAAAGACAAGCGTATGTTCAATATCCACTTTAAAGAAGAACAAAGAGACGGACGCCTCAAGGTAGTTACGGTTCGGGCCAAGAAGGCCAGGGGGCTTATGACCCACTATATGGCCCATCATATGATTGAACAGGTGGTGGACTTAAAGAACTTTGACGACCTGGGCTATGTTTTCAGTGAAGACCATTCAGACGACCAGAACTATACCTTTATTCAAAGCTTTACAGAATAGGTGAAGGTGACAGGAGGGACATATGGCAAAAATCTATATCACCAGACACGGTGAAACCGAGTGGAACAAGGCAAAGAAGTTCCAAGGCCACCTGGACTCCAAACTGACAGACAAGGGACGGACCCAGGCCATGTGGTTGAGAGACCATTTGGTGGACACCCACTTTGACGCTGTGTATGCCAGCCCAAGCTCCCGGGCCTATGACACGGCTGTTATCGTTACGGGAGACCGTGACCTACCTGTTCAAAAGGTGGACAAGCTCATGGAGATCAACATGGGGATTATGGAGGCCAAGACCTATGAAGAGGTGGAGACCAACCATAACAAGCTTTTCCATGATTTTTGGAAGAACCCCCAGACCTATGAACCCGAAGGTGGGGAAACCTACCATGAACTGACCGAGCGGGCTGTGGCCAGCATTGAAGAGATTGCGGCCAAACACAGGGGGCAAAATGTTCTTGTGGTGACCCATGGGGGGACCCTAAAAGCCATTATTACCCATTATGAGAATATTCCTTTGAAGGACCTTTGGGGACCACCCTTTATGTACAATACCTGCCTCAATGTCCTCAACTATGAGTCAGACAAGGGGGCCATGGAAGTCATGGGTAATATTGACCACTATCCTGAGGCTGAAAAGCCCCACCAATGGTAAGAGACAAGAAAAGGGGATCAACCATGAAAACAGCAGAACAACTGGCAGCCCTCCAACTCACACACTATAACAACCACGACCTGGAAAATTTCCTGGCCGTCTACACCGACGACGTGGAAGTCTATGACCTGGAAACCGGCGTCATGCGCTACAAGGGCAAGGACATAATGAGGGAACGTTATGCAGGCCGGTTTGCAGAAGGGACGGTCCATGCGGCCCTGGTCAACCGGATGATCATTGGCAACAAGGCCATTGACCATGAGCATGTAACAGGTATTCCCGGCAAGGACATGGTGGAGGCAGTGGCCATTTACCTGACCAAGGGCGACCTGATAGAAAAAGTGTGGTTCCTCCACGAGTAAGCGGTGAACAGGCTGGGTGAGCGGGCAAATAATTTACCCAAAACAAATCCTCCTTTCAGAGAATTTTAAGATTCCCCTGTTATCATGGGAAAGAACAAGGCAACTAGAGGAGGAAAAAATGAAATTAGGAATGAAACGTTCAGCACTGGTTCTGGTGCTATTGGCAGTTATGCTATTTGCGGGGTGTACGTCCCTACAGAGTTCTTTTAAGGACTTCACTGCGGAGACTCTGGGTCTTGCAAGAAACTTTGATGTCTATGACGACTGGGGCAACAAGACCATGACGGTTTCCGGCAACAGTACGGACATGCAGCCGTCTGAGGTTCAGAATGTATTGCTGATTACCATCGACGGCCACACCTGGCAGCACGTGGGTTCAGCCATGATCGCAGCTGAAAAGGGTCTTGAGAACATTGTAGACACCTATGAACTGGAAACAGAGATTGACACCCAGGGCGGTGGCTTCCTGACATCCCTTGACCGGAAGATCAACAACTTCAAGGCTGGCTTCACTGGTCTTAAGCGTGTGATCGTGGTTAAGAACCAGTCTGGCGTTATTATTGGTGTGTATGAGGGCAACAACGTTTTGGTAGAAGACAGCTCCCTACCAAGCACAACAAAAATCCTAGTGGACGGCAAGCGTCTTCACATTTACCGTTGTGACTTTGAAATCTTTGAACAAGCAATGTTAAACTAGGCCCCACTATGGTACACTGGTAGTCTACCAATTTCCTTCCCATGATTGGAGAAGGCGGAAAGAGGAGACCATGCAGTTTATTGAGTTAACAGACTATACCCTGCTTTATGTAGATAAAGAGATCATGGGTGTACTGGGACAAGCCATGTTCATGCCCACGGCTGGACGGATGAAGAGTGCAGCAGAAGCCATTTATTCCAAGCAACAGGGGTCCTTTTACCTGTGCAAGGACGGGGACACCCTTTTAGGTGTCATTGGCCTACAGCGTACGGACAACATCCAAGTGGAGATCATGCACATTGCGGTTGCCAAGGACCATCAAGGCAAGGGCGTTGGTCGCTTTATGATCGAGGAAGCCTTCCGCTATTCTGGAACAGACACCATTGTGGCTGAAACAGACAGTGACGCAGTGGACTTCTACAAGAAGTGCGGCTTTAAAGTTAAGCTTCAAAAGGACAATATCCTGGACACAGACCGTTACTGGTGTGTAAAGGAGGCCTAGGCTGGACTCACCCTCGAAGGGGCATAGCCTTCAACCTAGGACCATAAGTGAATGACCAAAGACGACTGTTTTTTAGCAGTCGTCTTTTTTATGCCCAAATTGAAAAAGACCCATTAAATCACAAGGAGTCAATCAAAACCAGTGGATCAAAAGAAAAGGAAATCGTTTTTCTGTTACATTTTCTTCGGTTGTTTGAATCGCCCTTGAGAAGTCGGTATACTGGAAGTAACAGGTTGAAAAGAGTGAAGGAGGCGTGTCCCAAGGGACATGAAATGACAAATGAAATGGATTGATTTGCGTAGTGACACCGTAACCCAGCCACCGCTGGAAATGAAGCAAACCATGCTGGACGCCCCCCTGGGTGACGACGTGTATGGGGACGACCCGACAGTCAATAATTTGGAGGCCTTTGCCGCCCAGCTCCTGGGGAAAGAAGCCGCCTTGTTTGTGCCCAGTGGCACCTTTGGCAACCAGTTGGCCTTACTGACCCACACCAGAAGGGGAGACGAAGTCATTGTGGCTTCCGACGCCCATATCCTCTACCACGAAGTAGGGGCAGCTTCTGTCATTGCAGGCGTCCAGCTGCGGACCTTTGATATCGAAGACAACAACCGCATTCCATTACATAAGGTTGAAAGCCTCATTCGTCTAGACGACATCCACTACCCGGACACAGGCCTTATTTGCCTGGAAAATGCCCTGGGCAATGGTTGTGTGGTTCCCTTGGAAGACATGAAGGCCGTACGGACCTTGGCCGACAACCACCAGCTCCCAGTCCACCTGGACGGGGCAAGACTCTTCAACGCCGCCCACGCCCTGGGTGTGGACGTGAAAGACCTGACGGCAACCGTTGACACAGCCAACATCTGCCTGTCCAAGGGCCTCTGTGCTCCAGTGGGGTCCATCCTCGTGGGTTCAGAAGTTTTCATTAAGCGGGCACGGAAGCTGAGAAAACTCATGGGCGGTGGCATGCGCCAAGCGGGCGTCATCGCAGCCCCAGCCCTCTACGCCCTGGAAAACATGGTGGACCGCCTCAAGGAAGACCATGACAATGCCAAGTATATGGCAGACCGCCTAGAAGAAATCCCACAGATGCGGGTCCTCAGGGACCGTCTGGACATCAGCATGGTTTTCTTCACCCTACCGGAAGGCGTCGTATCAGAGCAGGCCCTCATTGACGGCATGTATGAAAAACATATCAAGATCAATGGCATGGAAGACGGAGAATACCGCTTTGTGGCCCACCATGGGGTTACAAGACAGGATATCGACATAATGATGGATGTCTTCCACAGTCTGACTCAAGGCTAGATAAAAGGCAGAGCCTAGCAATAGACACAAACTTAGCTAGTGGTTGAACCAGAAGCACAGTATATAAAGTACAGAAAATAAGGAAGGTGATTCCTTTGGAAAATCGCAATATATGGGTCTTTGGCCACCGCAATCCTGACACAGATTCAGTTTGTTCAGCCGTGGCCCTGGCCAATCTCAAAAAAGAGCTGGGCATGCCTGCCAAAGCAGGTGTCCTGGGGGACATAGCCCCTGAAACCCAGTTTGTCCTGGACCGCCACCGGGTACCGGCTCCAGCCCTGGTCAAAGACGTCAAGACCCAGGTCATGGACCTAAATGCCGACCATGTGGCCTCGGTGGAACCCAAGACAACTATACTAGAGTCCTACCAGGTCATGGAGCAAAAGCGGATTCGGACCCTGCCCGTCTGTACCGACGGCAAACTACAGGGCCTTATAACCATGACCGACATCGCCATGGACATGATCCAGGGGGACATTGACCAGCTGTCCACAACCTCCGACGCCATTGTTAGGGCCTTGGGCGGTGAAATTCTAACGGGTACAACAAAACCCATAAAAGGCCGTATACTGGTCATGGCCCTCAACTCAACCACCCTAGCCAAGGAAGCCACCATGGACGAGAACACCATTACCATTGTGGGTGACCGGATCGAAACCATTGTCCTGGCCATTGAAGCAGGGGTCAAACTCATTGTCCTTACCGGGGGTAAACGCCTGCCGGACACCTTGGTACAACTGGCCAACAGCCAGGGGGTAACCGTGGTGAGTGTGGAAACCGACACCTATACCACAGCCAGAAAAATCACCCTCTGTAACCATGTGGAGAGTATCATGCGGCGGGAGGTTATCCGCTTCCGTCCAGAAGAAACCCTGGACAATGCCCGGGAAAAGATGCGGGACAACCCCCACACCTTGTACCCGGTGGTTTCTGCCTCTGGTGACTACCACGGCTTTATTGGCAGACAAAACCTCCTCAACCCCAGACGCAAGCAGGTCATTTTGGTTGACCACAACGAGGCACCCCAGTCTGCAGTAGGCATTGATGAAGCAGAAATCCTAGAAATTGTTGACCACCATAAACTGGGCAATATCCGAACGGCTGCCCCCATTCGTTTTACAAATAAACCTGTGGGGTCCACCTGTACCATTGTTTATCAGATGTACAGGGACCAAGGGGTGGACATCAACAAGTCCATGGCTGGTCTCATGTTGTCAGGGATTATCTCAGACACCCTCTTTATGAAGTCCCCAACCACCACCCGGGAGGACGTGGAGGCCATGAAGGCCCTTAATGGTATTCTGGGTCTAGACATGGAAAGCTATGCCATGGAAATGTTCAAAGAAGGCAGCAAACTGGAAGGTCGCACTGTAGAAGATATTATTGAAAAAGACTTTAAAATCTTCGAAGCAGGCCGCCGCCAGATCGGCATTGGCCAAGTTTTCTCCATGGATATAGAGGGGATCTTGTCCAACCAAGAGGCCTATGTGTCCCACCTGAAAAAGATCCATGAGCAGGAACGGTACGCCCTGACCATGCTGGTGGTCACGGATATTATAAAGGAGGGGTCCTACCTCCTCTACCATAGTGACGACGAGGCTGTCTTAACGATGGCCCTCAACACACCGGCACAAGAAGGCATGTTCGCCCAGTGGATCGTGTCCCGCAAGAAGCAAATCGTTCCAGCCCTGGTGGACGCCTACCGCCGTATGGATGAGGAACGCAGTGGCTAACCTGTGTAAAGCCCCTCAAACTTGGGCATATATGTAGCACAGGAGGCTCCCATGAAACTCACAACAAGAGAACTCGCACAAGACGCACTGGTGGTAACACTCCTAATCGTGGGTGGTTACTTGCTCTACTTTGTCAGCAAGGTCTTTCCCTTCCCAGGAGGCAAATTCATTGTCATGGCCCCCTACTTAACCCTGGTTTTATATTTCCCAATTGCCAGGACCAAACGGGTGGGGACCATTACCTTGGTCAATATGGCCTTTGCCATACTCCTTGGATTTATCTCCTTCTTTATGAGTGTGGCCATCGTATTGTCCGGTGCCCTAACAGACGCAGTCGCCTTGATCGTAGGCGGCTACCGGACTGAAAAACACATCCTATTTGTCCTGCCCCTGTATGCAGTCTTTAGCCTGATCTCCTCAGTCTATATCGCAGACTATATCACAGGTAGCCGGATTTACGGAACCTTTGGTATTGGACCCATAGCGGTTATGGCTTTGGTGGTTTACGGCCTGGGTTTGATTGGTACCTTCACAGGCAAGTGGTTGTCTAGGCGCTTACAAACAGACAGCCAAAGACGTCAACCATAAACGTCAACCATAAACAGAATCATGAATAAAACCCCTTCTTGACCAGTCTCTGACATTTGCATGTTAGAATGGGACGAGGGGGTTTTTTATATGGAAAACATTCTGATTGTAGAAGACGACGCGTCCATCCAACAACTCATCCGCATGACTTTGACCCATGGGGGTTATACAACCCAAGTGGCGGCCAGTGTGGAGTCGGCCAGGGCGCATCTCATAAATGAAAGCTTTGATTTTGCCATAGTGGACATTGGCCTTTCAGGTGGGCTGGGTTATGAACTGGTACCTTTGCTCCAAGACAAGTGGGTTCCTTTTTTGTTTCTGACCGCCCGGGTCAAGCTGGCTGACAAGTTATATGGTATTGAACTGGGGGCCGACGACTACATGGTCAAGCCCTTTGAACCCCTTGAGTTGGTGGCCCGGGTCAAGATGATCCTGCGGAGGAAGAGTGGCCCGACCGGACCACAAGCTGAGGCAAAACGCCTTCAATTTGATAGCTTGGAGATTGACCTCAAGGGCCGCACTGTTTTTAAAGAGAGTCAAGCGGTAGACCTGACGCCCAAGGAGTTTGACCTCCTGGCCTACATGGCCAGCCATCCCGACCAGGCCTTTAGCAGGGACCAGCTCCTGGAAGCTGTATGGGGTTATGACGCCTGTGGTTCAGCCCGGACCATAGACACCCACGTATTGGGCCTCCGCCAGAAACTGGCCACCAAGCGGATTGCCACGGTCTACAAGGTGGGCTATAAATTTACCGGAGGGGGAAAAGATGCGCTTTAGACAAGGCCTTCTAGTCTGGCTGACACCTGTTCTTGTCCTCTCGCTTGTCCTTGTTGGGGCGTCAGGTATTTGGATGTTACGGACCATTCTCCTGGAGTCCATTCGTCAGGAAGGCCATGGTCGTATGGACCAACTCCAATGGGCCATGACCCAGTCCCAGTGGGTAAGCGCAGTCAATGAAGGGGACCTGGTCCAAGACCTGGAAGAAAATTTGAGTCAGGTTTTGTTGCCCGGGGAGGGCCTCATGGTCCAGTCCTTTGGCCAAGACGGCCAGGTCCATACCCTATTGCGTGTTGGCCAAGGGGTTTATGGAAGATTAGGTCGACAGGGTGCTTTGGGGCAAACGGGTCAAGAGGGTCCTGTTCGGGTCAATGGGTCACAGTTTCTACGCATTGAGGGGGTCTATTCCCTCCTCCAGGTCCGTCAAGTCCATGTGGATGGCCAAGCCGCCCAGTTGATCTGGGTCAAAGACGTCCAAGGGTTTGACGACCAGTTTGGCCAATATGCCCTTGTTATTGGCCTTGTGACCCTGGCTGTAGCCGGTGGCAGCTGGGCCTTGCTCTATGGCTTGTCCAAGCGGCTGGTGCGGCCCCTGGCCCTGGTTTCAGAGGGGATCGGTCACCTAGACTTTTCCTCTCATAGTTTGGTGGTTCCGCCTGGAGCCAGCCTGGAAGTGGCTTCACTGACCGGTTCGGTTAACCGTTTGGTTGAAAAGCTTGAAGTCCAGCACCAAGCCATGGTCCGGGAACGGGACCTCCGTCAGGACTTTGTGGACATGCTCCGCCATGAAATGCGGACCCCATTGACGTCCATTGTTGGTTACGGAGACCTCCTTCGGCGGGACATCCCCACAGCGGAAGAGCGGGCGGGGATTGCCCAGACCATTTATGACGAAGGCAAGCGGCTTGAAAACCTGTCTGAAGTCTTGTCTGTTGGCCTCTTGGCCAAGGGGGCGCTGGACCTTACAGAGGTTTCGTGGAAGACCTTACAGGACCAAATGGAGCAAATCCACCGTTTGGCCCTTGAGGACAAGGAGCTAGGCCTGGTTTTTGAGGGCCAGGGAGACTACTTACTGGATCATGCTTTGTTTATACAGGCCCTGTCCAATGTGGTGGACAATGCCATTAAGGCGACACCCAGTGGGGGACAGATTGGCCTAATATTTAAAGAAGCGAGTATTTCCGTCTGGGACACTGGCCAAGGCTACGGGATTGGTCTCCACATAGCCAGGGAAGTCTGCCAGGCCCATGGGGGCAACCTTCAGATTGGAAGCAGAGGACTGGAGGGTGACAAAGGCATGGGTACTCTTGTGACCTTTCATTTTGACAAGTCCCTGACAAAGAGGCAACAGTCTCTGGATATTCAGGCCCTAGAATAAGGGCAGACGATTGAAGGAGGTTGTTAGAAATGACATTAATGAAACGTAAGACAATAAGAGAAAACAAATCAAATCCAGGCAAGCGGGTCTTAGCTCTACTGGCTACTATGTGCCTCGTGGTGGGATTGGTGGGATGCCAACTCCCTGAGGATCCTGACCTGGTACCCGTGGAAACCATAGAAGCGGGTGAGGAGCATGTTGTGCAGATCGTTAACCCCTTGGCCCATGAAGTCCGGTCCAGTGCAGGTTATCTGCTAACTGCTACCCTAAGGGAAGCCAGCAAGGATCGTCCAGACTTGGACCAGGTGATCCGGAGGATTGCCCCGACCCACACCATGAAGATTAGTAAAGAAACCCTAGAAGCCTACTTTGAGCAAAGTCGAAAATGGCAGGTGGAGACCATGGTATCGGCTCAAAGTGACGTCATGGTGACCACTTGGGA
This sequence comes from uncultured Peptostreptococcaceae bacterium, assembly GCA_964342805.1. Classification (GTDB taxonomy): domain Bacteria; phylum Bacillota; class Clostridia; order Peptostreptococcales; family Acidaminobacteraceae; genus CAYFHQ01. The sequence continues at coordinate 18,315 of CAYFHQ010000042.1, read as the reverse complement.
CGAAACCACAGACTTGGTGTCTAGTCAAATGTTCACCCCCCTAGAGGAAGGCCAGCAGACCCAATTGGCCATGTTGAAAAATCCTTACTTGGTACCCTTTGGGGTCAGCCAGGGGTCTTGGAGTCTTAAAAAAAGTGCCCTCTACGAAGGCATACCCCAGCAAGGTTGGAGTGACTTGGAGACACTAGGTCTAAGGGACATCTTGTCAGCCTATTATGGGGGGGCTCCTGTGGATAGGGACTTGTACTACCCTGTTTTACTCAGTGCTGCAGCAGAAAAGGACCCAATGACCTATCCAACCCTTCTAAGACTCCACCATGGTCGCTTGGACTTGGCCACTACGGTGGCGCTAGTGGAAGAGGCCATGGACCTGCGAGACCAGTGGCAGGTAAGGGTCATTAATGGCTATGGGAGCCTGGTTTCGGACGAGTTTGGTTTCAACAGCCTGACTTTGGCTTCTCCCTTCATTACCAACACTCGGGACATCATGGTCATGCGGCCCATGTGGGAGGACCCTGTGATCGTGGGTTATGGCCTTCCTAAAACCCAGTCGGACGACTCAATGCTGGAGGCCATAAGGGACAAAATTGGGGATGGGGATTTTGCTGTAGACCTATATCAAATGGCAGGAGGACGACCCAGGGACATCGCTCCAATCGAGTCGCCAACCTACTATTTTGGCCATGAAGCGTCGGACTATTATCCTGTGGACCCAGCTTTACGAGACCGAGTGGACCAAGTAGACCTAGAGAAGTTTGTGGAGGCCATTCCACCGGACGTGAAGGCTGCTAGAGACTTTTATGACCTATGGCTAGCCAATGGCCCTTGGGACCCCACCTTCCTCGTTACAAATGAAACCAGAGACGCTCATAAGGGGCTTATGGAGGAAATACGGATGATCCTGACCCATGAAGGGACCTTCAACAAGGACCAAGTGGAAAATAGATTAAAACCCTATTTCTAAAGCTATTGAAAAGGCAAAAGATTTTGAAACAGGACGAAACGTGTCAGACCCCTATGCTACAATAAAAAGAAATGCGCTGGGGAGGACGACACAATGGTGTATACAGTTACTCAATCCTATGAAACCAAGGCCCATATGGGCATGATCGACGTCACTGGAGACTTCCAAAGGGCTGTGGAAGTGGCCTGCCGGGAAACGGGAATGAAGTCTGGGATTGTGACAGGCTTTTGTACCGGTGGGGTTGCAGGACTCACGACCATTGAGTTTGAACCTGGCCTGGTAGACCATGACTTGAAAGAGGCCCTGGAAAAAGTAGCCCCTTATTTAAATGAAAAAGGGGACTTGGTTGCCTATAAGCACCAAGACACCTGGCATGATAATAATGGGTCCAGCCATATCAAGGCGGCCCTACCGTCTCCTTTTATTACGGTTCCCTTTGTAGAAGGGAAGATCCTGGTGGGTCCATGGCAAAACTTCACCCTGGTAGAGTGTGACAATTTGGATCGCCACCGGGAAGTGATCTATCAAGTAATGGGTGAGTAATAGGCAACTTGTCCGTTGACGACGGGACTTTAGGTGAGGAGGTCTTACGGGACCATACGAGAAAGTATCATTAGAATAGAAATGAAAAAGCCATGTGGAACCCAGGGAGGGCGCATCTTCCCTAAGGTGGTTTCACATGGCTTGCTTTATTTTTTGTCGTGGCTCAACTTGTATTTAAGTCGGCCATTGAGTTCTTCTAAGAGCTTGTCTGGTGAGGAGGTGTCCTCTGCCTCCAGGGGGTAGACAATGGGGGTGAAGAGCCACTTGTAGTCTTCTGGTATGTCCCCATGGGACTTCATGGAGGTGATTTTCTCCATGATCTTGGCTTCAATAACCCCTTGACCCTCTTGGTCGCTGAAGGGGAAGAGGCCCACAAAGAGCTGGGTGCCATATTGGGAGAAGTAGTCAGTGTCCCAGAAAAGAGACTTTAAGTCCGGGTAGATTTCCTCTGACAGGCGGAGGTATTGTTGGTCTAGTTCCTTAGTGACTTCCTCTACTGATTTATAGAACATTAAAAAGCTAAGGGTGAAGTTGTAGTGTCCCTTTTTGGCCTTTTTCATTTCCATTTGTAGGAGGTGGTGGAGGTCAATAAGGGGTTCTTCAGCGGTTTGGCCCTGGTTTGCTTGGCTTTCCTTCGGAGGTGCTTGTCCTTGGGTGCCATTGACCTGGACTGCAGTCCCTGTCATGTGGGCATTAATCCGACTGGCGATGGTTTCATTATTAAAGGGTTTAAGGACATAATCAGCTGCGCCGGCCTGCATGGCTGCTATGAAGTCGCTACGGCGGTTGCTGGAGGTCAGGACAATGACGCTCACATGGGGAAAGTCCCTCTTTATTCGCTTTAGGAGTTCAATGCCGTTCATCCGGTCAAACTTGATTTCCATAATAATTAAGTTGATGTTTTTGCCATGTTTGCTTAGTAAATTCATGGCCTCCCGGTCGTCTTGAGTGGCAAAGGGGGTAATGGATAGCATTTTAGCAACATCTCGAATGCGTTTTACGACGGGTTGGGTGGGATCAATGATCAACAGGTTTTCCATGTTAGCCTCCACGATTGCTATGTCATGGGATATTTCTACCCTTTTACAGGGGTTAGGTAACAGGTGGAAATGTTTCGTGAATACCCTATTGATTTTATCGGAATTGAACGATCGTTGCCTGTGTATGGCTGTTTTTGTCCAAGTGGAAAAGAACTGGATAATCGAAAAATAATGTTATGTGTAAATGAAAATCGTTATTGACTTCACGAACTTGGGTGTTGTATACTCAGTTCCGTGAGAGCGAATTGTTCTCAGGTTAACGGCTGATCAAGTGTTCCTGATCTTGGAAGGATCAGAAATAGGCCTTGGTCACAGGAGTCCTTGGGAACCCAAATGCATATTATGTTAAAGGGGATGCACAAATGAAAAAGTTATTTCTATTTATGCTAATTGCCATGATGGCACTTACAGCAGTAGCATGTGCTGCTACACCAGCAGAAGAACCTGCTAAGACGGAAGAAGCTCCAGTAGAAGTGAAAGAAGAAGCTACTGAAGAACCAGTTGAAGCTGGCGTTGTAAACCTATACACGGACCGTCACTATGACACAGACGCTGCACTTTATGAGCAGTTCACTGCTGAAACAGGTATCACAGTTAACGTTGTAAAAGGTAAAGGTGACGAACTGATCGAGCGTCTAACTCGTGAAGGTGAAGACACTGAAGCTGACCTTCTGATCACAGCTGACGCTGGTCGTCTATTCCGTGCGAAGGACGCTGAGCTTCTACAGACTGTTGAGTCTGCTACAATCGAAGGTCAAGTTCCTGCTACACTTCGTGACCGTGACATGACTTGGATTGGTCTAACAAAGCGTGCTCGTGTAATCGTTTACGCTAAGGACCGTGTAACACCTGATATGCTGTCTACATACGAAGCACTTACTGGCGACGAGTGGGCTGGTAAGATCCTTATCCGTTCTTCTTCTAACATTTACAACCAGTCCCTACTGGCTTCTATGATCGAAGTAAACGGCGAAGTAGCAACTAAAGAGTGGGCTGCTGGTATCGTAAAGAACATGGCTCGTGTACCATCTGGTAACGACCGTGCCCAGGCAACTGCAGTAGTTGCTGGCGAAGGCGATATTGCAATCATGAACACATACTACATTGGTAAAATGCTTAACTCTGACAACCCAGAGGAAGTAAACGTAGCAGAAAACGTAGGAATCTTCTTCCCGAACCAGGAAACAACAGGTACACACGTAAACGTTTCTGGTGCTGGCCTAGCTAAGCACTCCAAGAACAAGGAAAACGCTGTGAAGCTGATCGAGTTCCTAACATCTGAAAAAGCACAGAAAGAGTTCTCTGCTGCTAACTACGAATACCCAGTTAACCCTAACGTAGAAGCGTCTGATCTTCTAAAATCTTGGGGTGAGTTCAAGTCTCAGGACATTAACCTGACTGTACTTGGCGAGAACAACCAACGAGCTGTAGAAATCTACAACGAAGTTGGTTGGCAATAAGAGGCATTTATGAATCGTAGATTTGATAGCTGGTCGATATTGACAAATGTCAGTATCGGCCTGCTTCTACTTCCGGTAATCGCCATATTGTACCAGCTTTTCTTCGGACCGGGCACGGAAAACTGGGAGCATATCCGCGAGTTTCTTCTTAACAAATACATGTTCAACACCTTGATGTTAGTGGTCTTCACTGCCTTGTTCACTGGAATCATCGGGCTTTCCTTGGCTTGGCTAGTGAGTGTCTTTGAGTTTCCCCTGCGCAAACAACTCCAGTGGGGTCTCATGCTGCCCCTGGCTGTTCCTGCCTATATTGGGGCCTACACCTACCAAGGACTGTTGACTTATACAGGTGTGATCCAGGTCTTCCTACGAAACCAGCTGGGGATCACAGTGACACAAAAGTACTTTAACCTCATGCATTTGCCTGGGGCTGTTTTCATATTTACAATTTTCCTGTTTCCCTATGTCTATACGGTGACTAGAGGATTTTTAGCACGGAATACGGGTTCGCTTATCGAAAGCGCCCGGGTCCTAGGCCACCGGCCTGCCAAGCTGTTTTTCAGCGTTATCCTGCCCCTGAGCCGGGTAGCCTTGGTAGGTGGCATTAGCCTTGTGGTTATGGAAGTCCTCAACGACTATGGTGTTGTCAAGTATTTTGGCGTGCCTGCCTTTAGTACGGCCATTTTTAAGGCATGGTTCTCCATGGGAGACGTCCAGGCGGCCATTCGCTTGTCCATGTTACTCATGCTCTTTGTCTTCTTGAGTCTGGCAGGGGAGCGGGCCTTCAGAGGCCGTTTTAAGACATCACTGAACACAACCAAGCAAAGGGCAATGACCCGAATTGAGCTAACCGGATGGAAGAAGGTTCTTGCAACTGGCTACACCAGTGTGGTTTTCCTCATTGCCTTTGTCATTCCTGTATTGCAGTTGGTCCACTGGTCCTACCTGTCCAGAGATCGCTGGTTGTCCCCAGAGTTGTTTTCACTCATTGGGAACACAGCAGGGATCGCCATCGTGACAACGGCCATTATCCTCCTTATTGCAGTGATTGTGGCCAACAATAACCGCTTGTCCGATTCAAAGTTGACCAAGTTCCATGCCAGTGCCGTGTCTCTGGGCTACTCCATTCCAGGTGCGGTGATCTCTGTTGGTGTGATTATTCTCTTTGTTGCCATTGACCGCTTTCTAGCGCCAACGGTCTACAAGGAGTGGCTGGGTATGAACAAGACCCTGGTCCTTAGTACCAGTCTGGCCATGCTCTGTTTCGCCTATGTCATCCGTTTCTTGGCCATTGGTTTTAACAGTATAACTTCTGGCTTTGACAAGGTTGGCCTCAAGTACCACGAAGCCTCCCGGCTCCTGGGCAACGACAGCGTCAAGACCTTCTTTAAGGTGGACCTGCCCATGATCCATCCAGCCCTAATCGCAGGTTTTGTCTTAGTCTTCATAGACATGTTAAAGGAGCTCCCCCTGACTTTGATCTTGCGGCCCTTTAACTTTGACACCCTGGCGACCAAGGCCTTTGAGTATGCCAACGACGAAATGATCCATGAAGCGTCCATACCGTCGCTTTTGATTATAATGATTAGTATTATTTTTATTACCTTGCTGCAGCGCTACCAAGCCAAGGCGAAAGGAGCAAAGAATTGAATATAGCCCTTCGAAACCTCAACTTTAAGTACAAAAATGCAGAGGACTTGACCCTTTCGGACGTTTCTTTCACCCTACCGGCAGGTAAACTCATGGCCATCGTAGGAGAAAGTGGTTCTGGAAAAAGTACAACCCTCCGCTTGATTGCAGGCCTGGAGACCCCCATTTCTGGCCAGATCGAAATGGACCAGAAGCTCCTTACGGATGGAGCCAAAAACCTGCCCCCAGAAAAGCGTAACGTGGGTATGCTCTTCCAGGATTATGCGCTGTTTCCCCATCTAACAGTGGAAAAGAACATTGCCTTTGGACTAGACGGCGTATCCAAGTCGGAACGTAAGCAACGGGTCTGTGACATGTTAGACCTGGTGGAACTCGGTGGTTATGAAAAACGCTACCCCCATGAACTCAGTGGAGGCCAGCAACAGCGGGTTGCCCTGGCCAGAGCCCTGGCACCCAAGCCCAAGGTTTTGCTGATGGATGAGCCCTTCAGTAACCTTGACGCCCACCTCCATGGTCAAATCCGTAGTGACGTGGAGCAAATCGTGAGGAAGGCGGAAATCACAACCATTTTTGTAACCCACGACAAGGAAGACGCCCTTGAAATTGCCGACCATGTCATTGTCATGGAGCAGGGCAAAATATTACGTTATGGTGACCCTTCAGAGGTTCTCAGATAGAAAATACACACCTTGGGTATAGTATAGTCGGAGGTGTATTATGAAAACGACTATACGCATTGCAAGTCTTGTGTTCGTGTTCATCTTAATCGCCACTTTTTCTACTTCATATGCAGCTATGGACATGATGGATACGATTGAAATGAAGGAACTCAGCGACGTGAAAGACCACTGGGGCAAGACCTTTATTGAGGAACTGGTGAGCAAGGATATTGTCAGTGGATATCCTGACCAGACCTTCCGACCGGACAATACCATTACCCGGGCAGAGTTTATTGTTATGCTACTCAAGGCAAAGAAGATCTCGCCTATGGAAGGCATGGCAGGCCACTGGGCCAATGGATGGAAGGACGCAGCCATTGAGGCCAAGTACCTCATGAGCGGAGAGTTTACGGATTTGGACAAGGCCATTACCCGGGGAGAAATTGCCCTCATGGTAGACCGGGCCTTGGCTTCCAGGGGTCATTACTATATGGCACGGACCATGGATGTTGTGGACACCAAGAACCTGTCGGAAGATCAAAAGATGGCGGTACTCAATGTCTTTGACGCAGGGATTGTGTCTGGCTACAGTGACAACACATTTAGGGTAGACAATCCAGCTACCCGCGCAGAAGCTGCCACCATGACCGTTCGGGTGATTTCTCCTGAAAAACGGGCGTCAAAAGACCTGGTCTTTGACAAGGAGACCCTAGCAAAATTCAACGGAAAAAATGGCATGCGGTCCCTAGTAGCTGTAGACGGCAAGGTTTACGATGTCAGTGACGTAGGTGTTTGGGCCAACGGAACCCACTTCAATGGTGCCGTTGCAGGTGTGGATATTTCTCAGCAAATTAGAGAAGGTTCCCCCCACGGCCTAAGTACTTTGAGTCTGGCAAAAGAAGTTGGGATTTACCAAGAATAAATAAAACGACATAGGGCCGAGTTGATGGGATAACCGATCAACTTGGTCCTTTCTTATTGTAGAAATGTCTCTGTAGGACCCTTGAGAATGAGGCAAATATGATATGATAATAAAAGTGGTCCGTGACCCGAAAGGTCTGCGGACATGGGTGGTTTAAGGTGATTTGACTCAAGCTAGGGGTGACGCAACTGAAAGCACTATGGAAAGAAACAAGAAAAATTATCCTGCTCAGCATACTACTGGGCTTGCTCTTATACACAAAGGACCAGCCCCGCCTGGTGGAATACTGGTATAGCCGGGGTCTCTACCCGCTGATTGCAAGTTTCCAAGGCTGGATCAACCGGTGGCTCTTTATCTCCTTAGGTGAACTTTTCCTTGCCATCGGGTTGGTCGTCGCTATTGTCATATTCATGCGGTGGTTTAAAGACCTGCGCTACGCCCCAGAAAAGGCCATCCCCAAGGGGATGCGGTCGCTAATCACATTGATCTTGTTAGCCCTGGTGGCCTTCAACGGCCTATGGGGTTTGAATTACGGGCGACTGCCCATTAGCACCTCTGTCAACGTTCCGGTTTCCCAGCCCACAATCAAGGAACTGGAAGAAGTGACCTATTGGCTGGCTGACCAGGCAGCCCTAGAACGAAAAAAAATCGACTGGGCGCTCGTTGAGGAAACAGCCACATCTAAGCTCCTAAGTGGAGTGGATGGTGCCTTTTATCAACTGCCAGACCGGCTTAACTTCCTTTCCTTTGGAGGTACACAGCCCAAGTTGCTAGGCAGTTCCATCTATTTTTCTTATGCAGGAATCGCAGGAATCTACAATCCCTTTACCGGTGAGGGGAATATCAATCATATGGCACCAACCCATACCCTACCGGTAACAGCAGCCCATGAATTAGCCCACTACCGGGGGATCACCCGGGAGGACGAGGCCAACTTCATTGCCTGGGCAGTGTGTGCCTATAGCGATGATCCCTTGTATGCATACTCCGGCCATGTTCTGGCCATGATCCATAGCTCCAATGCCCTATATTCTGTAGACAAACCTGCTTGGGAGGCCTTCATGGTCCAGCTTGACCCAGGCATTAAGGAAGACTTGCAAAAATCCCGTGATTTTTGGAATACCTATGAGGGGTGGTTTGAGGAAGTCAACCGAGAAGTCAACGACCAATACCTCAAAGCCAACAAGCAAGCAGAGGGGGTCAAGTCCTATGGACGTATGGTTGACTTGTTGATCGGTTGGAAACGACTGGCGGACTAAGGGCCGTCCGGGATTTCGAACAGGGCCATTAGGTGTACTGAAGTTCGGACACAGAAAAGTCCCATCCATTATGATGAAAAAGAATATTCGCAAAGTGAAAAGCTACAAGCCACTGATACCAGTGTCTTGTAGCTTTTGTTTGTTTTTTGGCACGGCACTTGCACTTATCTTGTCCGACAAGAAATGAAGGAGGATCAAATGAAGCAAGCTGTAATTGTAAGTGCCGTTCGTACACCCATAGGAAGCTTTGGAGGTGCCCTGGCACCCTTGAGTGCTGTAGACCTGGGGACCCAGGCTGCCAAAGACGCAATCCGTCGGGCGGGAATTGACCCTGTGATCATTGACGAGGTCTTGGTGGGCAATATCTTATCGGCTGGTCAAGGCCAAAATGTAGCCCGTCAAGTGGCCATCCACGCTGGTGTACCAGACCATGTCCCAGCCATGACCATCAACAAGCTCTGTGGCTCAGGCCTGCGGACCGTCTCCGTGGCAGCCCAGTTTATTGCCCTCGGAGATGCCAAGGTTGTTCTGGCAGGTGGCACGGAGAGCATGTCCAATGCCCCCTACATTATGAAGAAGGCCCGGTGGGGAATGAAAATGGGCAATGGGTCCATTGAGGACACCATGATGGTCGATGGACTCATGGACGCCTTTCAGGACTACCATATGGGCATTACTGCTGAAAACATAGCTGAAAAATGGGATCTGACTCGTCTAGAGCAGGACACCTTCGCAGCAAAAAGCCAGCAAAAGGCCCAGGAAGCATTGGCTAATAAGCGTTTCTCAGACGAGATTGTACCTGTTACCATCTCTAGCCGAAAGGGAGAGATCACCATAGACCTTGACGAGTACCCTCGGGCAGGAACCACTGTTGAAAGCCTGTCTAAGCTGAGACCTGCCTTTAAGAAAGAGGGGACCGTCACAGCTGGGAACGCTTCTGGTATAAATGACGGGGCGGCCTTTGTGATTGTCATGGAAAAGGCCTATGCACTGGAGATCGGTGCCCCCATTCTTTGTGAGATCAAGTCCTATGGACATGCGGCCCTAGACCCTGCCTATATGGGCTATGGACCTGTTCCAGCGACTAAAAAAGCCCTAGAACGGGTGGATATGACCATGGCAGACATTGACTTAATCGAAGCCAATGAAGCCTTTGCAGCCCAGTCTCTGGCAGTGGTCAAGGACCTGAAAATCCCCAGTGACAAGGTGAATGTCAATGGGGGTGCCATAGCCTTGGGACACCCCATTGGAGCTTCTGGCACGCGGATTCTTGTCACCCTGATCCATGAAATGATCAAGAGGGAGGCCAAGACAGGTCTAGCTACCCTTTGTATTGGCGGTGGCCAAGGGGCAGCTTTGATTGTTGAACGAAATGAGACAGACAAGTAGACCTGACTTCTCAGGATACGACGAATACTAGGAATTATTAAGAATGAATGGAGACCAAAATGAGAATGCAAGATAAGGTAGTAATCGTAACCGGGGCTGCCCGGGGAATCGGACAAGTCACAGCGGATACCTTTGCCAAAGAAGGGGCCAAAGTGGTTTATGTTGACCTCAACCAAGAGGCTGTAGAGGCCAATGCCAATGCAGTGGTTGACCAGGGGGGCCAAGCCCTTGGCCTTGCTGCTAATGTAACTAAAAAGCAAGACGTGGAGTCCATGATTCAGTCAGTCCTGGCCACATATGGCCGCATTGATTGCCTTGTGAACAATGCAGGCATTACAGCGGACAATACCCTTCTGAAAATGTCTGAGGAGGAGTGGGACCGTGTCATCGATGTCAACTTAAAAGGGGTTTACCTATGTGGCCAGTTGGTTGCAAAAGAAATGAGCGAAACCGGTGGTGGGGTTATCCTCAACACCTCCTCTGTAGTAGGGATCTACGGTAACTACGGCCAGACCAACTATGCAGCTACCAAGTGGGGTGTTATAGGCATGACCAAGACCTGGGCCAAGGAACTGGGGAAGAAGCAAATCCGTGTAAATGCAGTTGCTCCAGGGTTTATTCTGACCCCAATGACAGAGAAAATGCCGGACAAGGTCCTGGACATGATGAAGTCCAAGTCCCCCCTAAGAGACCTGGGCCGGCCTGAGGATATTGCCAATGCCTTCTTGTTCCTAGCCTCTGACCAAGCCCGATTTGTTACAGGCACAGTCCTCAGTGTAGATGGGGGGATTGTCCTCTAATTAGTAAGAGGTAAAATGATCTACAAGCACCATAAAGGAGGCAAGATGACAAGACTTTTGGAAACCTATCCCCTGGGCAAGAGCGCATCCTTTACCAAGACCATAACAGACGCAGATATTGTGCTCTATGCGGGGCTCACAGGAGACCTCAACCCAGTCCATATTAACGACGTCGCCGCAGCCCAAAGTCCCTTTAAACAACGGATTGCCCATGGCATGTTGACCATGGGACTGGTGTCGGCCGTCTTGGGCATGCAGTTGCCTGGCCCTGGCACCATATACCTCAAGCAGGATATTCGATTTACTGCACCAGTCTACATTGGTGACACAGTGACGGCCACCGTAAGGGTGGACCAGGTCCTGGCCGAAAAAGGCCGCTTGGTCCTCACGACCACCTGTGCCAACCAGAAGGGCGACCAGGTCCTTACTGGCACTGCAACAGTGGTGCCGCCGACGCTACAAACATAACTATGTCCCTTTGAATCACCCATATGCGAAACACCCTTTGCTTACTACCGACGACCATTGGTGGGCGAGGGTGTTTTTGCTTGCTGTAGCCTCCTCCGATCTCGTAGGACTGGGGTTGTTCCCTTCCTTGCTAAGCTCGGGGCGATGAAGTTCCATCTGTTCGCCTAACCTCATTCCCTACTCCGCCTGGAACTCGCTGACGCTCAGACATCAGGCTTCGCTTACGGGAATGAGGTTATTCTCACAGGGAACTTCGTCGCCCCTCGCAATACTGCGGGCGGGAACAACCCCGTCCTACTTTGGAGGTGGCTATAGCTTTGCGATGGTCCAGGTCGCATGTCGGCCCAGCATGTTCCTCCCTAGCGAGGCTCGTGGCGATGAAGTTCCAACTGTTCGACTGGGCCCATTTCCTACTCCGCCTGGAACTCGCTGCGCTCAGACATCAGGCTCCGCTTACGGAAATACGCCCATTCTCACAGGGAACTTCGTCACCCCTCGCAATGCTACGGGCAGGAACAAACTGGACCTACAGCAATCTTAGACAAGCAAAGCACTGGTTTTCACCGTTGCAGTTTCTCGATTATATTCTAGATATTCTGGTGAGCAGTAGTACATGCTCTTTCATCGCATCATGCAGAGTAGGTGGGTATATTCCTGAACCGCAGCATTGCGGAAGGTGACGAGAAACCCTGTGAGAGAGCGGATGATTCCGTGAGCGTAGCCCGATGTTTGAGCAAGGCGAGTTCCGGGCGGAGTAGGAATCATCCGAAATCGAACAGTTGGTTTCTCATCACCTGTAGCCTAGCAAGGTGCAAGGAATATGCCTACCTACGGCTATGGTGTAATGAAGTAGCATCACGTGTACTCTTTTTACACAAGAAAAAAACCGCCTGCCAAAAGACAAGCGGTTTACCGTCACAGTAGGTATTACTGAAGTTCTAAAAGTTGTCTAGCCATTAAGCAGACAGTTTATCTCTACCTTCTTTTTCGTACTGAGTAGTCATGCTAAAGATCAGTGGACTCAGTGCTAGAAGACCGATTAGGTTAGGAATAGCCATTAGACCGTTGAATGTGTCAGATAGGTTCCATACGAAATCAGCTTTGTAAACAGCACCAACGAATACAAGAACAATCCAAAGGAACTTGTATGCATTTACTACCTTAACACCAGCGATGTACTCAAGGCACTTAGAGCCATAGTAGTACCAGCCTAGGATTGTAGAGAATGCGAAGAAGATCAGACCAAATGAAACGACAAAACCACCGATACCAGGGAATGCCACGTCAAATGCAGTCGTTGTAAGAGCTGCGCCACTTAGGCCGCCTGTGATGCTCATAAGTCCTGTTGTTGGATCTAGCTGAACTAGACCAGAAACTAGGATTACCAGTGCAGTCATGGAGCAAACAACCAGTGTATCTAGGAAAGAACCTAGAGAACCGATGATACCCTGACGAACTGGATCGTTGTTAGTTGAAGCAGCGTGTGCGATTGGAGCAGAGCCCAAACCAGCTTCGTTTGAGAAGACACCACGTGCAACACCAAAACGGATAACTGTACCGACAAGACCGCCACCAACAGCCTTAGCCGTGAAAGCGTTTTCAAAGATCATGCCGAATGCTGCAGGTACCATAGCTGCATTCTTGAAAAGAATAATAAGTGCGCCAACTACGTATAGTACTGCCATGAAAGGGACGATCTTTTCTGTTACTTTACCGATACTCTTGATACCACCAAGAATTACTGCTGCAGTTGCGGCTGCAATTACAAGACCAGAAATCCAAGGTGCAACACCAATAGATGTGCTAACGGAAGAAGCAACGGAGTTCGCTTGAACCATGTTACCAATACCGAATGCTGCTACTGTGCCGAAGAATGCGAACAGCCAACCAAGCCATGCCCAGTTGCCACCGAATCTCTCATGCATACCCAACTTGATGTAGTACATTGGACCACCGGATTTCTCACCATTTTCATTGGTGATCCGGTACTTGATAGCCAGTAGTGCTTCACCGTACTTTGTTGCACCACCGAATGCTGCTGTAACCCACATCCAGAATACTGCACCTGGGCCACCTGCTGCGATTGCTCCAGCAACGCCGGCAATGTTACCCGTACCGATTGTTGCTGCCAAAGAAGTCATTAGTGCCTGGAAAGGTGTAATGTCACCTTCACCTACGTGGTCCTTGGAGAAAAGCAATTTGAAGGCATAACCTAATTTTCTAAACTGTACAACTCGTGTGCCAATCGTTAGAACAACACCTGTACCTACGAGGAAGAAAATCATGATACCGCCCCATGCAAAACTGTTAATACTACTTATAATACCGTTTAAAGCCTCCATAGTATCCCCCCTATGGTAATAAAAACGAAACCCTGTATACGACTCCTACAGTGACGATAATAGTTTACCGCCACCCCTTCGAGTGGTATCATAGGGTATCATAAATCATTAAAAAAAATTCAAAATATTCAAATTACTCATTTTTACTATGGTAGGCTACACCTTCTAAAAACTTGCGGATATTGACCTTGCCCCGCTGGCCTTGAGTGCCCTTGATCCATTCCATTTCCATACGGATCTCCCTGAATGGGAAGAGGCTATGGGCGTATTCCTGGAAGAGGGGATTCATATAGTCTTCCAAACCAATGTGAGATAGATTTGAAAGGGCTACTGTGGCTGTTCGTCGAATTCGTTGTTCAAAGGACTTGGGTTGGTCACTAAACTGGCTAAAGAACTCTTTTAGGGTCATTTCATTGAGGGCATGTTCGTGATTTAGTAAAAAGGACACGGACTGCAGGATTGCGTCTGCCCCAGACTCTCCTAGGATGCCCAACTGCTGCAGGACAGATTGAATATAGTCTTCATCTGTTCTAGGGGTGCTGGACTCCTTGGTAGGGATCTCGTCAGAGAAGAGGGACTGAATGGTGTCTAGTTTCTTCAAGGTCTTCACATGGTGGCCTAGCCGTTCAATAACCGACCGTACTTCCACGGCGTTAATGGGCTTTTGAATGTAAAAGTGAACACCTGCCTCATAGGCCTTGGAGATCATGTCCTTGGCTGTTACCTGGCTAATCATAATACTTGGGATGGTCATGGGAAGTTGTTTAACCAGGTTAATGCCATCCACCTTAGGGATGAAGAGGTCAACCAAAACCACATCCGGTTTAATGACGGGGATTTCCCGCAGGGCGGTTTCACCGTCTACCGCATTGCCTTCAACCGAACCAAGATCACAATCTGCAATGATTTGTCTGAGTATCCGAACGATGTTAAGATCATCTTCAACAATATAAAATTTCATTAATGGTCCTCCAGAGATTGAATCGGTATACGAATTTTAAAACTGGTTGAGACGTTCGGTACCGAGGCGACACTGATCGTGCCACCGAACGATTCAGAAACAATGCTGTGAACAATACTAAGACCAAGACCACGGTTGATTTCGCCGGTATCATAGTTTATCCGAGTAGAGAAACCAGCTTCGAATATATGGGCCAAATGGTCTTCTTCTATGCCACTGCCGTTGTCGCTTATTTGAAATACATGATACTCCCCATCGGTCCAATGTGTCAAATGGACGTCCACTTGGCGGTTGACTTTTTCCGCTGCATCATAGGCATTGTTGATCAGGTTTCTAAAGATGGACATGAGGAGAAAGTGCTGGTAAGTAAAGAAGTCACGGCCTTGCTCCACCTTGAGTTTCAGGTCAGCGGGTCGCCGGTCGGCTTCTTTTTTCATTTTTTCTTCTAAAATAGACAAAATGCTGCTGAGGGTCATGCCGTTGTCGGAGTATTTAACATCCAGCAAGTCCTGGACGCCACGGAGTACTAACTCATACTCCTTTTTGATTTCGTGGATGGACCCTGCGATATTTACGGCTTCCTCAGACCATTTTTCTGGGTTAAGGTTGTACTGGATAGCCTCAAAGTGCTGGTAGGCCTGGGACATGGCGGTTTCCACCCGGTCCATGGACTTGTCCATCCAGTAAATTTCGGACTTCAATAAAGAAGACATCCACAGCAAGCGACGGTAGCGTTTTTCGTGTTCTTCCCGAACCACAAGCAAGCGTTGTTGCCGAAGTAAGAATACGCCCAAGACCACAACAGAGGTCCGGATCAGTGCGACCACCAGGAGGGTTGTAAGGATGCCCCCATAAAAGCGGTGGTCATAAAAGGTAATTCGCAAAACGATTTCCACTACATTGGCACTGAAGTCTGCCAAGGTAAGGATAATAAAGTAGCGGTCCAGCTCAAACCTCTGTTTACTGTGGACAAAATGATAGACAATTAAACTATAGGCCAAGTAAAAGGAGACCTCTGGCAGGAAGCCCAAGAGGGCGTCCACTGTATAGGTCCCGTCCAGTAAAAGGACAGTTACCCGCCAAAGGGTGACCGACACAGCCGTTGCAAATCCCATGGTGATGGGATTAATTTCCTTATTTTCATAAATAAAAATTCCAAGGGCGATTAGGGCGAAAGTCACTCGAAAATCTGCGACCAATACATCAATATAGAGTTGTGAGGAGAGTGCAGCAATCCCTGCACCCAGTAAAATTAACGATTTTTTTTTCATATGTACCTTCTCATTCTACATAACAGTATAACAGATATGGGAAAAAGGGTATAATGAAGGTATGATAGCAGGAGGGGTGTATGAATCTACTGGACAGCAATGCGATCAAGGAGATTGTTGACAAGACACTTCAAGCCATTGAAAGCAGTAAGAATGAGATCTTTGAAATCGTTGACAATGCACAACGGGCAGTGGATGAAGTCAAGGAAAAAATCAAAGAGGTTCAGGGGCAGATCAATGTCTGTATTGACGAAGTGGACGCCTTGCAGGTCAAGGACAAGTTAGCAAGAAAACACTTGGTTGTTGTGTCGAAGGACTTTCGAACCTATACGGAACGAGATATCCAAAAGGCCTATGAAAATGCCACGGAAACCCGTGTCAATTACATGATGAAGCAACAGGAAGAGACCAACCTTAGGGAGAAAAGAACCGGCCTGGAACAACAACTGAGACAGGCGGAGAAAATCCTAAAAAGTGCACAAAAGCTCATTAATCAAGTCAGTGTAGCTATGAACTACCTGGCCGGTGGTCTTGACAATATTGAGCAATCGACCATGAGTGCAGACAGTGTTTACTTGGGCATTCAAATCTTGGAGGCCCAGGAGGACGAACGTCGTCGGATTTCCCAGGACATTCACGATGGTCCTGCCCAGTCCATGGCCAATATTGTGTTAAAATCAGAAATTGTTAGACAGGTCTTAAAGTCAGACTTAGAAGACGGACTGAAAGAAATGGACGAACTCAAGGACTCTGTACGGGAAACCCTACAGGACATCCGCCGGATCATTTACGATCTTCGTCCCATGTCCTTTGACGACTTGGGTCTGGAGCCTACACTGAGACGTTACGCAGCGTCCTACCAGGAAAGCACCCTCATTAAGGTGATCTTGCGAATTTCTGAGAAGCAAGTGGATGTGGAGAACATTATTGAACTGGCTGTCTTTAGGCTGGCCCAGGAAGCCCTCAATAATATCCGAAAGCATTCAAAGGCAACCAAGGCTGAAATTCGACTAGATTTCGGAACCAAATACTTGGGTATGAAAATAAAAGACAACGGTAAGGGGTTTGATGTGGACGCAGCCTTTGAGGCGGCGAAAGTATCGGGGCATTCGTTTGGTTTGGTTGGTATGAAGCAGCGGGTACTGCAACTCCACGGGGAGTTCAAGTGTACCAGCAACCCCGGCGAAGGAACTGAATTACATTTCAAAATTCCAATTAGCAGAGAGGTGATGATGGATGAGTTCCAGTCGAATTAGAGTAATGATCGCAGATGACCACGGTTTGATCCGGCAGGGGATAAGACGGTTGTTGGAATTTGAAGAAGATGTTGCTGTAGTGGCAGAGGCCAGCAATGGTCAGGAAGCACTTTCTCATGTAAGTGTCTTAAAGCCAGATGTATTGCTTCTGGATGTACATATGCCAGAAATGTCAGGCATACAGGTACTCAAGCGACTCGTTGAGGCCCAATCGACAACCCGGGTGATCATGTTGACCATGGCGGATGATCCAGAAACCCTCTTTGAGTGTATCCAGACAGGGGCCCAAGGCTACCTATTAAAGGATTCTGACACAGTAGACTTGATTTCAGCCATAAGGGAAGTCATGAAGGGAGAGTCCTTTATTGACAAGCGCTTGGTCAAGTTGCTCCTTCAGAACGTGACAGACAAGGCTGAATCCAACTCGGCCTTTGGGGAGCTAACCGATCGAGAACTGGATGTTCTCAGCTGTATATCCCAAGGCTTGACCAACCGCGAAGTGGGAGAAACCCTCTTCTTAAGCGAAAAGACAGTGAAGAATTACGCCACGTCCCTATTCAGAAAGATCGAAGTAAAGGACCGTGTCCAGGCAACCTTATATGCCATCAACAATGATTTGGCTGGTTACCTTTCCAAGCGATAAGCCAGTTATATAAAGGGTTTCAAGAGTCCATGCTTCCATGGGCTCTTTTTCTATGCCCACATTTTTCGACATTAAACGACCTTTTCGTCCCAATAGTGTACAGACCTAAGTCCTTGTTTACTTGTGACGTTTCCTCCCCCAGAGTCATGACGTTTCGATTTATTCATAAGGTAAGGAATTGACTATACTGTAGTCAAGGGTAAGGTCACCGAAGAAACCTCGGGCAAGGTCCGGTGACACCTTAGGTATCTATTGGTTGGGTTAAGGAGGATATAATGTTTAACTATTTTAAGACTTGGATCGCTTGTATGATGAATGATGAAGGTCAAGGTATGGTGGAATACGTACTATTGGTAAGTTTGATTGCCATCGCTGTTATCGCAGTACTACTACTGTTAGGACCAGCAATTGCAGCAGAATTCCAGCAAATCGTCGATCGTTTGACAGCATAGCAGTTTAAAATCAGAAGAGAAGGGACCTTGCGACGTAAGGTCCCTTTGTTTGTTTGTTTGTTTGTAAACCACTTGGGAGGGATGACTATGAACCTATTTAGGAATAGGAGAGGACAGTCCATGGTGGAGTTCGTCCTGATCCTTCCACTCATTTTAGTGCTCATGCTCTCAGTGGTGGAAGGCGGTCGACTCATCCACGCCCAGTTGTTATTGGAACATGCCACCAGGGAAGCGGC
>CAYFHQ010000041.1:0-29362 GCA_964342805.1 uncultured Peptostreptococcaceae bacterium | reverse complement strand
CCATTCTGCCGCCTAAGGCCCAGAGGCAGACAGGCCCAAACACACGATCCACACGGATGTCGTTTAGGGGATAGTATGGAGGAATGCAAGGTTGTGAAGAAGAACCAGGGCACATAAAAAGACCACACCCGAAGATGTGGTCTCACTCACACTGTATCAGTTTGTTCAGTCTGCCTAGGCCGCTGGTTGCGCCTTACCCGACTTCTTTGGCTTGTCCTCACAGGCCCACTTCAGTAGGGAGGGTGTTACCAGGGTTGTTACCAGAACCATGAGGATAACAGCCGAAAGTTCCGACTGGCCAATCACGTTCATTTGTATACCCAGGTTGGCAATGATAATGGCTACCTCAGCACGGGGTACCATACCGAAACCAACTTGTAGGGCAGTTTTGCCCTTGAAGCCTGATAGGTGGGCACCAAAGCCTGAACCCAGGATCTTGCCCAGGACACCTGCCACGATGAACACAGAACCCAGGGCCAGGGCTGATGAAGCCGCCTGTAGGTCTACCCCCATACCGATCACCACAAAGAAGATCGGTGTGAAGAAGGTGGAGGCAATCCGGTTGACCTCGTGGGACACCTTGTGGCGGTGGGAGGTCATGGAGAAGACCACACCCGCGAAGTAGGCCCCAGTAATGGCTGCCACACCCAGTTCCTCTGATACAAAGGCCAGCAGCAAACAGGTAACAATGGAATAAGTAACGATTTTATCTTCTATATGAATAGCTTTTCCGTATTTCTGGATCACTCGGACCAGGATCACACCCACAATAAAGGTGAATACAAAAAAGCCTACAATTTTTCCTAATACAATAAACACATTGGAGCCACTTGTCGGTGCGACTACACCTACGACCAAGGTCAGTAGGATAATACCGACGATATCATCGATAATGGCTGCTCCCAGGATTGCAATCCCTTGTTTGGTACGAAGTTTGCCCAACTCCCGTAGGGTTTGAACAGAAATACTCACTGACGTTGCTGTGGAGATAATCCCCATGAACAAGCTGGAGGTCATGTCCCTTGTCAGCAGGTAGGTTGCACCTGTAACTAAGACAATAGGGCCGATAACACCACCAATGGCAATAAGCGAAGATGATTTTCCAGATTCTTTCAGTTCGTTGACGTCTGTCTCAAGTCCAGCGACAAACATCAGAAAGATAACACCAATTTGAGACATCTGTTGCATGGGCTCAGTCACGTCCATGATGCCCATACCCAGGATTACACCAGCAATAATTTGGCCCAAAACAGCAGGCTGTTTCAGCTTACGGCTGATAATGCCACCAATATTGGCAGCCAATAATATAACCCCTAGATCAAAAATATACTCCAGTGAATTCATTGTTTTGTCCTCCTAACCGAATACTACTAATATGTACCTGATCCCCGGTTAGTGGTCAGAGATCTCCAAGATAATCGTACAGCACGGCGGCACCTTCTTCTTTGCGAATTTCAGAAATATCATACGAGAGAAAGTATACGCCTGTTTTTTTTGGATAGCAAGCAATCGTTTCGTTATTAACACAACTTTTTCAAAAGACTTATATAAAACAACAGGGAAAACGTTAATCGCTTTATTTAATAAGCTTAAATCAGTCCGACTGTTAAGCACGTAAACAGTTCGGGGTACTGGGATACAAGTTTTTTTGACAAAATGGAGTAGACCAATGTCGTCCTATTAGCCTAACAAGCAAGCACCCATAAGGCAAGAAAAGACACTGGACAGAAATCCAGTGTCTATTTAACGTTCAGTATTCAGCTGAAATCAAGCTAGCTTTCACCCTTTAACAAGGGTGTTTTTAATGAAACAAGTCGCCTTAGGCTTCCAACTGCTTCATGGCTTCTGCCTGGTGGTCGGCGATCAGGGCGTCGATCATTTCCTGAATTTCGCCATCCATAAAGGCTGCCAGCTTGTAAACTGTTAGGCCAATACGGTGGTCCGTAATACGGCCCTGGGGCCAGTTGTAGGTTCTGATCTTACCAGATCGGTCACCGGACCCAACCATGGTACGACGCTGCTCAGAAATCTCAGCATTCTGCTCTTCCAGCTGCTTTTCGTACAAACGGGACTTAAGGACCTGCATGGCCTTTTCCTTGTTGGAAAGCTGGGACTTACCGTCCTGGCAGGACACCACCATACCTGTTGGCAGGTGGGTAATTCGAACGGCAGAGTCTGTTGTATTTACAGACTGGCCTCCATTACCAGAGGAACGGAATACGTCAATCCGAAGGTCGTTTTGCTTGATTTCTACTTCCACATCATCAACTTCCGGTAGGACTGCAACAGTCGCTGTGGACGTGTGAATACGGCCGCCAGACTCCGTGGCAGGAACCCGCTGTACTCGGTGGATACCCGACTCAAACTTGAGTACGGAGAAGGCACCCTTGCCCTTGATCATGACAGAAGCATCCTTAATACCACCTACACCTGATTCAGACGTGTTCATCATTTCCGTCTTCCAGCCCTTACGCTCAGCATACCGCATGTACAGACGAAGTAGTTCAGAGGCGAATAGGCCCGCTTCGTCACCACCAGCGCCAGCACGGATTTCAAGGATAACGTTCTTGTCATCGTTGACGTCCTTGGGAAGAAGAAGCACCTTTAGATCCTGCTCGATTTGAGGCAGGGACTCTTCCAGCTCAGTCAGTTCCATCTTGGCCAGGTCTCGCATTTCCTCGTCCGTTTCTTCACGGATGATCTCTTTGGCTTCATCAATGCCGTTTTTTGCTTCTTTATATTGCTTGTACTTTTCCACGACAGGCGTTAGGTCTGCGTGCTCCTTCATCAGCTTTTGCCATAACTTTTGATCGGCAATCACGTCTGGATCGGAGAGCTTTACGCCCAGTTCCTCGTGTTTCTCCTCAATAAACTCTAACTTATCAAACATGTTATCACCTGCACTTACGCTTTCTTATACCCCAACACAACCCGCTCGATACCAGCCAAATCCTTAATGATCTCTATGCGATCATAGTGGCCGCTGTCCTCCATCATACGTCCGATGGTTCTTGCTTGGTCATGACCTGTTTCAAATGCTAAAATTCCGTTTTCCTTCATATAAAGATGCGCCTGCGCCACAAGAGCCTTGTAGCAGTCGTAGCCATCTTGTCCACCGTCCAGTGCCAACATGGGCTCGTGGTCCTTGACCCCCTGTTGGAGGGTTAGGATATCCTCACTGGGGATATAGGGTGGATTACTGACTATGACGTCATAGGAGTCAACCCCTTCTACCAGGGTCTTTTCTAAAGAAAACAAATCTCCTTTATTATACGTTACCCGGTCTTCAAGACCAAGGCTTTTCGCATTTCTGCGGGCCATGGCCAGGGCCCCATCGGATATGTCCAGGCCTCGTACTTGGGCTTGGTCAATGAAGTGAGCCAAGGAACAAGATATAGCTCCACTTCCAACGCCGATGTCTAAAATCTTGGGCTGGTCATTCCCCTTGAGCCTGGTCAGGATGGTTTCCACAAGGACTTCTGTGTCCTGTCTAGGAATGAGCACGTCCTGGCTCACATGGAATAAAAGACCCATAAACTCCTGGTGGCCCAGCACATACTGGAGGGGCTCACCAGACGCCCTTCTGGCCAAGTGGGCTCGAAAGGTCAAGACCTGGTCTTCAGATACTTGTCGGTTTCCATGGATCAAGAGTTGTCCTCTTTGCATATCGAGTAAATCACAAAGAATCCACTGGGTGTCCAGAGCTGCTGTAACCGTTACCCGCTCCAAAACCTGTGTACCTTCTTTGATTAGTGCTTGAATGGTCATCATGAAGCCAATTCCTCGTCTGCTGCCAGGGTGGCCTTTAGGGATGCCAGGGCTACCTCTAGCATTTTGTCGTCTGGCTCTTTTGTTGTCAGCTTTTGCATCATTAGACCTGGCCAGCTGATCAGGCGTACCAGGGCGTTGTCTTTCTTGCCAGCTAGGCGGATGACCTCGTAGGACAAGCCACCAATGATGGGTAAGAAGAGCATTTTAATGCCAATGCGCATCAGGGTCGAAGACCAGGGCACAAATGAAAACACTGTAATACTAATGATCAATACAATAATGACAAAGCTGGTGCCACACCGTCTATGCAAGGTGGTAAACTTCTTGGCATTTTCAACGGTCAAGTCCAGGTTGTTTTCATAACAATAAATGGCCTTGTGTTCTGCGCCGTGGTACTGGAAGACCCGGCGGATGTCTCTCATTTGAGATATCACGACCACATAGCCGATAAACATGAGGATCTTTAGTACCCCTTCCATGCCGGAAAGAATGACTGGATCACTGATGACTCCTTTGAGGAGGCTGATCAGGAAGGTGGGTAGGGCTCCGAAGAGGCCGAAGGCCATAATCACGGCAAAGACCATGGACATACCAATAAGGATGTCGTCGGCTCTCTTGCCCATTTTTGCCTGTAGCCACTTCTCAAAGCGAGAAGGTTCTTCCATTTCCCCTTCACCAAAGAACTCTGCTGACCATGTCAGGGCACGAACGCCTACAGCCATGGAGGAAAATAGGGTTAATATCCCACGGACAAAGGGCACTTTCATCCACCCCGTGGTGGAAATCCCCTTGATGGGCTCTGTTTTTACTTCAATTTCACCGTCGGGTTTTCGGACTGCCATAGCTATGGTTTTTGCACCACGCATCATGACCCCTTCGATTAGGGCCTGTCCACCGACAGCTGGTTTCTGTGCTGCCATACTACACCTCGCTTACGCTTCCACTGGATTGCTGCTCACTTCCAATCCTTAAACAGATTGTTGGAATTGAAAATAGCAGGCAGGACATAGCGACTCGTACTCCACTTGATCTTCCCCGTCAATGGCTACCTGCGCGCCTTCAAATACAAACTGACCATTGATCTTTCTTCCGTTTAACAAGGCCTTTTTCCCGCAACGGCAAACGGTTTTTAGTTCTTCAAGGCTATGGGCCAATAACAACAGTCGTTCGCTACCTTCAAAACCGTTCATTTTAAAGTCCGTCCGTAGACCGTAGCAAATTACTGGAATATTCTTTGTAACTGCAGCTTCGAACAATTGGTCGATTTGCTCTGCTTTCATGAACTGAACCTCGTCCACCAGAATACAGTCCACGTGTCCATGTTCAATGATATATCCTTGGACCAGGTCCAGCACGTCGGCACCGGGCCCTACCAATACATCTACTTCTCTGGTGACACCCAGTCGAGAAACTACAGCTTCTCCCCCCTTGGTGTCCACCCCAGGCTTCATGATGATCGCCCGCATTCCCCGTTCATGATAGTTGTGTGCAACCTGGAGTAAGTTTGTTGTTTTACCGCAATTCATTGCGCCATATCTAAAGTATAATTTCGCCATATGCCCCTCCCAATTCTATTGTAACATAGAACGAAAGTTCCTCGGGTTGCTGTCTCAACCGCTGGGACATGTAAGGTTTCCCAGTCCCAACGTAAAAAAAGGCTAGAGGTATGTCCCCTCTAACCTTTTGTGTTCTCCTATACTTACAGACCGTATTTTTGCTTAAATTTCTCAGCACGACCGCCACGATCAACTTGCTTCGCAGTACCAGTGAAGAATGGGTGGCACTCAGAACAGATCTCTAGACGGATCTCGTCTTTAGTAGACTTTGTCTCGAACTCGTTACCACATGCGCAGTGAACAGTTACAAGTTTGTATTCTGGATGAATACCTTGTTGCATAGGACTCACCTCTTTCCTAAAAAAATTCTCTATTCATATTATAGATTTATCTGTCGATTGTCAAGCTTCTATATTATAGCACAGGGCACTTGCCAAAACAACCATAATTATTCGATCTTCATCCCTCGTTTTAAGAGGCTGACAAAGTTGCTATTTGTCTTGGATTCCATAAGCCGCTCAATCAAGGTTTCCGTTAGGTCCTGGACCGATTGGGTGCCCATGGCACGGCGAATACGGAAGATGGCTTCCAGCTCGTCTTTGCCCATGAGCAGGTCTTCACGGCGGGTACCTGACTTGCGAATATCCACGGCTGGGAAGATTCGTCGTTCTGACAGTTTTCGGCTCAGGGTCAGTTCCATGTTCCCCGTCCCCTTGAACTCCTCAAAGATCACTTCGTCCATCCGGGACCCGGTTTCCACCAGGGCTGTTGCAAGAATGGTCAAGCTGCCGCCCTTTTCAATATTCCGTGCTGCCCCGAAAAAGCGCTTGGGCTTGTGGAGGGCCGCCGGGTCGAAGCCACCGGACAGGGTCCTACCGGAGGAGGGAACCTCCAGGTTATAGGCCCGGGCCAGGCGTGTAATGGAGTCTAGGAGAACCACAACGTCCTTGCCCTGTTCCACCAGGCCTCGGGCCCGGTTGAGTACGATTTCTGCCACTTTAATATGGTGGGATGGCAGTTCATCAAAGGTAGAATAAATAACATCTGCGTCAATACTCCGCTGCATTTCCGTTACCTCTTCCGGCCGTTCATCAATCAGAAGAACAATCAGTTCCACCTCAGGATTAGACTTGGTGATACACTTGGCCACCTTCTGTAGAAGGACTGTTTTTCCTGCCTTTGGTGGTGCAACAATGAGTCCCCGCTGGCCCTTGCCGATGGGGGAAATGAGGTCGATCAACCGCATGGCTACGTCATTGGTTCCTTCCTCTAGACGGAAACGTTCTGTTGGATAGGTAGGTGTCAGGTCGTCAAAGCGAGGTCGTCTCCAACCAGAGATCGGTTTTTCTCCGTTTAGTGAATGGACTCTGAGCAGGGCCCTGAACTTCTCCCCCTGGCCCGGGTCACGGGTTACACCGGAGATTTTGTCCCCTGTACGCATGCCAAACTTACGGATTTGCGAGGGTGACACATAAACATCCAGCTCTGAAGTGAGGAAGTTTTTAAAGCGAAGGAAACCATAGCCTTGTTCCATGACTTCCAGCACACCCTCTACATTTTCCTCAGCAGGGTCTCTGGGGTCTTCCTGAGGGGCCATGTTTCTTTTGTCCTCCGGTTGGGGCCGGTGTGGCTGACGACGGTCATCACGGCGATCATCCTGACGGTCCGAACGAGTCTGTGGGTCCCCTTGAGGACGACGTAGGGGTCTGCGTTCTTGTAATCGTTCCATACGATTGTCCGGCCCGTTATCTGTTCGGTACTCAGAACGACCCTCGGGACGCCCCTCAGAAACCTGAGTCTCCTGGGATCGTCGAGGGTCCCCTTGGGACCTCTGCTGGGGACGGCGGGTCCCGCGGTTTTGTCGATTGTCTGCCCCCTCCTGTCGACCAGCAGCCGGTCGTGGTTGACGGCGGACTGGGCGTTTCTCAGCAGGCTGGTCTAATGATTTTTCCTCTTTATGTTCAGACGAAGGGCTCGTCGTAACTTCTTTTTTTACTGGGTCCTCTACACGCGCTGCAGGCTTGGTTTCGGAAACCTTTTTTCCACGGTTTGAAAATGCTTTTACCTTATTATCATTGGACTTATTGTCCTGAGCCTTGTCGGTCTTGTCCTTGGCATCCACAGTTGCTATAGGCGTTGCTTTTTTTCTGGTTGGCTTCTTGGCCACCGATGCCGCTGGCTTCTTGTCAGCCTTGGCAAGGAGTGTAGCCGAATGGTCGTTGTTGAGAATCTCCTCAACGAGGGCATCTTTCCGGTATTTGGAGAGGTTTTTTATGCCCATGGCCTTGGCAATTTCCTTGAGCTGGGCCAGGGTCTTTTTTTGCAATACTTGTAGTTCCATATATCCTCCTACACAATTGCTACCATTATACTGAATTTATTACATCTGCGCTACACATGGCCCTGTCATGAATAGAAAGCCCTGCCAGAGTGGTATGATTGAACTGAATCAATTTCCCTAAGGAGGGATTCCTATGAAATTACGTGCTGTATGTATCTCACTGATTTGCATATTTTTCGTGGTGGCGCCCATCGGATTTTCCGACGAACACATTAGCGTGATCATCAATGATCAGCCGGTGGAGTTTCAAACATCCCCCATGGTCAACGACGGTGTCCTCATGGTGCCTATGCGTGAGCTTTTTGAAGCCATGAGTGCTGAGGTCCTTTGGATCGGAGAAGACCAAACCGTAGTGGCCTACCGGGACAACATGCACTTAAAACTGAAAATTGGAGACAAGGTCGCCTTCAAAAATGGCAAAAAGTTTACCATGCTGGCGGCACCCACCATTCGGGAGTCTCGAACACTGATTCCCGTGGAGGTCATAGCAGAAACCTTTGACCTCATGACCAATTGGAACGAAGGGACCAAAACCCTATCCCTGTCTGCCTCTTCTGATATTGCAGGCCTAAAAACCTTTGGTCGAGAAATCTACAAGACCCAAATCCTTGAGGACCTGGGGGTTGTGATCGCCATTCCTTACGACTGGAACAAGACAGACACCCTGAATAGCTTTGGTGTTCAAAATGAAGAGGAATCCTATGGCATTCGCATAGGAAAAATCGAAGAATCTTATACAGACCTTCAAGATTTTGCAGCCTATAACCGCAAAATGCTCATGGATGCCCACGGAGACAAGATCGTCTTCACTGGAGAAGAAACCTTGAGCCTCACAGACAACCGTTCTGCTCAAATGCTCTTCCTCAACCGATCAACAGCGTCAGGTACCATTAAACAAGCCCTGTCACTATTTGTGGAAAGTGGCCAAGGATTTTTTATCACTGCCACCTACGACGACAGCATGCCCGAAGACGAGCTAACAAAAATATTCCGAAACATCACAACAACATTCCGTATTCGAAATGCCATGGTAGACTCGGACGAAGAGCACTATATTGAGTTTAAAGACTTTTACGATTTGGGAATGACCATCAATCAAGAATTGTATTCCAACATTGTAGTTACGAACAGTGAGATTCCTTTCAGCGGATCTGTTAAACAAGACAGCGGCCTGGCCGCATTGAAAATTGAGATTACCCACGAGGGGGAGATTGTCCATTATAGTATACCAGTAATCGAGGGAGACTTCGATGGTAAAATTCATACCCCCTTTGGCCTAGGTAAACACAATGTCTATGTTTATGGTGTTCCTTTTACCGATGCGGCCGCTGACAAGGGGCCCCTGGAAAACAAGGACAATGACGACGAGACCCAGGTGTCGACACCCGTACAGCCCAATTCTGAGGAGCCGGCAAGTCCTGACAGTCAGGACAAGCCACCTACAGACGAGGAAGACACGGGCACGAAAGACATCCCACTACCGTCCGAGGACAAGGAAACTGAAGCAAACCAGCCTCTCGAAGACCCACCGACTGGTGACACCACCAGTCCCACTTCACCTGAGTCCTTTGAAACAGAGGAACCCAAGGACCCAGGTGTAAATGAAAAAACTGGTGCTGAAAGGCCAGCAGAAACACCCAAGGGAGAAAGTGTAGAATCTGACCATGCACTACCAGGTCAGAAGGAAGCAACCTATCATTTGTTTCTCAAGAACCTCATGAAATTCAGCCTGGTCAACATAGATAGTGACGTCACCCGTTTCCTGATCCCTACGGACCAGATCCGAAGCGGTGACGAGCAGATCTCCAGTGTGGCCCTCTTGATCACCTATAAAGACGACGGAGACTATCGCAAGGCCCGGTCCCTCTATGACTGGATGCTGGCCAACATGCGGATTGACTCTGAGGGAACCGGACCCTACCGGTCCAATGAAAAAGTCTTTGATGACCAAATCGGTACACCGGAAGAACTGGCCCAGCTATACACGGCCTACTTGCGGGCCATTGGGATTCCTTCCCGGGTGGTTTCAGGCCAAAAGGGTGACTTGACCCACTTCTGGAATGAAGTCTACCTCAATGGTGACTGGGTAGCCTCCGACGTCCACTGGGGCCTGATCTACCAGGACGATATGTTGGACAAGCAGAATGGTGGACAATCCTATTTCAACATAGCCAAGTCAGAACAGGACGGCAAGTTTGAAACCCTAGCCCTCTTGCCTTATTAGCAAGAAACCATGCGCCATAGGTATAACTGGTTGGTTTTGGTCGAAAATACGCATAAATAAATCCCCAAGCAAGTGTCCTTTTACGGACATGCTTGGGGATTTTTGTTTTGTTTGCTTAGCCCTTGCTGACCAAGTGGCTAGCGCCTATCAGCCAGGGGATTATGGGTGGTTAAGCCACGCCACCATAGGGTCTACCTTCTTACTTAAGACCCAGAATGGCTCGTGCTTCTTCAGGCGTTGCTACTTCACGATTCAGTTCATTGGCAATACGAACCACGCGGGCAACAAAGTCTGCATTGGTCTCTGCCTTTACGCCCCGCTTGAGGTAGACATTGTCTTCAAAACCAACCCGAACGTGGCCACCCATAAGGATTGCAGTCGTTGTAACTGCTGGCTGAGAACGACCAATGCCTGCAGCCGTCCAAGTTGCACCTGCCGGTAGCTTGTTGACCATGAAGATCAGGTCTTCAGGTGTGCCTGGACAAGCGCCTGGTACACCCAGAACAAAATCGAAGTGTAGGTTGCCGTCAAGAAGACCCTTCTTTTGAACACGTAGGGCATTGTCGATCATACCACGCTCGAAGATCTCCAGTTCAGGTTTTACACCCAGTTCTTGCATACGCTTAGCAAACTTTTCAATGTACTCTTCCGTATTCATAAATACGTCTGGACCAAAGTTGCATGTACCCATGGACAGGGTCGCCATTTCTGGAGACAGTTCTACGGGCTGTAGACGTTCTTCTGGAGAGTGGTAAACAGCACCACCTGTTGAAGGCTGGAAGATCACGTCACATTTTTCAGCGATTTTTTCTTTGATTTCTTTATACACGTCATATGACTGTGTTGGCGAACCGTCTGCCTCACGGGCATGGACGTGTACGATGGACGCACCTGCTTGCCAGCACTTGTATGCCTCTTCTGCAATTTCGTCTGGAGAAATTGGCAGGAAGGGTTGTTGTTCTCTCGTTACTTCTGCACCCGTTAGGGCTGCGGTAATGATTAGTTTTTCCATGTGCCCCTACTTTCTTTGCTTGTCCTTAGGCACTACGCAAGTACCTACAGCACGGCAAACCACAATTGGTTCTTCCAGTACGTCACATGCTGAATCATTAATATCTGTTCTTGGAATGATCACCTTACGGGCTTCAAACGTCATCTTACGGGAAGAGTTACCGACCTTTGTAATCTCACCCACTGCTTCGATGTAGTCACCGGCGTAAACTGGTGCCATGAACTCAACGCTTTCGTAACCAGCAAATAGACCTTCGTCACCGTCGTTGCGGATCAAAAGTTCTGTAGCCACGTCACCGAATAGGTTGAGCATTTTTGCTCCGTCTACTAGGTTACCACCGTAATGTGCATCGTGCATGCTCATACGCATACGAATCATTGCCTTTTCCATGTCGAACCTCCAAAATGGTTTTTATCGACCCGACCGACCCTGCTCGCGACCCCTGCGAGCTCGATTCCATTATAGTATGAAACGATTTAAAAAGTAACCCAGGAAGACCAAATCGGCTTGGAAATTGATGAAAGTTTCACGAGTTGGGGTGACTTGTGTGCTTGGAAGGGGGGCGGATACCCCTATCCCCGTCCTTGCTAGGCTACAGACGATGAAGCTCCTGCTGTTCGCCAGGCGGGGTTTCCTACTCCGCCTGGAACTCGCTTTCGCTCAGACATCAGGCTCCGCTTACGGAAAACCCGCCAGTCTCACAGGGAGCTTCGTCGTCTTTCGCAATGCTGCGGTTGAGGACAGGGGCATCCTCCCCTCTACACACCAGTCTCCCTCCTTGCGAAAAAGCCCTGCAGCCTTCCTCGCAGGACTGTGTTAATCGGTATGCTTTTGTGTTGATAACCCTTCTTTGCTGATCTAGGTTATGTGTTTTCTATTTGCATGCTTCATTCTAAGCAGGGCGTCATTTTTCCAAACCGCAGTATTGCGGAAGGTGACGAGAAACCCTGTGAGAGGTTGGAAGGCTCCGTATAGCGGAGTCCATGTTTGAACGGAGCGTAAGCGCAGTGAGTTTGGACGGAGTAGGAGGCTTTCAACATCGAACAGTAGGTTTCTCATCACCTGCAGCCTAGCAAGGGCTTGGAAAAATGACGCCCGGCCTCCAAAGGAATAAAGTCAGCCAAACAAAAAACCACAGAACAAGTAAGGTCCTGTGGTTCAATATCATGATTACGAATACCAGTTCTTCCTAGTCCGATAGCTTCTTGACCTTCTTGAGGCGGAAAAAGTCCTCCCGCTCTTTTTCCTCCAGGGTCTCTTGGATCTTTTTGACCATGGCCTTGTACTTGGGGATCTGGATTTTTTCCAGGGCGTTGGCCCGCTTTTGGGTCTTTCTGATCTCCATGGCTAGCTTGTAGATGGTGGTTTCCAGTTCAGCCAGTTGGTAGGTTAGAAAGCGGACCCGGCGGAAATTTTCCACGGCGGTGTCCAGGGCGGCATTGGTTCGAAAAAAGCCGTAAGAGACTTCAAGGTTCTCCTCGGTGTAGCGTACTTCTGGGATTTCAACCCCCATGACCGACCTGAGGAGGACTTGGTAGTCCTCGTTTTTAGGTATGGAAATGGCAATTTCCTCTACAGTGCTGACTCCCAGGGTGATATTGGCAAACCGCAGGCCCTCGTAGGCCTGTTGATAGGTTTCCTGGATCTCCGTCTGAAGGGCGTCGGTCTTGGCGATCATGCCCATCATCTCTCTAATGAGGACATTTCGTTTTTTATCCAGCAGGTCAAAACCCTTGTTGGAAAAGGACAGGAGGCCCTTGGCCTTGAGCAGGTTGGCCTTGGTGGGCGCCATGTTTTGCATCATTGGCCATCACCCCTGTAAAACTGGTCGATCAGGTGGTCGTCCAACCGGTCCAATTCGTTCTTGGGCAGGATGGACAAGAGGTCCCACGACAGGTCCAAACTCAAGTGGATGTCCCTGTTCTCACTTTGACCCTGGTTGACGAACCTGGACTCAAACTGGCGGCCAAACTCCATATAGAGACGGTCGACCTCTGACAGGTCCGCTTCACCAATGATCTGGGCCAAGCCACGGATTTCCTGGACCTTCGAGTAAGAAGAAAAGAGCTGGTTGGCCACGTCGGGGTGTTCCTTTACCGTATACCCCTCACCAATACCATCCTTCATGAGCCGGGACAAAGAAGGAAGCACATTGACTGGTGGGTATACCCCGTCACTGTTGAGGTCACGGCTGAGCACAACCTGCCCCTCCGTAATGTAACCGGTCAAGTCCGGTACCGGGTGGGTAATGTCGTCATTGGGCATGGTCAATATGGGCAGGAAGGTAATGGACCCCGGAAGGCCCTTGATCATGCCCGCTCGTTCATACAAGGAGGCCAGGTCTGAATACAGGTAACCTGGGTAGCCCTTCCTGCTGGGAACTTCCTCCCTGGCGGAAGAAATTTCTCGCATGGCTTCACAATAGGACGTAATATCCGTCATGACCACCAAGACGTGGTAGCCACTTTCAAAGGCCAGGTACTCTGCAGCTGTCAGGGCACACCGAGGTGTGGACACCCGCTCAACTATGGGGTCGTCGGCCAAATTAATAAACATAACTACATTGTCCAGGGTGCCACTGTATTCAAAACTCCGTTTAAAAAAGGCTGCGTCGTCATGTTTGACCCCAATGGCAGCAAAGACAACGGCAAACTTTTCTCCCGCTTCCTCGCTGATCTTGGCTTGGCGGACGATTTGGGCGGCCAGCTCATTGTGGGGCAGGCCATTCCCTGAAAAAATGGGCAGCTTTTGCCCCCGGATAAGGGTGGTTAGGGTGTCGATGGTGGAGATACCCGTCTGGATATAATTCCGGGGGTATTGGCGGGCCACTGGATTGATGGGGCGACCATTGATATTGTATTTCTTGCCGGAAAAAATGGCTCCACCGTCGTCTATGGGCTTGCCGATCCCACTGAACATACGTCCCAAAATCTCGTCACTCAGGCGCAGTTCAAAGGGTTTCCCCGTGAAGGAAACTGACGCATTGACCGTGGATAGGCCCGTTGTCCCCTCGAAGACTTGGGCAACGATTTGGTCCCCGTCTACCCGGATGACCTTGCCAGTGCGCATCTTTTCCCCTTGTACTTTTATTTGGACAATTTCCCCGTAGGCCACGTCTGTGGTGCCCGACAGGAGAATGAGGGGGCCTTCTACCTTGTCGAGGACGAGATATTCCCGCTTCATGGTCTCACCTCCCCGTAGGATTCTTTCAAGTTGTCATAGTATTGCTCAATTTCTGAGCGCAGGGAACCAATCCCTCTCAGGTCTTCATTGGGGATGGTGTACTTCATTTTCATGACCTTGCCAAAGAGGTCGTCATTTTTGACCTTGGACATGGGGATGCCTGTCCCTACGCAGTCCACGGCCCGATCATTGAGGTACTTGATCAACTCCAGCATAAGGTGCTGCTTGGGCAGGGGCACATAGGTGTCGTCCTTGTGGAAGGCATTCTGCTGGAGGAAACCAATTTTGATGACCCTGGCGATCTCTAAGACAAGGCGTTGGTCGTCTGGAAGGACGTCTTCACCTACTAAGGCGACAATGTCTGCCAGTTTGTCCTCCTCATGGAGGATCTTGATCATGTCGTTCCGCAGGTCCACCAGGTCGCCACTGACATTCTCTGCATACCAGTTGGATAGGGTTTTGATATAGGCAGAATAGCTGGTCAACCAGTTGATGGCCGGATAGTGTCTGGCGTAGGCCAGCCGCTTGTCCAGGGCCAAAAAACCCCCTACAAACCGCTTTGTATTCTCAGTAACAGGTTCGGAAAAATCACCACCGGCTGGGGACACGGCCCCAATGATGGTCACGGACCCTTCCTGACCCCCTAGGGTGTCCACATAGCCGGCCCGTTCATAGAACTCAGCCAGACGAGAAGGCAGGTAGGCTGGATAGCCCTCTTCTGCCGGCATTTCTTCCAGTCGTCCTGAAATCTCCCGTAGGGCTTCTGCCCACCGGGAAGTAGAGTCGGCCATGATGGCCACGTGGTAGCCCATGTCCCGGTAGTATTCTGCCAGGGTAATACCCGTATAAATACTGGCCTCCCGGGCCGCCACGGGCATGTTTGAGGTATTGGCGATTAAGATGGTCCGCTCCATGAGGGGCTTGTCTGTTTTGGGATCAATGAGCTTGGGGAACTGCTCCAGGACGTCGGTCATTTCGTTGCCCCGCTCCCCGCAGCCAATGTAGACGATCACGTCAGCGTCCGACCACTTGGCCAACTGGTGTTGGGTCATGGTCTTGCCTGTCCCAAAGCCGCCGGGAATGGCTGCTGCGCCCCCTTTTGCCAGTGGGAAGAAGACGTCCAGGACCCGCTGGCCTGTAATGAGGGGCCGAGTCAGCATCTTCCGTTCCCCCACGGGCCTAGGTTTTCGCACAGGCCACTCCTGGTAGAGTTTTAAAGTCACAGTCTGCCCGTACCTGGGCTGGATAGTAACCAGGTCTGCGTCCACGGTATATCGACCCGGCGGCGCCACCCAGGTGACCTGGCCTCGGAGGTCAGGGGGGATGAGCATCCGGTGTTCAATCAGACTGGTCTCCGGTATGGTTGCATATATATCCCCTGGACTCACCTCTTGGCCCACTTCTAGGGTTGGCGTCACTGGCCACTGGCTGTCTTGATCCAGGGAGATCAGACCAATTCCCTCTGGAATAAAGAGGGGGCTCATTTCTTCAATTTTTAGGAGGGGGCGCTCGATCCCGTCGAACATATTGCCGATCAGGCCCGGCCCCAGTTTTAAGGAGAGGGGTTTGCCAGTGGCATGGATTTCTTCCCCTGCCTTAAGGCCCTCGGTCTCCTCATAGACCTGGATGGTGCCCAAGTCCCCGTCAAGGGAAATGACTTCCCCAATGAGTTTCTTCTCCCCCACCATAACCATTTCTCTCATGGTGAAGGCTGCCATGTTTATGGCTTTAACAACGGGGCCGTTGATGGTTTGTATGATGCCCTTATCCATGTTGTTCACCCGCCTCGTTGAGAATTTCAAAAACCAGTCGTCCCATGAAGGACTGGTTGTCCCTGATCAAGCCTGCCAGGGAGCAGTCTACTTTTATGGCCCGAGACCCATTGTAGGCAACAAAACCGCCAATAATGTCCTTGTCCGTGGGAATCAATTTGATCTGTCTAGACTTGTAGCCACAATTGTGGAGTTCCTCGTCCAGGAGTTCGCTGAACCTCCGGTAGTCCTCCCGGGTCATCTCCAATTCGATGGCATCAAAGCCCGATATGACGTCCAGGGTCTCCTTGACACTGTCCTTAAGAAAGTCCCCATAGATTTCTGACGCCACAAAGTTTTGGATCCGGTCAGTCACGGCTTCAATCAAATGATTGATCAACTCCTGCCGCTTGGCAAGAACCTGGTGTTTGGCCTCAGAGCGGGCCCGGGAGATCATGCGCTTTTCCTCCTGCTCGCTCTTGTGGATCATCTGGTTCACAAAGGCCTGGCCCTTGGCCTTCACTTCTTCTGTGAAGGCTTTGATTTGGTCTTCCTGGGCGGCATCGATCATTTCCAGTTGTATATCATAATCATTTTGGGCGCTGTTTAGGACAATCTTTCTAAACAGCTCCAATTTGTCGTCAATGGTAATCATGCCATCACATCCTTTAGAATTTCAGGCCGATGGATTCCCGAATGTATCTGGATATCCGGTCTTCATCCATTTTGCCGTCCGCCCCGGGTATTTGCACAATCAGGGTTTCAGCGGTTTTCATCTTCCGTTCCATGATCTGGTCTTCTGCCTGTCGCATAATGCCTTCCGTCACCATGATCATCCCGATGGTGGGGTCTTCCAGAAGGCGGTCAATCTCTGCCAGAATGGCGTCTTTTCCAGACACCTGCTTGCCCTGAATTCCTGCCAGTCGCATACCGATCATGGTGTCCTGGTCATCCGTCAATAAAAAGGAACGCATGGAACCCTACAGTCTACCCAGGATGAGAATGGATATGATAAGGCCGTAAATGGCAATCCCTTCAGCCAGGCCTACGAAGATCAGGGTCTTACCCAATATCTTTGGATCTTCTGACACGGCCCCCAGGGCGGAGGACCCCACTGCCCCAACTGCATAGCCTGTGCCAATGGCTGCCAGGCCAGTACTCAGGGCCGCAGAGATAAAGCCAAGGCCCTTGGCCGAAGCGGCACCCTCTTCAGCAGCCGCATACACCATGTCCGGTACCAAAAATGCGATTCCCGTTAAAAGCAAGGGAATAAAGACACCCAAGTTGATCTGGATGGCCTTCTTCAGTTTTTTAGGGTCAGACCCCTTGAAATACAGGACAAATCCTGTCATTACCGTTGCGATTACCAGTACAAGACTGGCGATTAGTATGCCTCTCATGGCTGACCTCCTATTGATTCGTATGTACGGTTGCCGGTTGGAAGGCAACGCCATCACCTGTGTAATACTTGCTAAAGAGTTCATAGTAAACCAGTCTCAACCCCTGAATAAAGACGATCAAGCCTTCAAGGAAAATGACCAAGAGGTTGCCCACGATAAACATGGACACGTCCCCCATGAAGTTGCCAATGATATTGGCCATGGTGTGGAAGGCGATAAAGAGCCCCACGTGGTTGAGGGCAAAGGCCCCCACCCGGATAAAGGACATGGTGTTGGACAACATGCTGAGGAAGGTTTCTAGGATCTCGAATCCACTTTCCACGTAATATTCATTGGGCGACTCATGGTACAAGGGTCGGTTACCCAATATAAGGTTGGTCAGGGGCTCCCGGACCACGATCAAGGCAATGGCTATGAGAACAATCCCAATGAGAAGGGGCATCACCATTTGAGGTAGTGGACTTACAAAGCCCATGGCCATGGTCAAGAGGGCCGCAAACAGGATAAAACCTGTCAAACCCGTCCGCCCAAACAAGCCTTCCTTGTAGTCCTTGTTTCGTAGCTTGTTCACAACCGAATAACCATAACTGATGGCCAGGAGGCCAATCCCCAAGACCAAGGAAGAGATCAGGATGGTATTAATGTTCTCAATGGGTCTCAGAAAGAGGGCTTCTGCCAGGGCATGGCTGCCAGTGACCCTTTCAACCAAACCACTGATGACATGCTCATATCCAAAGAAACTGTCATAGAGAAGGCCAAAAACCATGGAACTGATCCCCAAACGACTGAGGATGGCCCCATACTGGTTGGCCGGATTGCGCCTGGTGATCCAAGTCCCCGCCAGGATAAAGAGTAAACCCTGGCCCAGGTCTCCAAACATGGCCCCAAAGAGAAACATATAGGTCAGACCTAAGAAGGTCGTCGGATCAAGCTCAGTATAAGAAGGCGTCCCGTACATGTTCACTAAGAGTTCGAAGGGACGGAGCAGCCAGTTGTTTCGGAGCTTTGTGGGTGGCGTATGCTGGCCGTCCAGCTCCTCCAGGCTCTTAAAGCCAATGATAATGTTGTAGCCAATATCCTCTAGGGTCTGCTGGATGGCTTCTTTCTCCGTTTCAGACACCCAGCCGGACAAATAGAAAAAACTACTGGAGCAGGCCGTCTTGGTCTTTAACTTACTGACGGTCTGTTCCATCCGGGTCCGGCTATAACAACAGGCAATTTGGTCGGCGTACTCGGCCTTGCTATGGCGGATTTTTTCCTCACGCTCTTCAATAGAGGCTTCCAAGTGGGCCATCCTGGCCTTGAGTTTGTCCACCATTTCTGAAACGGGACCCAAATACTCCTGTAAAACTTCGATTTCTTGGAAGTAAACGGACCGGAGAATCCGGTCAGTCTCCGTGTCCAAGGAGGTTGGCGAAACAACCAGATAAAGCTGTTCGTCTCCTGAACCGCCCACATGCATAACTGCTGCGCTGACATTTTCATAGTTCATGGACAATTTGTTGCGGCTTTCCTTGGTCAGGGTGCCCAACTTCACAGTAAAGTGTTCCATGTCATAGACCTGCTTGAGGTCAATGTCCAGTCGACCCAAGGCCTCCACCACTGAAAACCGTCTAAGTCGCCCCAACTCTTCTTCCGCTTCTTCCTGACCCGCCCGCAGCTCCTTAAAGTGTTCAAAGATTTCCTGGATTTGACCCTCCACTTGGTGAAAGAGGTAGTTGTCTTGAAAATGGGCTGGGTCAACCACCATATCCAGGTCCATCAAGCCCATGAGGTACTCCAACTCGTCTTGAATGCGCTTGAAGTCCTGATCATGTCGATAGGCGGTGATCAAGCACATGTTGACAATCTCGTCCAGATGCTCCTCCAACATATTGAGGGTGAAGTTACTCTCATTGATCTCTGCCACTGCGTCGATCAGGTGGACATTTTCCATTTGTGCAATTTTCCGTAGGATCTCGTCCTGATGGTCTTGATGGGAAACCACGTTCATCAATTCCATTTTTTCAACTGCCATGGGGACTCCCCCCTTTACCCATTCGTACCAAATAGCGCCGGCCGCCTTCTTTGTCTAGGTTGTACCGCTTTGCCTCAAACAAGGTAAAGAGGTCTCTGATTTCATATTCCAGTCGGTGCATGAAGACCAAGACTTCGGCTATGGACATGGGCTCTTCCTTCCGTTTCTTTTGGAAGGCCGCATAGACATAACGCTCCATTCGAATTTCCATAAAGCGGTCCACCCGTTCCCCTTGCAGGAGAAAGGCGTACTTGGTCTGCTTGATTTTCTCACTGAGTTCATCCATGGATTGGCTGTAACACAGGTTCTTCAAATGCTTGTATTTCAAATAGTAGCCGTGGTTCAAGGTGTAGTTCAGCAATTCCTCAGGGCTGAGCCGATAGGACTTCAACCCCCGATAAATCCACTGTAAATTCAATATATCCGTATTCTTTCCCAAGACTTCAATCAAGGGGGCCCCGTCCCGTGGGTCCAGCTTTTTGGCCTGGTCGGACAAGTGCTTAAAGTACAAACGATCCAAGTTCATCTCCATATAAAAAAGACGCTTGGTCGGGTCCTCGTCCATGTAGTAGGCCAGGGTCTTTTGGTAGGGCGTTCCCTCCAAATTGTCAATAAAGTCCTCCAAGGTCCTGGACTGGAAGAGGCGTTCATAATCCAGATTCTTGCTGACGCCCAAGATGATCATGTGGGCTTCCAAGTCTGCCAAGTGCTCCTGGCGAATAATGGCCCGGAGCATGACCTTAATATCCTCCACCTCGTACCGCATGAAAAGAATGCGAAAGAGTTTTCTGTACTGGTCGGTGAAATAGTGGACAAATGACTGCAACTCCCTGTAGAGTTCTTTCTTGAAAAGACTTTCAAGGGCGTCCAATTCAATAGATGCGCCTTTGACCTGGTTCAAGAGTCGCCGGTACCCCGTTTCTTGTCTGAGGTAGTGGATCATGTCCTCCACCGTCTTACATGAAAGGAGGTGTTCATAGTCATGGTCCTGGAGCAACTGGCCCTCGATGGCCCTGATTTTGGTGTTCACAGCTGCAAACCGTCGCACACTTCCCATCCTAGTCCTCCGTTACTGGTGACCGTAGTCTCAATTCAAAGAGACGCATGAAGACCTTCTCCACCATTTCTTCCTGGTGGGCATCCAAAATCTTGTCCAGCTGGTCACATTCCTGCTGGGCCCTTTCCAATATGTCCTGGGTTTCCTGGTCTGCCCTGGTCAGAATTTCTTCCCGTTTGAGTTTTGCTGTCTTACGGGCTTGTTTCATATGTTGAAACTCGATCTCTTTTAACCGTTTTTTGAGTTCCTTACGTTTGGCATATTCCAGTTCCTTGGTCTCGGTTTTCACAGCCACTGCTTTTTGGTCAATTTCCTGGATCTTTCGCAGGGTGTGTTCAATCATTTTGGCATGCATGGCCTCACCTCACTCTAATTAAGTATTCGGCAAATGGAGGGGCTTTCCCTCTTTGTTGTCAGAAAATTCAGGGGACTCACTTTCCTCCGTTGCAAGCTTTTCCCTGGTGGGTATAAACCCTAAAAATAAGGAGGGGGGTTCCATGCGTTCATTCCATGACAATTCCATAATCAAACAAGTCACCATCGCCATTATTATCTGCTCGGTCATCGCTTCAGCCTTGGTCGGATTTATTATCGCCAACCAGGCCATAGAGAAAATGAATGCACTCACCCAAGACCTACCTGAGCCCCTCCAACCGAGTGTCCGAGCTGAAACCCGCCAGATCCGTCAGGACCTTTTTATCAACACAGTGATCCTGGTGGTCATCATTGGGATCTTTAGTTTTTTTGTGAGCTTCAATCTCAGCTCCAGTATTATACAGCCCCTGGAAAAGCTCATTGACCATATCCCCGTTCTATCCCGAGGGGACTTCCACCAAGCCGTAGAGGAGGACCTCCTCTTCTACGCCAATGAAATTGGAAAGTTGGCCAGGGCATTTGAGGATATGCGGACCCAGCTCCAAACCTCATTCAACCATTTCCAATCTATGAATGCCTCCTTGGAACAAAAGGTCGCTGAACGGACTGCTGAACTCCAATCGGTTAACCACCAACTCAAGCAGTCCTATGAGGACTTGCAACAAACCCAGGACCAGTTGATCAACTCCAGAAAACAGGTGGCCATCCAAAACCTCATCAAGGGAGTCACCCATCTGCTGAACACGCCTCTGGGGAA
This sequence comes from uncultured Peptostreptococcaceae bacterium, assembly GCA_964342805.1. Classification (GTDB taxonomy): domain Bacteria; phylum Bacillota; class Clostridia; order Peptostreptococcales; family Acidaminobacteraceae; genus CAYFHQ01. The sequence goes on along the minus strand of CAYFHQ010000041.1, from coordinate 7,918 downwards.
TGCCATTACGGCAACCTCATACGTTCAAATGCAACTTCCAAACGAAACGGTAAGCCGAAGGGACCTGGAGGACTCCTTGCAAATGGCCTATGACAACCTTAAGCAGTGCCGGACCCTCCTGGACACCTTCAAAAAAATAGCCCCCACCAGCGTGGAAACGACCCATGAGGCCTTGGAAACAAAGACCTATATCACTCAATGTATTGATATCCTTTTGGGAGACCAGAAATTCAACCATTTGAAAGTCGAGCTCAACCTGGAACCCAACCTATATATATTGGCTTCCCGTATTGATGTATTGCAGCTCCTGACCACCCTGCTCAACAACACTGTTGACCACGGCTATGGTCCTGAAGGCGGCAGGGTCTTCATTGGCACAAAGCGGATTGGTGACCATATGGAACTGGATTTTTTAGACTGGGGATCTGGCGTGTCAGTGGACATTGCTGACCAGATTTTTGAACCCTTTTTCACCACCAGGAGAAGTGGTCAAACTGCGGGGTTGGGTCTAAGTTTGATCCATGCCCAAATCGTCAACAAGCTCCATGGAAATATCCAGTGCCTCCCCCAAGAAACCGGGGCACGTTTTGTGGTCAGCCTACCCCTTAAGGAAGGGGGAAAAGTATGATACTAACTTGGATCAAGTGGGTCAACCAGGTCCTATGGACCCTTGTTCTGCCCATTAGTTTAGTAGGCCTCAGCAGTTATATGATGATCCGATTACGCTTACAACCCCTCCGCCGCCTAAAAGACGGTCTTCGGGTCTTGAAATCACGTCCTCACAAGGAGGCCCAGGGGGATCTCTCACCAATTGCAGCCCTGTCCCTAGCCCTGGGTGCGACCCTGGGTATGGGCAACATTGTCGGCGTCCTCTTTGCCATTCGGATTGGTGGCCCTGGTGCACTCTTTTGGATGTGGGTCGTGGGCCTAATGGGCATGTCCCTTAAATACGCCGAAACCATCCTCAGTGTAAAATACCGCCAACGGGATCCCAAGGGCCAGTTGGTTGGCGGATCCATGTATTATCTAGAACACGGTGTCGGTGCCCAGTGGTTGGGTAAACTCTTTGCTGCAACAGTGATTATTGCTGTTTTAGCAGGTATTGGCACCTTCCCCCAGGTCCACAGTATCGTGGATGTTTTTACATCCACATTTGATGTCCCTACCATTCCTACTGCCATTGGTATTACCCTCTTGGTCGCCTATGTCAGTTTTGGCGGCCTCCAACGGACCTCTGCCATGACCCTGGTGATCATTCCCAGCATGGTTGTCCTCTTACTCATGGGGAGTGTCTATCTACTTTTACTGAATGCATCAGCTATTCCCATGGCCTTTCGAATGATCTTCCAGGAAGCCTTCGCCTGGGAACCCCTAGCCACAGGTGGTGGTGGCTACGGGATCAAGGTAGCCATTGACCAAGGACTACGACGGGGGATCTTCTCCAACGAGTCTGGGATGGGGTCTGCTCCTATTGCAGCCGCTTCAGGACGGGTACGTTTCCCAGCAGAACAAGGCAGCCTACACATGTTGGAAGTCCTTCTAGACACCCTGGTCATCAACACTTTGACCGGCCTTGTGTTTATCACAAGTGGGGCCTACCAAATGGCAGGCTCAGAGAGCCAGATACTCAACACGGCCTATAGAGACCCCCTGGGACTGGGCCGGCTCACCTTGACGGTTAGTCTGATCTTTTTTGCCCTGACCAGCATTATTGTATGGAGTTATTATGGGGCCCAGTGTGCGGGTTACCTATTTGGACACCTCGGTGCAAGGGGCTTTCGCTTGGCCTTTGTGGTGGTTATATTCTTGGCTGGATTTGTGGGATGGAATACCACATGGGCGGTTGCTGACTTTGCCACTGCCATGATGGTCCTCCCAAACTTGGTGGGGGTCTTCCTCCTAAGGCGGGAGGTTTTAGACGAATGTAAGAGGTATGAACGATCTAAGTCTCAAAGCAAGACAAATGCGTAATCCTACAACAAACAAAGGGACCCGCGGAAAACCGCTGGTCCCTTCACTTTTGTGCTAGGCACAAACTAGGTTAGATTTTATCTTTCGCTTCATAGTGGGTATGGAGGAGCTCATGGGCTCTTTCGCCGTATGGCTTACCCAAATACTCTTCGTAGATCTTCTTGATCATTGGGTTCTCATGGGACTTACGACGGGTCTTGCCTGCGTCCTCAGCATAAATGGCTTCTTGACGCTTGCGAATGACGTCCATGTCCCCATGGTGGTATGGCTGGCCGCCGCCACCAATACAGCCACCAGGACAGGCCATGATTTCAATGGCATGGAAGTGGCTCTTACCGTCCCGGATGTCTTCCAGGAGCTTACGGGCATTGCCCAGTTCGTGGGCGATACCAATGCGCAGTTCCATGTCGCCCACTTGTACAGTGGCTTCACGGATACCTTCAAGACCTCGAAGCTGATGGAACTCTACGGATTCAAGGGTTTCACCTGTTACCCACTCATAAGCCGTACGGGTTGCTGCCTCGATTACACCACCAGTGGTACCAAAGATGACACCGGCGCCTGTGGACTCGCCCAGAATGGAGTCAAAGTCTTCTTCTGGAAGGGTGTCAAAGCTAATGCCGGCTTCCTTGAGCATGGCACCAAACTCGCGGGTGGTTACAACCAAGTCAACATTATTGTTTTCGTCTTTGGTCAACTCAGGCCGAGCCGCCTCTGCCTTCTTTGCCAGACAAGGCATTACCGATACCACGGCAATGTCTTCCGGTGCAATTCCTACTTTTTCAGCATAGTAGGACTTGGCCATGGCACCCAGCATGATCTGGGGTGACTTACACGAAGACGGGATATCCAGCATGTCTGGGAATTGATGTTCAAAGAACTTGACCCAAGCAGGACAACAGGACGTTAGAATCGGCAGGGTTCCCTTATGTTCAATCCGGTGTACCAGTTCCGACGCTTCCTCCATAATGGTAAGGTCAGCTGCCCAATCCGTATCAAATACCGCATCGAAACCCATACGACGCAGGGCTGCTACCAACTGGCCTGTAACGATGGTGCCAGGCTCCATGCCAAACATTTCACCAATGGCCACACGGATGGCTGGCGCCGCCTGGACCACAACGTGCTTCTTGGGGTTGTTGATCAACTGCCATACCCTTTGGGTATTGTTGACTTCCGTCAGGGCCGCAGTTGGACAAACAGCTACACACTGGCCACAGTAGGTACAGGAAGTCTCCGACATCGGCAGGTTAAAGGCTGGACCAACAATGGCGTCAAATCCACGGTTGAGGCCTGACAGGATACCACAGGTTTGTACTTCATTACACATGGTTTCGCAACGACGGCACATGACACACTTGTTGGGGTCCTTAACAAGGGAGTAAGATGACTCATCCTTAGGATAGTTCATCATTTCCCCTTCCCATTTGATTTCTCGAACACCTAATTCCTGGGCCAGGGACTGGAGTTCACACTCTAGGTTTTTGGCACAAGTCAGGCAGTCTTTGGGGTGGTTGGACAGTAGGAGTTCTACTGCCATCCGGCGGGCTGTGATGGACCGTACAGAGTCTGTACGGATGACCATGCCCTCCAGGGCTTCTTCGGAACAGGAAGGTACCAGGGCAGGACGTCCCTCTACCTCCACCATACAGACACGACAGGATGCCACTTTATTGACAATGCCAAACCCGTGCAAATCCATATGACAAAGGGTTGGAATATGGGCATTGGCCAGCTTTGCAGCGTCCAGTACCGTCGTTCCCTTTGGCACTTCCACATCTATGTCATTGATTTTTAGTTTCACCATATCCATATTGGACGCCTCCTTACGGTTTCTCAACTGCATCGAATTTACAAGCTGTGAAGCATGCACCACAAGAGATACACTCGTCTGCGCGGATCACATGAGGTTTCTTCACTGCGCCATCAATACAGTTTACTGGACAGACGCGGGCACAAGCTGTACAACCAATACACTTCTCTTCAATGATGGAGTAGGCCTTGCTCTTGGTTCCAGTTGCATAAGCCACATACTCTTCATTGAAGTACTTCATGGTAGACAGAACAGGGTTTGGCGCCGTTTGACCCAGACCACATAGGGCAGAGTCCTTGATCATTTGACCCAAGACCTCTAGGTTTTCCAGGGTTTCCATGCTACCTTCCCCTTCAACCAGTTGTTCTAACATTTCGTACATCCGCTTGGTGCCTACACGACAAGGCGTGCACTTACCACAGGACTCGTCCTGGGTGAAGTCCAAGTAGAACTTGGCAATCTCAACCATATCATCGTCTTCATCCATAACGATCATACCGCCTGACCCCATCATGGACCCGATCCCCTTTAGACTTTCATAGTCAATAGGTGTGTCCAGGTCGGCCACAGTGATAACACCACCGGATGGACCGCCCGTCTGTACGGCCTTGAACTCCTTGCCGTCCAGAATACCGCCACCGATATCGTAAATGATCTCACGGAGGGTTGTACCCATGGGCACTTCCACAAGACCCACATTGTTAATTTTACCTGCAAGGGCAAATACCTTTGTCCCTTTAGATTTTTCTGTACCAATGCTGGCAAACCACTCCGGTCCATTGAGGATAATAGGTGGGATGTTTGCATAGGTTTCCACGTTGTTTACGCAGGTTGGCTTGCCCAGATAACCAGAAACCGATGGATAAGGAGGCTTCTTGGTTGGCTCGCCCCGCTGGCCTTCCACTGAGTGAATGAGGGCTGTTTCTTCCCCACAGACAAAGGCGCCTGCACCCAGTTTCACCCGGATGTCAAAGTCAAAACCTGTTCCAAAAATGTCCTTGCCCAGCATGCCCAGTTCACGGGCTTGGCCTAAGGCAATTTCTAGCCGGTTAATGGCCAGGGGATACTCTGCTCGGATATAGACAATACCTGTGTTCGCCCCGATGGCATAGCCGCCGATGGCCATGGCCTCGATCAAGGAATGGGGGTCACCCTCAAGAATAGACCGATCCATAAAGGCCCCTGGGTCTCCTTCGTCGGCATTACAGATAATATATTTTTCGTCACTTGGTGTCTTGGCTGTAAATTCCCATTTAAGACCGGTAGGGAAACCGCCACCACCACGGCCACGAAGGCCTGACGCTTTAATCTTCTCGCTGACTTCACCTGGCTTCATTTCCGTAAGTACACGGGCCAAGGCTTCGTAGCCACGATAGGCTATGTATTCATTCACGTCTTCTGGATTCACGAGGCCACAGTTTCGAAGGGCAATTCGATACTGCTTCTTGTAGAAGTTCATTTGGTCGTGCTTGTCCAGTTTTTTCTTTTCTTCTGGTTCTTCGAAAAGGAGTCGTTCAACGGTTCTACCCTTTACAACGTGCTCTTGGACGATTTCTTTTGCGTCCTCAGGCATGACCTTCACATAAAACACGTTGTCGGGGTGTACCTTGATAATGGGACCCTGTCCACAGAATCCAAAACATCCTGTTTTTACAACATTGATTTCATCGCCGTAACCGGCAACCTTTAGTTCATCCTTTAAAGCGGTGATTAGCTCTTCGCTTCGAGAAGCAACGCAGCCTGTTCCGCCACATACCATGATATGACTTCTGATTCGTGCCAATCGAATCCCTCCTTTACGCCTTCTCGAAAGTTCTGATCAAGATGTGCTCATCCACAAGGCTGTCGCCTAGGATGTGCTGGTCTATGATCTGCTTGGCGATATCGCCGTCAACCTTGCCATAGAGAACCGGTTCATTTCCGGGCTTATTCACTTGAACCGTAGGCTCTGAGTGGCAATAGCCCATGCATCCCACCTGTACAACACGGATGTTGGCCAGACCCTTGGCTTCTATTTCGTCAAGGATGGCATTCAAGGTTTCCCGGGCACCGGCAGCGATCCCGCATGTTGCCATACCCACCAGGATTTCAACCGTTTCGTCTGTGGACTCACCGGTTTCCCGAAGGTTGACTTTTTTCAGGTGACTTTCTCTCAATTTTATCAATTCGTCCAAGGATTTAATTGGCATCAGATGCCTCCTTCCGGTACTCGTCGATGATTGTCTGTACGTCGTCCTCTCCTACATGGCCGTAAACCTTTTCGCCTACCATAACCACTGGTGCAAGACCACAGGCGCCAACACAGCGAACGTCTCTTACGGTGAACTTACCGTCTTCTGACATGCCGCCATTTTGTTCAATACCCAAGTCTTTCATGAATTTGTGAAGTACCTTCTCACTACCCCTTACGAAGCAGGCAGTCCCCATACAGACAGAAATCGTATGCTCACCCCGTGGTTCAGTTGTGAAGTAAGAGTAGAAGCTTACAACACCAAAAACCTTGGCACCAGGTAGTCCTAGCTTTCGAGCAATATGCAGTTGAACTTCCATAGGCAGGTAGCCCAAAAGATTTTGAGCCTTATGTAGCACGTGGATCAATGCACCTTCTTTGTCCTCTTGGAGGTCGATATACGCGTCTAATTCTTGCAACATGTCCTGCGGCAAGTCCTTCAAGTCCATTGAGATCGTTTCAGTCTCATTTCTCGGCATTACGACACCTTCCTTTCATTCATTATGGACATAACAATGAGGTTTTTACCCCAAAACCCTTACAGACAAACAGGATTTGACAATAGTTTATCAGAATATTCCTTCAATTGTAATCGTACTCAGGTTGGATTTATCTGAATATTTAAGTTTTTCTATACAGGTAGGCCTGGGACCAAATCGGGTATAGGGCCAATAGGTAGACAGGAGGACCTCCATGCTTAAACCCTTAACCTATTTGGAAGACAATCAAGTTCCCCTGAAGAACAAATCGCCATTATCGACCAGTGGAACCAACATAGCATAGACCTGCTTGACTCCGCCCCAGACAAGAGTCGTACCTATGCGGTCACATCCCTGGCCCACGGGAGTACCATTGCCTATAAGAAGGGCATTGCAGACGCCCAGTTGATCTTGGGTAACCACCACTATAGGGCCAAACACTACGACCAAGCCCTGTCCTTGGTGGAGGACGCCTTGCGCTACTATGACCGTAGCAACTACTCAAACAAAATGGCCCAGGCCAATGGTATTTTAGGTGCCATTGCAAAGTCCCTTGATGACACGGCCCTGGACCTCTTGAACCAGAGGCCTGTGGACTATAACCCCAGCCACCTGTGGTTGGTCAAGGGTCAAATCCACCGGGTCCAGAAGCAGTTTAACCGGGCCCTTGAGGCCTTGACCAGGGCCAGAGACCTTTCCACAGGGTCAACCAACTATGTACTCCGGATTGAACTGTATGAGACCAAGGCCTTCTTATTCGAGGACATGGGCCAGGACAAGGAAGCCTACCATGCCATGAAGCAGCTGGTTGGCCTCTTAAAACAACGCCAGAAACATGAGATCAGCAAAAGGCTCCAAGTCTTCATTAAGACCCATCCATTTCCACCAAAAAAACCTCGCCGGGGATAAAGTCCCTGACGAGGTTTTTCATTTAGCAAGATTTTTCCTTTACTGGAATACCCTTTCGCGCTCGATGAGTTCAAACATGCGGAGGGTGTTTTCATTCATTCCCTTGACGTCTTCAAAAATCCGAGACAAGGTGTCCGGAACTTGGGCCGATAGGATTATGGTTCTGGCCTTAAGGGCACTGGGATGTTCCTGGTTTTCCAGAATGCGCTTTAGTACGCCCAGATTATCCATGATGGTGTCTAGGCTACTGATTAACTCGTGGCGGTGGTCCATGAGTTTTTTTCGCTGGTCCATCCGATCACAAATGTGACACTCTGCGTCATAAAGCAGATGGCAAATCATCCGCATATACCGGGTCAACTTGACCTTGGTCCGAAGTCTATCGTCTGATATTCCAGCCATCCTTCGGGTCAAGGCCCCTTCTCCCAACATATCTTCAAACAAACTCTTGATCCAGTCAATGTCGTTGAAAACCTGGGCCAGGTTGGCTCTTTTTTGGTCAACGATGTCCCACTG
>CAYFHQ010000040.1:0-29440 GCA_964342805.1 uncultured Peptostreptococcaceae bacterium | reverse complement strand
AATCTTCGCTAGGGGCTTTGTAAATCGGTTTGAGGGCTGCTGTGAGCTTTTTCACCTTTCCGTTCTCTCTGAGGTGTGTTTCAAATGCTTTGATATGTTCCATAGTTCTCCTTTCTCTACGACAAAAAGACCAACAGCTTTTGCCATCGGTCTTATGTCTTGTATTAGACTAATTATCTTTTTTTATTTCAGTTCCACAGGAATGCCCCCGCTATCCGTTCAGAACCGATATTTAGTGTTTTAGTTGGGAATATAAAGGTTATAGAGTCACTGACTGCAGTATTTAGTTTATGCAGTGAGTAATTTTACTGTAAACAAAAAGAAATCCATGGAAAGACTGAGATTGTCCATTCCATGGATTTTGTGTTGTGTTATGTTGCTAGAAATTATGTTTTTATGTCGTTACTTTATTTTCTTGTATACTTCATATAGGTCTAGCAAAAAGATTCCAAGTTCGTTACTATAGTCCCATGAATCAACAATAATGCTTGGAAATGCTGGAGTAAACTCGTTTGAACTACTCACCTCTTTCATCAGCTCTAATTCATGAAGTATCTTTTCTAATTGCCTCTCATTAGAAAATCTTATCTCACCTTCTTGATGTCTTAGTATTGCAGATTCAACTTGTTGCAGTGCATCATCAATTTTCTCACTGAATCCTACGGAACCAGAAGGTCGTTTAGATTGTTTATATACCATTGTTTTGCTCCTCCTATATATTGACCACCCATTTGCAATTGTGGTGCTGCTGTTCCTTTAATAATTGGTGTTCCTGGAGCTACTTGCCACTGTTGAATTCCAGTCATTCCGTTCCATTCATATGGTAATGCAAGTTTACTTCGAGTAGTTTCATTACTAAAAGTTTCAAATAAGTATCTTCCTTTTGCTCCCGCATTCACATCATCATAAAATCTAATTCCATATGTTGCATCATCTGCAATATCCATTGTAATAGTTTCTATATTGAACGATTCAAGAGCTTGTTTCCTATACTGACGTGGCACACCTTGTGATTGAAGATATTCAGAAGCTTCTTTTACACCTGCATAGATGTCGTCAGTTTGACCCGTCCCCTCAGGTATAAAACTGTTACCAGTGAAAAACAATGGCAACAGTCATCAAACCATTGCCATAATTATATCATGTACCGATTTCCTATGCTACTTTCTGCGACTCTTGATTCACTGTAGTAACTTCAACAATTGGCATTCTGTATGCGGAGCCTGACTTCATCATCCCATAAATGATATTTACTAGCCTTCTCATCACACAAACCAGTGCCTGTTGCTTCGTTTTACCTTCTTTTATTTTCTTATGATAGTAGTTATAGAAGGCTTGATTCCTTGGAATCTTTGTTGATTTACTTACTTGTACCTGTTAAACAGCCATGAAATAGAAAATCCCATGTAATGTCCTGTTACCTTGTTTGCTTTTCTTGTCCTTACCTTTACCTGCACTGGAGAAATTGACAGGTGCAATACCAGCAAACTTAGCTAATTTATCTGGCTTTGAGTACCGATGAATGTCGCCAATCTCAGCAATGAGTCTGCATGAAGTGACCGTATCAATACCAGGCATGGTTTTCAATTGATAGCCAAGAAGTGCTTCAGTCATTTCCATCTGTTCCTCAACTAGCTTGATTTCTTGACTGTGATGTTTTAAGTCCCTGACCAGACTTCTCACAATGAAATCACGTTGTTCCTGATAACCTTCTGTAGTATTTCCATCTTTACTGACTATATCAAGGATCATCTTAGCCTTTCTATTGGACATGGAGTTTCTGCTAGACTTCCTCAGCATTTCTGCCAGTTCATCCTCAGTTACATTTTCAAGATGTCTTGGTGATGGGTATGTCTCCCAAAATGCCAAGGCTCCTTTTCCAGTGATTTTGGAGAAAAACTTATTGTAGCTTGGGTAGTGATGTTTCAATTGCTCATGAAGTTGCAAAGTAAGAATACTTTGACTCTTCACCAACACATGACGTCTATTAACCAATTGCCCCACTGTCCAATGCAAATCTTGTGGCTTAGCATCAGGTAGTGTATCCAAGTTCTTGATGAGTACCTCTGCCACACATTTTGCATCATGTTCATCATTTTTCTTGTACTGGGCATCTCCCTTTCGGTATCCAGCAGCTAGTGCAGCATTGACTTCTTTGACGATGTACCCTTTGTCTTTCAAATACAGTGCCAAGGAGCGTCCATTACCACCAACATCCTCAAGTCCGAAAACAAGAGTTACTTTGTCTTTTGCCAGCCTTTTGATTTCATTCTCAAGTTTTTCAAACTCAGAAGGCTTATTCTCAATCTGTACAGTTCCCAATTGCTTTGTGAAACAATCCATTACCACAGCGGTATGGGTGTACTTATGAAGGTCAAGACCAATATAGGCTTGGCTCATTTTTTTAAGATATTCCTTGTTCATGTGTACTCCTTCCCAGCTCCACGTCGGCAACCTCAGATTCAAGCCTTACATACCAAAACCTCTGATATGTGGCACGGGGCGAAAGCCAGTCCGTATACTGGAAATGTCCACTGTTGCAGACATGGGCTGTATGATATTTATTCATTCACCATCATGAAAATAATATATGCTTGATGGTCTATTTACTTCGTTATAGTTAATTCAAATTGGTGTTAATCAGATTTAATTACTCTTGATTATGACTTTATTGCTCTAGTTCTTGGTTTGGGTACTCGGGTGTGTACAGAGAAATCTTCAATCATCATTTTCTTGTCTTTTGAAGGTTCAGTTTTAACCACATGACCACACACCCAGCCACCCAAGTTACAGTTATTCATCATCCTCAAAAATCTCATCGATTTTATCAGTTAAAGGTTTAGTTTTTACTTTTCTTTTAATCTTCTTGTACTTTGTATTTGGATGGTCTTCAATCAGACGAATTCCAAGGTGATATCTGAATCTGTCAGAGTGCTTTCCTTCAGTTTCAATACCACGTTCTTCTGCTTCTGCTTCGAACATTGTCCAGAACTTGTTAGTGCTAATGTTGGCAAATCCTTTGTGACCATTGTCATTTGCCCAGTTCTTGAAAGCATTATATACTGCTTTATTGCATTGACGGTAGTCATTCTCTGCTACCTCAACATAATCATCAAAGAACCTAATGATAGGATTCAGTTCCTCCTTGTACTTTCCAAGAAGAGCATCACTCGATTTGCAAGGTGCCATCTTAAATCCATTCTTCTTAAGTCTTCCGAGACCTTTTGTTGCTAGGTTGAATATACCAGGCAATTCAGCTTCCAACTTCTCAAGTAGCTTTGAGTCACGTTCATCTTTTGTAAAGTATCTGCTGAAATGTAGAAAATCTAATCTGTCGAAGAAACCTGTACTTCTATCTTTTGTACTTGGCAAATTATTCATTGAGATGACCATTTTCACACTAGGTACAAATGAAAATACTGGTTGGTTCTTAAACTCTGCTGTGATGCTATCAACACCAGTAATCGCTTTGAAGTACTGTGTATTCAAGCTTTTCCCACCAATTTCAGTCTCAGTGGTTATGTTGACAGCCTTGCCATAGAGTGTCGCTCTTGAAAAACTTTTACCCAGTTCACTCAGAGCCACATGGGACAGGTTCTCTTTGCCGATAATCATGGTCAGGATATCCGTATAGATTCCTTTGCCATTCCGACCGCCACCGTATAGAATCAGTGCTTTGTGAAGTTCCACTGAATTTGACAGACAATAACCATACCACTCAATTGCTTTTGTCTTTCTCTCTTCGTCTCGCTCAAATACCTCATCAAGAAACTGGTCAAACCTTGGACACCTAGCTTTCTCATCATATTGAATGGATAGCTGAATGGTACTGAGGTACTTGGGGTCATGAGGAATGAGTTTGTTTCTGATAGTATCATACATCCCATTCTTCATATTGATGAGGTGTTTGCAGGAATTAAACTCCTTAGTTTCAATCAAAAGACGTTTCATAGATTCAATGTATTCCTTTTCACGTCCAGTTGACCAGACACCCATCCTCGGTTCTTGCAATACTTCATATAAAAAAGCTTTCAGTTCATTTAGAAGGAATACCTTCCATACCCCTGAGTCGTATTCATAGAAGTTGCCATCATTTGAATATTTGATATAATAGTTATCTCTGATGTACATAGCAAAGAATGTTCCATTGAATCCAACAATCTTGCCTTTCTCATCAAAGCTGAACCCCCTATTACTGAGTTCTTTTTGTTCTTTCGTCATGTCATTTCTGCTTAATAATTCTGGCATGACATACCTCCTTTCATGTTGGAAAGAAGGTGAGCTCACCTTTCAGTTGTTAATCGATTGAGATAAGAATATCATGATTTAGGAAGTTTGTAAAAAACGGAAAACCTTGCTATAAGCGGTGTTGAAAGGGTTTTGAGTAACTCTTCCTATGCCAAAACACTTTTCAAAAAACTTCAAAAAAATTTTATTTTGTGTCTTTAATAGAACTACTCCAATACCCATGATAGATATTGGAGCATCTTCTTATCTTTTCTTTGCGACTTCTTCAACCACAAGTACAACCACTTCCGCAATTAGCATGATGATTCTAGCCATGTTCTTCCTCCTTCCATTCGTTTATCCATATTTCAAAATCCCCAGTGACCATTTCATCTGGTACATAGATGACCACCCCGCCCGAGTCCCCGAATATGATGACGACCCTGTACCACAAACCACTGGATAGTCTGACTGGTTCCACATACTCAGGAATTGATTCAAGGACTGTCATAGTTTCCTCTGTCATGCCAATGTCGGGCAGATGGGCGAGCTCATCACCACTTTCCAGAACAGATATCTTGCCCACCTCAGAAACATCATAGGATTGATAGTCCTCCTCATCAAGCATCTCTGTCACCAACTCGATGAAGTATCGTTTCAGTTCAAAGAAAATACTCTTTTCCAGTTTTCCTTTAAGCTCCATTAGTTTATCCCATGTTGCAAATGTCTTCATTTCAAACCTCCTCATAGCAGATTGACTGCATCCCTTTTCTCCTGATGACTACACCCGACATAGAACCTAGCAGTAGTATCAATTCCTGCATGACCTGCCAGTTTTGCCACAGTAGTAAGTGGTACACCCTTCTTGATGAGATTGGTACAAAAGGTGTGACGACAAGCATGAGGTTTGAGCTTTGTTGGTAGTTTTGCTTCCTTGGTGATTCTAGCGAGAATACGGTTCACTGCATCTCTTCCAAGCACTCCACGTTGACCAAGAAGTAGATATTCTGACTTATAGTAGGGATTAGAGAGTCTTTTCAATATGTACTTCTTGATGGTCTCAACCAGTTCAGGCTTAAGTGGTATTTCACGATACTTACCACCTTTACCAATAACCTTTAGCTGATGATTCAGAAAATCAATATCCCGAATCCTGATGGCAACCAGTTCACTGACCCGAACACCTGTGAAAAGTAGTAGATTCACAATAACTTTATCCCTGAGTGATTTACTGCCTGATTCCATATGAAACAGTAATGCTTCGACAACATCATCTGGATATACTTCCACTTTCTTCTCAGAACCTTTAGCTATTTTGATACGGTCTCTAGCTAGGTTGATGACCATGTTCTTCATTTGCTCTGTTGCCACAAGAAACATGTTCAGTGACTGGAGACTATTCAGCTTCTTGTTGATAGTGGTTGGATGATAGTTATTATCTATTAGATGGTTCTTGTAGCTATTCACAGAGAAACGATTAATAGTTCCGTCATATGTGATGCCTTTCTCTTTCAAATACTGAATATATCCTTTCATATCCCCTGTGTAGCTTTCAATGGTCTTTTCTGCTTTTCCATTATCTCTGAGATACGTTTCAAATTCATTGATATGTTCCATAGTTCTCCTTTCTCCACAACAAAAAGACCAACAGCTTCTGCCATCGGTCTTATGCCTACTATTTGACTAATTATTGGGTTTTCATTTCAGTTCCACAGGAATGCCCCCGCTTTCCATTTAGAACCTGTATTTAGTGTTTTAGGTGGGATTTATTATGATTCACGGTCGACTGACTGCAGTATCATAATTATGTAGTAAGATATTTTATCAAAAACTAAAAGAAATCCATGGAACGACTGTAGTTGCCCATTCCATGGATTTTGTATTGTGTTATGTTGCTAGTTAGTGATGATTTATGCAGTGAGTCTATCTTGTTTCATAGACTTTTTCAATTTCACCTGTTTTTTCGTCAATTTCACAGGCAAAATCACAATGCGATGTTGCAATGATAGCCGTTAGTTTTCCAGAAATATAGTATATTTCATGAAAACATATTACGTCTCTGATACTTTGAGGGTGTACCAATTTAATGCAATTATTTCCATCAAATGAATATAGATATGCATTTTCATTACCATACTCCTCATTCGAAAAAACTATAGCCAAGTTATTGCAGTCTTCTGTAAGAATAACACTAAATGGTGGTAGTTCCGTTTCAATTTTCATAGTATCTTTTCCTACTGTCCACTCAATATTCTTTTCTTTGTTGCTCCATTTTAAATTTTCTATCATTTTATCACCTACTTAATATTGATTGCATCACCTAATGGTATTAGTTTTGCTCTGTCTGAATAGTTTAGAATTTGTACTTGGTTACCCCCACCAGGATATAAGATGCCCTTATATGTTTGAGGACCAACATCCCCAATTTGAATCCTAGTACCTTCAGGAACAAGCCACCTTTGAACTTTTGAAACTTCAGGTTTAAATTCTGGAGTAACAGCTAATGGATTTCTGACGTAGTTTACATTCGGAATATCATCTAGAGTTCCCCAACCTCCTGGTCTTGTCTGACCTGGAGCCATCGCCATATTTATTTCAAAATCCTTTGGTGCTTTTATTGAAGCTATATCTCCTCCATCTACCCAAGGGTTGGTACCTTGTGGAGCAGGTAGCAATTTAGTTTCATTCGCCCCCTTACCAGCAAACAACTGCAAATTCATCTGCAATCTCTGCGGCTGAGGGGTCACTTCCGTCACGACCTCTTCAACGACCTTCTTCTTCTTGAATAGGCCGCTTATACCGCTGCCCACGGACTTGAAGAAAGACTTTGTCGCCTTGACACCCTTGTCTATGGCCTTGCCGGCTCCTGACACGAGTTTTCCTGCTCCTGAGGCCACCCTACCTGCCAGATCAGCTGTTGCCTTGGCGGCCTTCTTGCCAAACTTGAACAAGGACTTGCCACCGCTGACTAGGCCGTTGAGGATCTTGCCACTGGACTTGAGTAGCTTCTTACCAGCTTTTACTATACTGCCTGTATGGTCTGCGATTTTACTCACAGCCTTGACCACGCCTCCGGCCACTGGTAGTAACGATGCGGCTGTTAGGACGGTGTCTGCTACGTGGCCGAATGACCATTCCCAGTTTTGTACATTATACACCAGATTGAGGATGCTATTTGATATGCTGCTTTGTAAACCGAAAGAAAGCGATGGAATGACTTTGTGTGTCGATTCCACCGCTTAATCATAATGTTATGCGATTAGCTTAATATTATTGATTCATCTAGTCTTGTTTTACACACTCATCTAGTTTTTTTAACTGAGTGTTCTTTCCATCAAAAATTACAAGTCATTTCCATCGTAATCAACAAGATAAGCTCCAATTTCCATTTCTGACATGAGAAAATCAATCAAAGAATTCCATTCTGCTGATACTTCTCCAGATTCATGATCCCACTTAACAATTCTTGTATCAGTTTTATCTGTAGATGCAATGTCTATACAAATTACATCACCATAATTTGTATCAGCAATTATCAAAAATGACTCTGGCATTTCTGGCCAACGGTTTTCGAAATTTTTCTCAAGATATGGTATTCCATTCTCCAACACACCACTTCCAACAAGTCTTGAAAAAACTGTCCCCGCTGGAGTAGCAAACAATTCTCCACCATTAAAGAGTTTCAAAAACTCTTTATATTGACTAGGTAACACCAACTTATACTTCTTCTCAAAATCTAATATATCGCCCTCTACAGCACCTTGTTCTAGGACATGCACCCCTTTCACATACTTTTCAACTTCTTCAATAAAAGGTCTTATGAACTGATTTTTCTCATTGTACGATATGCTCATTTATGACTCTCCTTCTCTCTAGATTATTCCCAAGGAACTTTATCACCAAAGTCAATAAACACCTTTGTCTCTGGATCATAATATCCATTAGTAGGATTCCTATAACTACCCCCATGAGCATCCAAGTGTTCATTTATAGGCATAGTTCTTCCCTTCAGGAGTTGAATATTATCTGGATCACCTGCATAGTCAGGATAAGCTTTAGCTGACTTCATATGTTGTCCTTCATATCCTTTAACTTTTCCATTTGTCATCAGCTCATCAAGTTCTACTTTAGTCCAATTTCTACTTCCTTTTCCTGTTTGCTCTATCAGTTCTTTTTCAGCTTTCCATGCATCTCTTACAGCTTTTCGCCTTAACGCATCAAACTCATTTGCACTTAGGTCTTTTCCTTTAACGGTATAAGTTTTACCCGTCCCCTTACCAGCAAACAACTGCAAATTCATCTGCAATCTCTGCGGCTGAGGGGTCACTTCCGTCACGACCTCTTCAACGACCTTCTTCTTCTTGAATAGGCCGCTTATACCGCTGCCCACGGACTTGAAGAAAGACTTTGTCGCCTTGACACCCTTGTCTATGGCCTTGCCGGCTCCTGACACGAGTTTTCCTGCTCCTGAGGCCACCCTACCTGCCAGATCAGCTGTTGCCTTGGCGGCCTTCTTGCCAAACTTGAACAAGGACTTGCCACCGCTGACTAGGCCGTTGAGGATCTTGCCACTGGACTTGAGTAGCTTCTTACCAGCTTTTACTATACTGCCTGTATGGTCTGCGATTTTACTCACAGCCTTGACCACGCCTCCGGCCACTGGTAGTAACGATGCGGCTGTTAGGACGGTGTCTGCTACGTGGCCGAATGACCATTCCCAGTTTTGTACATTATACACCAGATCTCGAATGTCTGCCGCTGCGTCTAGGCCGGTGAAGGCGGCTCCAATCTCTAGGGCTGTTCCCAATAGTGTGTTCGTGTCTGAGTACTTTCCAAGAACAACTTGTTTGAGAGAGTCACCCACATAGCCTCCAACCTTGTCCAGCATGGACTTCTTGGCGGGGCTTTGGGCCGGTGAACTGGACGACACATAGTCTGGTTCCATGAGTTTGTCTTTCATTCGAACCGCTGACTCTGGATATGTCTTCTTTTCCACTGGCTTGTAAGGTGCATATTCTGTCTGCTCAAAGTCTGCTAATCTGATGTCCCTGGGTGCTCGGTCAATAACCTGCTTCACCTCTCGGACAAGTGTTTCTTTTGGTGCCTGGTAACTAGTAGACTTCACAGCCATTGCTGTACTACGTGTCTCTAGCTCTATTGGAGCTTCTGTTTCAACTACATCTGGTTCTGTATTCCAGTCGTTTTCGATGAAACCGAACTCCACCTTAATAATGTCCTGATTAACGCCTGCCACTTCAGCTGCAGTGGTAATTTCCGTTCGTGTGTCTGTTCCATAATCGACGGTATAGGTGCTATTGCCTAAATCACTGAGGTGGAAACTGTAAGACCAGTTGGTTTGCGTGACAAATTGGTCTTCGTTGTATTCGTAGTGCTTGTCAACAGACCGTCTATATACGTCAACGATCTCCCGATCAGTCGAGTAAGAACTACCAGAGTCATAGGACCATGAACCATAGGAAGTCCAAGAGTCGACCAGTTGACTTCTGTACTCGTACCGCCAGTCAAAGTCCATGATTCTTCCATCTTCATACTCATGGTAGACATTGTGCCAGCTGCCATACTCCCAGTGTTCACTGCTTCCTACCCAGCTTGGTACATTACCTGTGGGATCAGTGTAGTTTACAGGGTCGTTCATAACATAGGCATATCGATTGAGTGACTGGGGAGAAGCCACTTGGCCTAGCCATGTGTCCTCGCTTACAAAGCGACCAACTGAACCGTCGTACCAACGGGCATTCATGTAACTAAGTCCCGCTTTTTCATCGTACATGTGGCCAGTATACCCCTTCATGTTGTAAGGGGATGTTATTCCAGTATAAAGGTTGCCAAATACGTCATATCGATATTGCTCAATCCGGTCTCCGTGGCGATCGCGTAAGGCGTTTACAGTACCTAGGCCGTCGTACTCATAGTACATCATGCCACCATTGGTATTGAGTGTTTCTTCGCGAGAAGGAGAAATTCTGCCGTGGAGGCCGAACATTTTTTGTGCTGTGACCTGATTCCCCATCAAGTAGTTTTCAAACAAGGGAGAACCCTTGTCGCTATAGGTCTTAAAGAGGGTGTTTCCTTGTCCAACATATTGATACTGAAGGACGTCCTGGTTCAGGTACTGGTCTGCTCCAATCTCAGTTTCCAGTTTCTTTGTAATACCATACTTGTTACCTTGGCCGGGATTGTTATATTTACCATAACCGTTGCCGTTGTTGGATTTCTCACTACTATTACCGTTACCATTGGAAGTAACAGGCATTTCACGTACCACAGTGGTTTTCATTTCTCCAAAAGCACCAGAAGCAATATCCTCTAGGAACTTAGGGTCGTAGGAAGCCTCTTCTCTGGCAACTAGACGGCCGAACCCATCGTAGTTGTACATGGCATATGTGCCGTCACTATAAAGAACACTGGCCAACTGATCCGCGCTGTCAAAGGTATAATCAATGGTTACGTCTCCAGACGTTTTTTGTTTCAGGTTCCCCCTCAGATCATACTCATAGGACTCGTTACCCGCCGACGTCAACCTACCAGCGCCATCATAACGATAGTAAATCGTGCCAGCGTCATCGGACATAGTTAAGCGGTTACCGACTTCGTCATAGGTATATTTCACCGAGTGAACCGGTTCTGCAAAGAAGCTCGCTTGATAATCAACCACTTCTGGAATGTCAAAAATCGTAAGGTACTCGAAGATCATCGTGATGACGCCTTTTTCTTCCTTAACGTTCTTTTCTTTTCCTAGCCCTTTGCCCTTGCCGTTACCACCGGCGTTGCTGTTTCCGTTGCTATTTCTGTTGCCTCCGGCATTGCTATTTCCATTTCCATTACCGCCAGCATTACTGTTGTCATTACTATTGCCGTTGCCATTACCATTTCCATTACTGGATTCTTCACTTGCAGGTTCGGGCTCGGGTTCTGGTGGTGGACTTGACTCCTCACTACCTCCACTGGAGTTTCCGCCACCATTTCCACCAGCATTGCTGTTATCGCTGCCGCCGCCTTTACCCTTGCCATTGTTAGCAACCAGCAATAGACTTGAAAAATCTAAGCTGACCAATAGATTGTCTAGGATGTGGTAGGATAGATTTTTGTTTTTGCCTTTCCCCTTGTCATTGCCGTTGCCATTATTGCTCTTTTCGTCAGGATTGTCAGGTGCGGGCGCATCTTCTACGGGTTCTTGTGGTAGCAGAGGACCCAGTGGTTCTTTTTCCTCTTCCTTGGCAATATTCCCATTCCCATTGATCCATTCCTGGCTGTCTCGGATAGCTAGGACCTTGTCGTATGGATAGGTGACGTCTGTTACCCGACCCAGCGGATCATAGGTATAGGTGGTTTCTGCTCCGTCTTCCTCAGCTTGTGTAAGCCGTCTATTGAGGGCGTCATAGGTGTAAGTGAACGAGGAAACAACTTGCCCGTCTTCGCTATTGGACAGGTTGGTCAAATTGCCATTGGCGTCATAGGACCGCGTTTCCACCATTCCGTTTGGCAAGGCTTTAGTCAACTGTCGACCCTCTTTGTCGAAGGTTGCCGTCGTTTCACGGTCTTCTGGGTCAATCATGGAGACCAGGTTGCCCACCTCGTCGTAGGCATATCGGTAGGTCCGATCCTCAGTTGTCATGGACGTCATGTTTCCAAGAATGTCATATCCATAAGAAACAGACTTGTCCAAGGTCACATTTACTTGGCCTGTGAGTCGGCCGGCTTGATCAAATGTAAACGTGTCACTGGCGTCTGGCGAAGACGTCTCAGTTATATTCCCCATTTGATCATAGGTGTAGTTTAAGGCCATGTCATCATACTGGACTGAGCTTGTTCGGCCCATGCTGTCATATCCATATTGAACAGACGTATTGTCTGGGCGATGAATTTGACTGACTTGACCCAGGGCATTGTAGGCATATGAAGTCGTCTCCATTGCGCCATTGATCGCCTCAACCAGTCGACCAGCTGAGTCATAGTCATAACGTTCTACCATACCATTGGCTAGAATAACTTGATCCATGTTCCCCAGTGGATCATAGGACATGGAAGTCGTTTGATTCATTGCGTCAATGACCTGGATCATTTGGTTCATTTCATTATAAGCATAACTTGTTGTTTGACCCAAGGCGTCTGTAACACCTATGAGGTTGTCGCCATGGTCATAGGTAAATTGCGTCTTTTGTCCCAGTGGAGAAACAACGGAAGTATTTCGGCCTACTTGGTCATACTCATAAGTGAATACGCCACCCTCTGGATTTGTGTATGTTTTCAAGTTACCAGAAAGGTCATAGGTATTCGAATGTTTTGCTCCGTTGGTCTCAACAAGCTCTACCACTCGTCCTAGAACGTCATAGGTCGTGGATTGGGTGTGACCCATGGCGTTGATCGTGGACAATAGTTGTCCATTTCCATTGTAGTCAAAGGAAGTAGTTGCGCCTGCTGCATCTGTCGAGGACAGCATGTATCCTGCTGCGTCGTAGGTATATGCTACCTGACCCATATTGGGTAAAATGACGGATGTAACTTGACCTAAATCATTGTAGGCATAGGTCGTAACGCCTCCATCTGCTGCAATTTGTCGACGCAGATTCCCATTGGTGTCATACTCAAAATTGGTTTGATGTCCCAGAGCATTCTTCTGTGAGACCATGCGGCCATTGGCGTCATAAGCATAGGTGATCAATCCGCTTGCAGGATGATCTATTGTTGCCACTTGACCTGCAGGGTCATAGGTATAATTGGTTGCAGCACCAGTTGGCAGGGTTTCTGATATTACGCGACCCATTAAGTCGTAGGCGTAGGAAAGGGTTGTACCATCCGGTCTAGTGATTGCTTGAAGATTACCTGCCGGGTCATAGCCATATGCTGTCACTTGATCAAGGGCATTGGAAGTGGTCGCAAGTTGACCAGACGCGTTATAAGTAAAGCGGTTTGTTCTTCCAAGTGGATCTGTAACACTCTCTAGCTGGCCATTACCATGGTAGGCAAATGTAGTCACAGTACCGTCAACGGCTCTTTTTGATGTTACCCGCTCCAGTAAATCAAAGGTGTAGCTTGTCACCCCGCCGAGGGGGTCTGTGTGGTCCATGGTTCCTTTTTGATCGTCGTAACTGTATAGACTTTCATTCCCTTCAGGATCCACAATAGACGTGGGTCGACCCAGAAGGTCATAAGCATACTTGGTCTCATTGCCTCGCCCGTCTGCCTGGGTAAGGACATTCCCATTTATGTCATAGCTTGTTTCGGATAGCTTTGCCTGTCCGTTAAAGGTTGCTGTTGTTCTATTCAGCGCGTCGTAGGTATAGGAGATGGTGTTGCCCTCTGGAAGGATTTGCTTTTGCAGTCTGTTGAGTTTGTCGTACTCAAACTGGGCAAGGTTTCCTTCACCATCTTTGACCGACACCAGGTTACCCAGTGCGTCATAGGAATACTGAATGGTGTCACCCACCTGGTCAACTTCTTCAACTACCCGACCACTGAGGTCGTATACATACTTGGACTCATTGCCATAAGGGTCTACCACCTGGGTAGTATTGCCCATGGCGTCATAACCATAGGTGTACACGCCACCATTTGCGTCTTGAGCAGTCTCCACACGACCAAACTGGTCATAGGTATACTCTACGGTTCCACCGCTTGGTAGGGTAATGGACTTTACGTTACCCGCTTCATAGGTATAGGTCGTTTTTCCACCATTGGAGTCAAGGGTGTATTCAAGTCGTCCAAGGGTGTCGTAGACATAGCCGTCTCCATTTCCGTAAGCGTCAAGAACTGCTTTTAGGTTTCCTGACTTTCCATAGGTATAGGTCGTTGTTGCCCCCCTATGGTTAGTCATGGTACTTATTCGGCCGGACGGATCATAGGTGTAGCTTGTTTTTAAGCCCAGTGCATTAATGTCATAGGAAATTTGACCAATGGCATTGTAAGCCGTTTGCTCAGATGTTCCGTCTGGGTGTTGAACTTCAATCACGCGACCCAGTTCGTCCCTATGGTAGTGGGTTGTCTGGCCAAGCTTGTTGGTATAAGCTAACAGATTTCCTTGAACGTCCACATCAAAAGTTTCCACCTGCCCCAGTGGATCTCTCACTGAAACCAGTTGGTCTAAATCATTGTAGCTGTATAAGTAGTATCGACCACCCGAGTAGGTCACAAGGGTTTGGTTTTCCTTTTCATAATAATCAAAGGTGATTTCACTGCCAGAAGGATCAATAACGGAAACAAGTCGTCCCTTTAGGTCATAGGCATATTGATTGATCGCCCCGTTGGGTAGGGTTACACTTGTCACACGACCCGCAGCGTCATAGGCGTAAGTCATGGTCTGGTCCTTGTTGTCTCTTATGGACTTGACCTGACCCATGGCGTCATAAGTAAAGGTGCTCGATGACCCATTGGGATAAGTAACACTTTCCTTTCGGCCCAGTGCGTCATAGGTGTACGCCAGTGCATCACCGTAGCCATTGACTATTTTTGTGACCCGGTTCCACTGGTCATATTGGTAGCTATTGGCCAGCACACCATCGATCCATTCTTTTTCCAACCGTCGCTGTTGATCATAGGCATATGTATAAACCAGTCCATCCTTGACAGTTTCAATGATTTGATCATGGGTGTTGTAAACGTAGGTTACCGGTCTTCCCCCTGAATGGGTTTCCTCCACAAGGCGCTTCTTGCTGTCATAGGCATATGTGATCTCCACCCCATTTGGCTGCTCTACTTTAGCAAGCAGACCTTGTTCGTTATAGGTGTACACTTGAACCTGACCCTTCACATCGGCCAACGTACGGACACGACCCAAGGCTCTTCCTTGTGTGTTGTAGGTATAGGTGTGGGTTCCTGTTGGATCGGTTTCTGTCTCAACCCCATGCACACCATATGTAAAGCTTGTCACTTGACCATCTTTGTTGACTTCTAGCGTCCTGCCCTCACCGTCGTACGCATAGGTTTCTACATAGTCTAGAACCTGGGCCTTAATTACCCGAAAAGCCTTGTCATAGGTATAGGTATACACTAGGCCGTCAAAATCTGTAAACGTCTTTACTTCACCTGCTGACCCGTAGGTGTAGCTAGAAGTTTGACCCAAGGCATTTGTTGTAGTGAGTACTCGACCCTGGTCATCATAAGTGTAGTTGTATATTTTACCAAGACCTTCGTCCGTCTTACTCAGTCTTTTTTCTGAATCGTAGGTGTTGATGATTGACTTATCGCCTTCACGGACTTCAGTCAGTACCTTCCCCATGACGTCATAAGTGTAGTTGGTCTTCCCGCTTTCCAGTGACACTTTTTGTGCAACATACCCCCATGGGTTATAGGCAAAAGTCGACTCAACCCCAGCATGGTCTCTTGCAGTTAGCATTTGCCCCTTGCTATCATAGGTGAATGTCTGTGTCCCACCTGCGTCTGTACGTGTAAGGAGTAGCCCATTGTTGTCATAGCTAAACCGTACAAATTGACCATCCACTTCCTCTGAGGTTATTTTATTGAACTTATTTTCATACATCCATCGTTTAACGACACCTGCAGGTGTCGTTTCCTGGATTTTGCGACCCTTGCTGTCATAGACATATGTGCTAGTTCCAGCTGCATTTGTCGTTGATGTTCTGTTCCCTTTTTCGTCGTAGGTAAATTGGGTCGTATTCCCCTCAGGAGACGTAACGGAGCTTAAATTTTCTCCTGAATATGTATAAACGGTTGTATTGTTCTCTCCGTCTGTCACTCTAACTGTGCTACCTGAGTAGGTAATTGTATAAAGTAAGCGGTCGTCAGCCAGTCTGACTTCACTCACCTTGCCATTTTGGTAACTGTAGCGCAGTTTTGTAGTATTTTGCTTCATTGATTTTATTTTGCCGTCGGCTGTATAGGTGTAGGACGCTAGATTTTCACCATTATTGCTTACTGTAATCAAACGTCCAGCACTATTATATGTATACAGGTTCTGCGTTCCGTCAGGCAAAGTTACGCTGACAATACGATCTCCACTCCATGTAAAGGCCAAAGAACGACCGTCCGGTTAAGTAATGGACGCCAATTTCCCTGTCCCATGGTATGTATACGTCGTTACATTACCAAAACGGTCAGTTTTTTTAATGGGCTTGCCTTCCCGTGGGTCCTGTCCATTTCGCCAAGGTGCTAAATATCCATAATAAGTAATGGTTTCACCTGTTTCCAATGTGGCAACATACTCTGTTTTGCTCACCCGTTGGAGCTGGTCTCCAGAAGCAGGTTCATAATGGCCCTTGTGGAGTTCATAGTTGACCATGTCGTCGCCATCATAATAAAGGATGTTGCCATTAGGGTCGTCTTGAACAAAGGTATAGGCACGCTTGGTTCCGTCTGCCCTCAGTTCACCCATGCCATACTCTGCGTACATCCGTAGGGCACCATGATGATTAAAATCCCATCCATTGCCAAAAGCCCCGTCGGTACCTATAAAGGTTCTCTTCAAGACGAGGTCCTGACCTATGGCTTCTACATAGGCATCCTCTGAAAGACCCATAACTTGACCCGTACGAAGGTCCAAATGATGGTTCAGAGTGGGTGTGTCAAAGGTCTTGATTGTCAGACCTTGTTCCTTACCCATAATATTAGGGCTCACCTTGCCCGGTGCAACATCAGGTGCCTGCGGCACTTGAGGTCCTGCTTGTGTGACAGCTGGTACACCTGTCGTTCCACTTGATGTTGCCATGTCCAGTAGAGCCAGTGGATCTACCACATTGGCACTGGACCCAGTACTCGCCATTGACATTACTGAACCAAATGTCATTAGTAATGCCATGAATAAGGCAACTACCCGCGAAAATTGCTTTCGTTTCATACTAACCCTCCATAGTATTATTGCCAGTCAAATGCTGACAGCCCCAAACCCTTTATTGTCAAAGGAATGCACCTGTTCAAAGTAGCAATACGCTTCTGAAGAAATGCAGGTTTGAAGTTACTTGTGACTTTAGCCCTGTCACAACACCCTTTTTTTCTACTCGTTTGCCATTTCTTAGAATCGTGCATAGGTAGAATATCATACACCTCGTAGGGACATTAGTCCCTAATGTGCAATATTTGGTTTATTTTTAATCAATTTGCCATATTTATTTCATTTTTGGCATCCATAAATGTTATAAACTTGAATGAGTGTCATTTATGGAATTATATGTTTGCTGCTTTATGTTTTTAAATGACTTGCCTAAATCATACTTTTCAGCACTTGATAAATAGCCATCTGGTTCTAAACAAAAAAAAGCAACTGCTTTTGCAGTTGCATCAGATCAAGCCTCTCCATATATGAACTAGAAAGCATATCGCAGTTGGCTAGTTCTTGCCTTTGAAGCTAAGCCTCTATAACCTTCTCAAAACACCTAAAGTCCCCATCCTTCCCTTCCAACTTAATATCCCCAACAGCCACATAACCACAGGAGGCAAAAAGTCCCTGCATTTTTTCATTGACTGCATTGGTGTCGGTTTTTAAGTAGTAGACGTCCTTTGACAAGGCTAGTTGGTCAGCAAAGCTCATAAAAGCCTTGGCTATGCCCAACCCCCGGTGGTTGACGCTGACTGCCATCCGGTGGACCACCATGGCCCTGTCTATTTGGGACCACTTGGCAGCCCCATACTCCTTGGGCTCGTTGAAGTCCACACAGACAAAGCCTCCCACTGTTCCATCGGAATCCTCGAAAACGTATAAACTGCCTACTTCTACATCCCTCACAAAGTCTCCTGCCAGGGGGTACTTGTCATTCCACTGAAAGTTCCCAGCCGCGTTCATTTGTCCTACAATGGCCGGTAGCATGGCTGAAATGGCTTCAACGTCCTTCATCGTAGCTTGTCGGATCATAGTTTCTCTCCTTTATAATTCTTCATCTCCCGCCAGTCCTGGTCGATATTTTCCTTCATTCGGTTGACGAGGGTCAGGACCAATTCTTTTTCATCCGGGGTAAATCCCTGAAAACATATGGCGATGGCCCTGTTTTCCTCCTCGATCAACATATCGTAGATCTCAAGGGTTTTGTCATTGGGATACAGACGGTGGACCCTTTGGTCCTTGGTGTCCTTTTCCTTATGAATATAACCCCTGTCAATGAGCTTGTTAACAGCCTTAGTGGTGGTGGTCTTGTCCACCTTCAGCATGATCGACAAGTCCTTCATGATAACTCCCCTGTTTTCACAGATGCGGGTTAAAAAAATGAATTGACCCTTCTGCAACTTTAACGCCTTATACTTGGCGTCGCATATGGCGTGGATGGTCCTGGACAAGGCACCGATTTCTCTTAATACGTCACTGGTTAAGGGCATGAGATTCTCCTTTGGTTGAAAGTTCATCTAATTTGAGTATAAAGCATAATAGATGAAAGTTCAACTAATAACAATAAAAAAGCACGCCTCCTCTATGAGAGACGTGCTCGGAATTATGCAGGCTACTGGGTCATTTCTTCCAGGTTACCACTGATCTCTTGAATCCGGTCCATACCTGCAGACACCTGGTGGGTAATCTCCATTTGCATGTCCGTCCGTGAGGACACCTCCTCAAAGGTAGCTGCATTTTCCTCAAGTACTTCCGCTATGGAGGCCACTTGGGTTTCCACTTCTGCTACAGTCTTATTCATGGATGTGATCATGTCATACTGTATTTTCAGGTCCTTATCCACGATGGTCACGCTGTCTGTCATAGAATCAAAGGCTAGCTGAAGTTGACCTAGGGAATGGTTGCCTTCTTCCATTGCTGCCTTGCCCTTTTCTATACCGGTCAGGGCAGAAGTAGACGAGGCCGAAAGGACCTGCATGTGGTTGCGAATCCCTTGGGCAAAGGTGGAACTCTCGTCTGAGAGCTTCCGAATTTCCTCAGCTACAACAGAAAATCCTCTTCCCTGTTCTCCCGCTCGGGCCGCTTCTATGGAAGCATTGAGGGCCAAGAGGTTGGTTTGGTCACTTATAGCAGTAATGCCGTCAAGAAAACTTCGGATTTGCTCCATGTTGTTGGACAGGGCCTTGGTGGTTGCAAAGGTTTCTTCTATGGCACCTGAAGCGATCTCCATATTGGACTGGAGGGCCTCTAAGGACTGGCCACTGGTCTCCACATGTTCATTGACCCTCTGGAACTGACTGTCCACGTCCTGCACAACTGCATGGGTCTTTTCCATCCCTTCTGCTGTCGTGTAGACTTCCTCACTAACCTCTGCAATGGTAGAAGCTGCCCTTTCCACCCGGTTGGCCAGCTGCTTAAAGGCGTCAGCGTTGGCCTGGGCACCTTCTAGACTATCTTTCATTTGACCCGAGGCAAAGGTGGACTCCTCCGTCAGCTTGTCTATGGCTGTTTTCACACCTGCAAAAACACCATCCAATTGGTCCAGGGCCTGGGCACTGCGGTTGCCTTTTTCTGAGGCATCGCGGACGGCTTCTTGGCCCCACTTGGTCAACATGACTAGGACAATATAAACGCAAACAAATGCGCCCATTCTGGCTATGAAGCCTCCCAGACTACTATCGGTTCCCAGCAGGGCTGTGGGCGAAACAAAGTAGATTGCTGTTAATAAGCCACTTGCTGCAAGCCCATACCCCACCATAAAACGAAGGTCAAAGTAGAGGGCCATCATGGCCAGGCTGAGTATATAAATGTTAAACATTCTTGCTATGCCACCACTGGTGACAGACATGGCAATGGCTGCCAATAGGGGCACTAAAACTAGACTGGTTCCCTTCATTTTTTCATTAATGGGAAGAAAGTGTAGTAGACTGGCAATCACCCCTGTCCCAACCGTCAGGGTCATGGCCCGTAGTCCATAGGCCATGCCACCGTTCAAAAAGGCCACCACTGTTAGAATGCCAACAAAGATCCAAATGAGCAGTAGGTTCATTTGGGTTGCACGTTTCCAATTATTCATGTAGTTCTCCTTGGTAAAGCACCTTATCGTATACATTTCTTCTATTCATTGGTCTATAGAAATGTTGAAATCACTCACATCGGGTTATTCCCGACAACATTTGTATAGTTTAGCACAGAATAGACCCGTGGAAAAGAGCAGAATCCTTAACATCATGTTCGAAAATGATCCAAAAACCCAGGAAAACAGGAAAAACCGGGCTTAGAAGCCCGGCTTATGAACAGTTTATATTTAGTTACAGTTTAGTTACTGACCCTTTACCAGTGGGTACAACTCATGGTCTTCTCGATCTAGTCGCTTAACAAGCAGACCAAGTACACGGTTGGTTTCAGAAACAAAGGCCTTGGTGTCAGCCAGGACACGGGACCGGGTGTTGAAGGTCTTGCTATAGTCCACAAAGGCTTGGCTAATTTCCTGCATTTCGTTACTGTACTTCTTTTCCGCATTTCTAAGTTTCGCATTGTCACTGGCTCTCATGTCTGGGTATAGGAACTTGTCTTCTGTGGACATGTGGACCTTTAGTTTTCCTGTTAGGGCGTTAATGTCTTTTACTATGTCTTGGACCTGGAGGGTCATAGCTTCCTGGCTCTGATTGTCTTTAACTTTTCTTTGAATGGTTGCAACTAGGGCACGGATATCTGTATGTTGTCTTTCAAGGTTTCTCATTTGTAGCATGGTTTTCTCCTTCGCTCATCCCGCTTTTGGGCTATTGTTATATGTGATGGGGAAACACCCTCCTGAAAGTGTTTCGCCGCCTTGTTTACAAACACAGTATAACCCATAAGGAAGAATGAAAACGGTGATTCAAATCACGCTTTTTGCACTTTGTTTGGAATTTCACATTTTTTAATCCACAGAAAAACGCTGACTCATTGTAGGGTCAGCGTTTTTATCGCGGTTTGGCTTATTACCTGTTTGGCGTCATTGGGTGCTTTCATTGACTTGGCATCATTGAATCCATGAGATCACACCCACTGGCTTAGCTTCATCGGGCAGGTTTCATTGATTAAGCCGTGTTGAACCCATTGGACTGCTACAACCGCATTTGATTCAATGGATTGGCCTCTTTGCAATAATCTGGTAGACGATTTATAAAACTGTCAGTCCAATTGCCCCGGCGAGGACAATTAAAATGACACCGATCATAAGGCCCAATGTTTTGGAGTATCCCTTGGGCTGTAAGAGGTCCTTGTCGTCCATTTCCTTGGCTAGCGGGTAAAGTCGCCAGTAAAAGGTGGCGATTGCCGGTATGAGGAAAACACTGGTATAGAGCTGGACTTGGTTGCTGGCAAAGACTAGGACTACCAGGATCAGGCCAATAAAGATCACCTTGGTCCCTGCCACCCAGTTGGTCAGGTAGGACACCAATAGTCCACTGGCTTGGTCAAGGTTGTCAACTGCTTTAAATACGCCCAGTCCATTGCCCTTGGTGGTCTTTGGGAAAAAATAGAGTATGACCACATTCAGGGTCTCCAATACAACAAATAGGGTCAAGGCAATCTGTATGGGTGTCATGGGCGCCTCCTTCTAGGTCTACATGATTTCCAACCGTTCCTTCTCCTTGATCAGTTTTAAGCGATGTTGGACTTCCGCCTCAATTTCATGGGAGTCCTTATCATAACGGGAGTACTTACCAATGATAGAGTTGAACAGATAATGTGTAGTAAAAACGTCATACCTGTTCAAAATCGCATAGGCACCCGCTATGAGGATTCTGCGATGTCTTGATTCACTGAGCATGAGTTCATTATACATGACGTTTCTTACTTCCGGTGTGCCAATGTTCATCATATTGTAGAAAAAGACCAATTCCTCGTGGCCATAAATATGGTTAATCAAGTCTGTTGTATAATCGAGTCCATTGGAATGGCTTACATCCAAGAGGGCTAACATGTCATATTTTAGCTTGCGAAGTTCCCCTTCAAAGGGCTTATACTCTATTTCGTCCACACTTTCCATGTCCAGACCATCTAAGGACGACGGGATACCACTGTACTTTTTATTTTTCATGAGGACGTCACGGCCCAAAAGCAACATGAGATAGTTAAATATTGCGTCTGCTGAGAAGCCCTTTTCAATCATCATGAGGCCAACACCAATCAGGCTGATCTTTGCATAGTTGGTGTCACTCTTTTCAAAACTACGGGCATAATTCATGATGATTTCTTGGAAGAGGTCCGGCTTAGTACCATGGACCAATAGCATGGCAAACAGGGTATAGGTTTTGTTGGCCGTGTAATTGGGAGACTTGTTTAGGTGCATTACCCCTTCTTTTTCTGCAAACTTTGCTTCCTGATAAATCAATCGGATAAGGTGAATAAACTTGTACTTTTCAAACAAGGTCAGGTTGCCAATGCGGTCCAGGTCAAAATCCAGTTCCAGTTCTTCTAAAAACGCTCTTTTGTCAGACATAATCCCACTCCTTTGATTCTGAATTTTCTGTCTATTATCATCATACCATTCTACCCTACCACCAACCTCTCACGTCGTTGATTTTGGATACTTGAACAGGTCTTGGCTGAGATTTTTGACAAAACAATGACCCGGGCTGTTGGCCCGGGTCATCAATTGTCTGCATAATCAACAAGACCTATCCGTCAGCGCGGTTAATTGATCTCCCTGTTTCCAATAGGAAGCTTCATGGTGAACTTGGCTCCTTCCCCGTAATTGGACTCCACACGGAGGACACCCTTGTGTTTATCGACTACAGTATTGTAGGCGATGTTTAGTCCCAGCCCTGTCCCCTTACCTAGACCCTTCGTTGTAAAAAAGGGATCAAAGATCTTCCCAATTACATGGTCTTTTATACCGGGGCCATTGTCTTCAACTTCAACTGTTACATAGATTTCGTCAGCATAAGACCTGACTTGAATTAGGCCCTGACGTCTATTCTCTAGGCTTGAAATGGCATGGGAAGCGTTGACGATTAAGTTCAGGAGGACGTCGTTGATTTCACTCCCCTTGGCATAAATATGGGGGAGGTCTCCCAAGTCTGTCTCTACTTCTGCCACATACTTGTATTGGTTTCTAGCAACAATCAGGGTGCTCCTAATTCCTTGGTTGAGGTCATAGTCTGACCGCTCATCAATATCTTCCCTAGAGAAACTCAGGAGGTTTCTAACGATACTGGTTACCCGGTTAAGGCCTTCCTGAGAATCAGAAATAAGTTCAGGGACATCGTCAATGACAAATTGAACGTTGTCTGGAATTTCACTGACCTTTTCGGAACCAAAGAAGGTGTTGAGTTCATCAAAATAGTCTTTAAGGACCGAAAAATTACTGGACACAAAGCCAATGGGATTATTAAGTTCATGGGCTACACCAGCTGCCAGGTGGCCTATGGATGCCAACTTCTCTTGTTGGATCATTTGTCCCTGGGCGTTTTCAAGGTCTTCCATGGCCTTTTCCAGGGCGCTGTTTTTATCCTCAAGCAAGTCATTGGTCTTAATTAAAGCAGACTCACGGTCATCAATGCGATCGGCCATGATGATAAATTGCTTGTGGAGGGCTTGGATTTCCATGATCATAGACTTGGACATGGTGACCGATTGCCTATCACCGTCCGCCAGCTGCATGGCCATGGCCCTTACTTCATTTACAGGCTGTGCAACAAAGTGCTTACCGAAGTAAACGACCATGATAATGGTCATTGCTGTAAAGACGCCGATGGCAAGAATCAAGCTAACAATTAAGGTGTTGATGGCATTGGTTGTGGCTGAGTTATCCAAGGTAAAGACGATTTGCAAACCCATTTCATCGATTACTTCAGAATGGGAAATACCTGATATATCGTCCCCTACGCCAATCACCTTGTCTCCTCCAGAAAAAAGTTCTAGCTTCATGCCTGCTGGTATTGAGGTGATTTCTGACCCATCAAATATATCTGCAATGGGTATTTCTGCAACCAAGACCCCTTCTACTGACCCTGAGTAAATAACTGGAACTGCGATCAACCACCAATTTTCGCCGTCTTCAATGGTCCCTAAGTGGGAGGGTTTTCCCCCGCTGAGGAGGTCCTGCATCCAGGTTTCTGGCCCATAGTTTCTACTGGCCTTGGATTCTTCCTTGTACAAGAGCTCACCCTTAAAATCATATAAACTCATGTTGTAGTCTTTTTTGAGAATCATGAGGCTATCTAGATAGTCCTTCATGTTGTCATTGTTGTCATTGGGATGGAGGACACTCTGAACCACTATGGGCTGGGTAGCCACGGTCTCAAGAGCCGTTCTTCTGACCTCTAAGAAGCCTACAATAGAGGACTTCATAAAGGCTACATCTTGCTGGATCTGGTCAGACTCAATGGCCTCAACTGTGGCGGTCACTTGTACAAAGACTGCCAGTAAAATGATCAAGCCCATGGCTGCAATGGGTGCTGAAGTGATCAAGGATATAAACCTTGAAAATGACATTCTTCTTTTTTCTTGTCCCATGCGACCTCCGATCCTAACGTCACTCACCTTTACATTCTATACCTATTGTTCCAGACGAATTTCATTTTCCGGTCCATATGTCGCCATTTTTAAGTCATCTATGCCTAGGGCCTCATGGGCGTCTAGGTTGCCTTCACTAAAAACTGAGAACGGGCGGCTATAGGACTTGACCAGCCCTTGGACGGGTCCATTAATATTCTCCAGGGCCAGACGCAAGGCGTCCCGTTTCTCCATTGTGCTTAAGTCTGGATCTACCTGGTCTAAGGCTTCCAGCATCAACAGAGTCAGGTCATAGCCATGAATAAAGCCTGTGGGGGCTTGGATGTCTTCTGGTTGACTGAGTTCGTTGGGATATAGGTCATACGCCCTTTTGAGCACGTCTGTGGCAATTGGGTGGTCGACCAAGTCCACAAAGGAAAAACTCGTCTGTAAAAATTTTAAGTCTACGCTAGACCGCATCTCCTGGTTGATCACCTGGGGAAAATCCCCCCCTGTTATCCCCCAGTGACTACGGATAGGCAGGCGGTCTTTTTGATCCAATTGGGTCATGGCTTCTACAAATACTTTGCCTTCAGGGGCATTGCCAACGAAAAAGATTACATCGGCTCCTGAAGCCTTGGCTTGCCTCAAGATTTGCTTGGCTTGGTTAATGCCAAGACTCCAGTTGAACCACTCGATTCCTGAGTGGCTTCTTTCTAGGTCAACCAAGGCACTTGTCATGGTATTCTGGTTAGACCGACCCCAACCGGTGTCTTCAAGGATCAGGTAGGGTTTCGTAAAGCCTTCGCCAATGGCGAACTCAGTAATGTATCGACCTGCCTTGGTGTCGTCCACAGAAAGGCGAAAAATCCAGTTTTCCTGTGAATCGTACCGAGTGATTGGACCTGCTGCTGCCCAAGGGTCCAACATAAGGATGTCGTTTTCATTTATGAACGCCATGTTTTCTAAGATAGGTGGAGAGTGGAGACCTGAGAAAACCACGAGGGCCTGGTCATCAGCCAAATAGTCATCCAGGTGCTGCTTAGCCCGTGGGGAACTTCCCTTGTGGTCTAAGATCACAACTTCAACGGGACGTCCATGGATGGTCCAGTCCACCTGGCTCAAGGCTACATTGATTCCCTGCTCAATGGCCCTCCCTGAGGACTTGGACACGGTTTGGTCTGCACTTAGATATATCTTAATGACTTGGTCGTCTTGAGATGTTTTTTCTGGGACAACATTTAGGGGGTCACTTGATTGGCTTTGTTGTTGGTCTACTAGAGGGTCATTTGAAGTGGGGGCTTGCACTGGTGAACAAGCGGTAGTAAGTATCATGATAAAGACTATAAACAATATCGTTCTTGTATTCCGGTGATGGATCATGCATGGTCTCCTTTCGCTGGTTTATCCTACGAATTATCCACTAGGTAATAGAATGTATACCCAGACAGTCTTTTTTTATAGGTCTTTTATACCATTTTACATAGATTTAACCTAGGTTTCTTGGACTTTAACAGGACAATTGGCGTATACCAGCAGGTTTGTAGCGTAATTTATTACCGACCATCATTTACTTAATTCCCATTATCTAGTGACAACAAACGTCCAATTGAACACTTTCTCTTGGCCTTTCTATTCGAATACCTTATAGTAAGTAAGGGAGGATTATTATGTTTAACTATGTGTTAGCTCTACTACTCACTGTTTTTGGTTTATTTTTCATTTCCCTGGGACTCCTGTTCATTAATTATGACTGGTCCCCCTTTCGCCTTGTGGTTCAGCGGGAGGATATTTTCACCAATGTCAGCTTGGGGCTCAAAATCATGTTGCCCGGTTTTATACTTTTTTTCCTTACCGCTGCTGTTTTGCGCTAGTTACGACACGAGAATGAACGATCGGCTCCCATCCATATGGGGGCCTTTTTTCTTTTGCTTAAACAGAACTTCCTTGATCAAAAAAAACGCCAACCAAATTGTGGTTGACGTTTGCACACGCTGAACTCTAGATTACTTTTTCTAGCAAGGCTAGGCATTACCTGTAGCCGATCAGGCCCCGACGAACATTGAAAACTTGTTCAAAGCCTTGAGACAGGAGGAATCGACCTGCCGAGGCACTTCTACTACCGGATGCACAAATGAGGATAACAGGCTGGTCCTTTTTTAACTCACCTACACGATTCTGAAATACTTGCAGGGGAATGTTCTTGAACCCCTTCACCTTGCGCATGCTGACCTCGTCTGGTGTACGGACATCGATAAACTGGCGCTTGACGGATTTATCGGCTAACATTTCATTCAATTCATCATGGTTTACACGGCCTAACTTCGGCCCTTTTCCTAGTCCAAACATGGTTCACTCACCTTTCACACCCCTCCCTATAGGGGGTCTTTTTTCTCATGTTACCATGAAAGTCTACCTGTGGCAATGAAAAAGAAAGAAAACCACCTCGCTCAGAGGTGGTTTTCTTGGTCTAGCCGCTAGATTCCACAAACATACTTATTGCTCTCCATGTTTGGATTTACTGACTAAAACAGATCTTTCATGATATTGGTCTTCCATATATCGATTTTTTTCATCATGTCATAGAAGAAATCCACCTTGTGGACCTCATAGGCACTGAAGTCATCTGGATAGGTCTCTGCCAGCTTAGACTTATGGATAGAGAAGGCTCTGGCGTCAGATGGGTGGGTTTTGAGGTAGTCCCTGAAGTCCATCATTTTGCCGATTTCTGTGTCCCCTTTTTCATATACGTAAATGTAATGGCTGGGTTCTTCCAGCGGCCCCTTAACGAAGAACCGTCGTCCTGGAATACCATTCTCCCCCAAGCTGGTATAGCCGTGTTTTCGCATGGCTTGGTTGTAATAGTCGATTTTCGAGATGTCGCGAACCTCAACGATTACGTCAATGACAGGCGCAGCCAATATGCCCGGTATGGCTGTACTGCCCACATGGTAGACCCGAAGTACTTGGTCCCCAAACAAGGACCGCAGTTGGATTGCTTCTTCATCAAACAAGCCTTCCCAGTTGGGATCATACATTTTTAGTTTAACTTTCCTTTGCCCCATTATTCCTCCGAAACACCCGCTTTACACAAAGGGTAGCATGAAAGTCCACTTGCCATGCCACTCATTGGACCCTAGTCGTACAATGGGTTCATGGCCACTCCTGCAAACAGACAACCAAAAATGCGCTGCAGCAGTTCCCACATCCACGTCTGGATAGTCCCACTTAAAGTGAGTATACTCCATTGGCTTAAAGATTTCCACTGTCCAGTAGTCCTCACTCTTGGTGACTTTGAAGTTCCAACATTGACTGTTCATGGCCGAAGGCGCCTTACCCGCAGCAGTGAGACCCTCCCATATGTAATCTGGAAATTCAGATAGGGAGTCCTTTGTTAAGTTCTTGTGGGCAGGTCTTCGGCGGTTGGAAAAGATTTTCTCAGATAATTGAAAACCATGCTCTTGATAACCAATGGGGGTAATGGAAATGACGTCGTAGCCCATGCCCAGTTGCTCTTTAACCGCATCGACTCCCTTATGTTTGTAGTGGCCATACCAGCAAGTCGACAAACCCAAGGAAACGGCATAAAGTATAAACAACTCACCCACAAAACCAGCAGCGGCCTGGTGGTCGAAGCCCCTATTGGGTATTCCAATCAGGCAGGTGTCCTGGGGCTCTTTGAAATAGTAGAAGTTATTGCTCTTAACGAGCTCCAGGTGGACGTCATGTTCAAATGGAACTTGCAGATGGCGTATGAAGGCTGACAACTTGTCCAGGACCCCTTCTTCCAAGGGGGTCTCATGGTACTTTCGAACGGATACTCTTTTATCAATAGCGTCTTCTAAAGCTTTTATTTGCTCTGGATCCATGAGTAGGTCTTTTGTAGTGTCCACTGGTCCTTCCTTTCTCGTCATGTCATTGGAATCTTACCTCCAGTAACGTCTGAAGGGATTGCTCAGTGGCAATCCCTCAATAGTTGACTAGGTGAGATCAAAAACGCTCAAATTGTTTAACTTCCCGTAGGGGCACCACTTGTGTAACCAGGGCTCCCCGGTCCTTGTGGCTGCTTCCATACTTGCAGTGGTAAATGCGAACAGCGTCATGGGTATAGTAGGCGATGGCGCGGTTACGCTCTGAGTCTGAGTCCACCAGCCAAGTCCATAACTTGTCCCTTTTTTCTCTTAACTGGTCACCGTCCCGGGCTAAGGTTAACATAAACTCGGTTGTGGTCAGTCCAGTCCAATTTTTGATTTCAAAAAACTTCTTTACCTGGGGCGCGCTAAGGCCAAAGGTTTCCTTATGGGGGGCTTCCAGATTATAAAAGAGCAAGTAGGCTGATGACTCACTCCTTTGGCGAAAGCCTGACTCACTGTGGCAGTAAAAATCAGACACACGGTCTGCAATCAACACGTCTTCATGGTTGAGTCCCTTGTCCTTAAACTGTTGGATCACCCTATCCATGTTTTCATATTGAAACTGTAAGGATGGCAGGACAATGGCCTGGTTTAAACTTAGGGTCTGCATTCGGTCTGCAATCCAAGCGTCTTCCTCCTGGATTTCGAATGTCCGGTCGATCTCCTCCGCCCAGTGGTCAAGGCCTAGCTGTCGGAAGAACATCATTGATTTTGCATGAATTTGACCAAAATTAATAAACTGCATGGAGTACCCCCTCTGACTATCAGAAGTATACCCCATGCAGTTTCAAAATCACATTAATTTCAAATTTATACTTTTAGTTCAACATCTTCGGAAATGAGGTCTCCATACTTGGCAAGGATCGGATTCACTTCCATTTCAATAAACTCAACTACCTGCTCTGGCGATCGTCCAATGTAGTCCATTGGATTCAGTAGCTTTTCAATGTCTGAAGCCTGTAGGCCAAAGACGTCGTCCTTCACGATTCGCTCTAGAAGGTCATTCTGCAGGCCAAATTCCTTT
>CAYFHQ010000039.1:0-29466 GCA_964342805.1 uncultured Peptostreptococcaceae bacterium | reverse complement strand
TTTTGATTTATGAAACATTGTATTCACAAGGGATTGCTATTATGCAATTTCCTCACCTATTTACCTTTAATCCGGGGAGGTACTTTTCCAGTAGTATCCTTGGAACAATACGGTACATGCTACTCGGCATCTGGCCCCAGTTAATCGTGGGATTACTCACCGTGTACTGCCTGACTGCCTTCGTAAAACATGTAAGCAAGGGAACAGACCTCAACCTACCCAAGGGTGTCTTCAAAGGCTACTTTGCCATATGGGCAGTGGCTGCATGTTTCAACACCTATTACGGCCACTTAATCTCCTGGTGGGGTGAGGGTGCTAGCGAAGGTTTACTTACAGTAATTGCAACAGCAGCTCGAGTTGGCCTTGTGGCCCTATACCTATTGGAATTGTTTCTGATTGTCAAAGCCCTGAGGGCAAGCCTAGATGCTAAAGAAGAAAAGTGGATTTCATTCTTGTTTCTTGGCGTCACGTCATGGAAGTTCCTAGGCCAGGTCTTTATGGTTGTGGGCAACCCCACGATCATATACAACTTTGCCTTTTACGCTTTAGTCGGAGCAGCGCAAATTGCCTTGTTTGGTCTACTGGCCCGAAGCTTTAAACTCTTAGACTTGCAAGCGGATGAAGCCTTTCAGAAGCAAACAGCAAACTATGAAGTTCTGGATTCCAGTGGCTACAGCCAAGTAGACCTGGCGTCCATGTGTGACCGGTGCCACAACAAGATTCCAGCCCAGGCATGGTCAAGAGCCTCCTTTTCCAGCAACAAGCTCGTATGCGGCCACTGTGGTGGGGTGTACGAGATCAAGTACTGGAATAGTGTGGGTGTGAAACTTGTTTGTATAGTGGTTCCCTTTGCCCTTATTCCTAACATGGCCCTCAAGTACGCCGCTGCATTCGGACTCCTTGGGCTTGCGACATTAGCGGTGAATAAGTCGTGGTATGACTTGAAGGGGAAGAGGGAAGTGAAGAAGGTGGGCAACTTATGATCCTAGACATCCACGAAAGCATATCCAACAACATAACCCACCTGGAGGTCCGCCAGGACAACCAAGTCCTCATGCACTCCAGGTTTAAGACAGACGCTGACGCATTCGCCTGCGAAATCACAGACCCAGACAACCAACTCCTCTACACCATGGAAAATGCCCAGCACTATAGCCTCTTTTTTGGTCGTCCAATCGGCCAGCTCTTCTGGACAGGCAAGTGCGACAAGGCCAATATTCTAGACCAAGAGGGGAAACAAGTTGGCTTGCTAAAAGAACGCAAAGCTCGAAGGTTTGACTTCTACTATGAGGTTGAAATGGACACGGGGTCTGTCCTGATCTACTACACAAGCCGGAAAAAGGAATACTATTTTTCAGCTTACATTGGGGATAAGTTGATCGCCATGATCACAAGGAACCTGCCCCATTACACTGAGGGAGAGGCCTATCGACTCTATCTCGACGACGACTACCAAAAGGCTACAGACGTCCTAGTCCAGTTCACCACCTATATCCATATGGAACTCCATGTGATCAATGGATATGACGAGGAAGTGGAGGGGCCCAAGGTCTTTCCAGACAAGTATACGTCCCAGTATTTTCAGCCCGATTGGCTACGCATGAACTTTGGTGTGGTTATTGGGGATACTGATAATCAATAGTTGCAATGCAAGTAAGTATAAAACACGCTCCTTCAAACAAGAAGTGAGCGTGTTTTTTTTCGTCTACCAATGTTAAAATGTAGAAAAGAAATGAAGAACTGGACATCATGCAAAACACCAGGTTAGGAGCAAACCATGAAAGAAAAAGACTACACCTACTGGCTCAAACAAGAACGCCAGGGGTTTAAAACCTTTATGAGAAACGGCATCTTAGGTATCAGTATCGGAGTAGGGATCGGTGGCGTACTCAGCGAGTTCTTCATTGAAAACTACCCATGGACAGGGTCGGCCAAAGATTTTGTCTATCTTGGAGTAGCCTTCCTGGTTCGTGCCTTCTTTGGCCTAGTAATAACCGCAATCATCATGCCCCTCTACTGGAGATACGGGATGAACAAACTCAACAAGCACCGGAGGGCTTAGGTACTAACTAAGGTGTCATGGCTTTACGCAACCCTATCTGAAGAGGAGGTCAGTATGTACGCAGTTACACCACAAGAGACAAGGGATTTTTCAGTAAGACTTAACCCAGACCAACTTCATTTTCCCTTACTTAAGTCCATGATCCAGGGAGATATTAAAGCGACATTCTACATGGATGATCAAACAGAGCCTACAGCCATGCTGGTCATTGGAGACAACAACTGGTGTTACGCCCTTGGGGACTTTGACACCAGTCGATTCCAAGAAAAAGCACTCACATTCTTAACTGA
The DNA here is from genome assembly GCA_964342805.1 of uncultured Peptostreptococcaceae bacterium. Classification (GTDB taxonomy): domain Bacteria; phylum Bacillota; class Clostridia; order Peptostreptococcales; family Acidaminobacteraceae; genus CAYFHQ01. Next base: position 27,114 of record CAYFHQ010000039.1, on the reverse strand, counting down.
CCAGATCCAAGAGGGTGCAAGGCCCCTTCTTTGGTTTGGGATCACAGATCATACAAAGAAATTGCTAGAGGAAACTGTCGGCATTCAAGTTGGCGATTATCCCAGATATACATTCAAGTTCTCACCAAACCAGTTTAAACCTATTACCCAAGAGCAATCAGGCTTCACTTTAGAACCCATTAACGAGGACAACATCGATTCCTTTATCCCCCTCTATGAGGGCTTTTTCTTTTACTGGACATCTAAAGACCGCTTCCTAGCCAAGGGCCAGGGCGTGGTGGCTAAAAGTGAGGGGCAGATCCTTGGTTACGCTGTGGGCGCATCGGTGGCAGATGGGGAAGTAGAAATGGACCTTTTCACTGACAAGGACCATAGGGGCAAGGGAGTCTCGTCCCTCCTCACGAGCAAGTTGATTGAGACCTGTTTGGCAGCCGGGCTCAAGCCAAAGTGGGATTGTGCAGTGGCCAATGAGGCGTCTATCAGGTTGGCCAAGAAGAATGGCTTTGAGATTGTTGGGGAGTATGGGTTTGGGTATGTGTATGGTGGTGAAGCGTCGTGAATGTACAGAAGATATGTAAGCAGACAACCAGAAATATTAAGAGTGATTAGTAGCTTTGAGCCCTACATCGAACCATGATGTGGGGCTATTTTATCGGATATACAAGGGTTAAGAAAGGACGTAATCAATGAAAAACCTAATCCGTTTAGAAGAACTAGCTTTTTTCATCGCAAGCCTCATCCTTTACGCCCAACTGGACTACCCATGGTGGCTCTTGGCGGTCCTCTTTCTGGTACCAGGTTTGGGCATGTTAGGCTATACCATCAACACTAGAGTCGGTGCTTGGGTATACAACCTAGTCCATCATAGAGCTTTGTCCATTGGCCTTTATTTATTAGGTAGCCTACTATCCAATCAACTAGTCATGCTAATCGCCATTGTCCTCTTTTCCCATTCTAGCCTAGATAGAGTTTTTGACTATGGACTTAAGTTTGAAGACGACTTTAAGCATACGCATTTGTCGGAGTGAGTATTGTAACCTGAAATGCTAATTCATTAACTCTACAATTTTAACACGGAAAAGCCACGAGATCGCCTCGTGGCTTTTTTACATTTTACCAACTCGATGACTTATGGAATAAAAGGGATATTCAACTTGTTACAGGTGGATTACCATGCACTTTTTTACAAAGGAAAACATAGCTTATAGATGGAATCAATTCTGACACAAATAATAGGCGACATGCGTTTTTATGTGGAGCAGAGGAGGGGATTATGGAAGAACGTCTGAAAAGTTTGTCTCTTGGCTAAAGGGAGGAGACTATCTGGGCATGCTTGACTACCAGAGGGTGAGGAGTCTGCTTAAGGGGAGGCTGGCGGAAGAATGTAGGCAGCTAGTGGAAAAAGGCATGTAATCAGTTTGTGAACACGTAAATGTTTGAGGGCAATCTCTCCTATTAATTAGGAGGGTTTGCCTCTTTTTATGGTAAAATAAAGCAATTGACACGACCATGTAGCTAGGCCAGGTCTCTTGTTTGGGTGAGGGCGCATCGGTTAAAGGGAAAGACGCCAGAGGGGCGAGGAGACACAATGATGACGGTATTTATGTTTATGCTTTTGTTGGCTTTGGTAGGTTATTATCTGAGCCAGACGCAATATCTACATATGGACAAGGCCCATTTGAATGAGACTGGAAAAAGGGATTTAACTTATGTCCACGTGTCAGACATCCACGGCAAGACGAGTTTTATCAATGGTCTCTGGCAGATATCATAAATAAGCAAAACCCTGACTTTGTTCTTGCAACTGGCGACTATGCCAATAGCCTGGCTTCTCAAGTGAGGGTCCTTGGGGAACTGGGGCGGATTGAGTCAAGAGTGTATCTGGTTCTTGGCAACTATGAGCGGGAGATGCCTACTGGGCCCATGGCCAAGGAGGAAGTCCCTTTGCAAAGACTGCTTATGACCATTTTCATAAGGGGACAAGAAAGCTTGGGGATGGCCAGTTTTTTACCATTAGTCCCGGGCTGGGTACGGTGAGGATCCCCCTAAGGATCAATAGTAAGCCAACGATACATGTATTTGATGTGCAAGTAGGCACACAAAAAACCAGCTAAATGGGTTCCACTTAGCTGGTTTTTCCTATTAAGTCGCTTTGTTTCGTTTGTGATAAAGGTACTCAAATGCAACAATCAGAAGGGTAGCCGTGGTCGTAAAAACAGCAATTCTGATCCAATCGATTTGGTACCAAACCCAAGGCATATCAGGATTGTGTGGCGTTTGGAATAGAGAAACCCTTATCATGTTTGCCATTGCTAGAGTCGAATCGGGGTTAATCACTTCGCTTGCTGGAGCATACAAAATGTTATGGATTAGAATGCTGACTGCATAGAGTCCCCAAGCAATTTTTCTGAGTATCGCCATTTTCGATCCTTTCTGCTAACGCGCTACCGGATATTCTGAACCGATTGAGCGTTTACTGTAGTATTCATGTTTTAGCTCTGTACCCCGCTTGTAAACCCGATACTTATACATGAAATCCTGATAGACATCATACTGAACATTTGTAACTTCCGTTCGAGTGAATGTAATTGTTGTTTGGTGTTCACTACCGTTAATAAAGGTTGCTCCTGCCTCAGCGCTGACGTTAGCACCTGCAGCTTCCATACCAGCTTCTACTTTTGCGGACAATTCCTGTGATGAAGATGCCGTGTAGGTAGTTGACCAGGACATAGTTGTTGTAACAGGCGCAATGTAACTACGAACGTATTCTGTTACAGGGCTTTCAGTTACTCCAATATACTCCCAATGATCTAAAGCCATTGGTGCAATAATCCCAGGTAATTCCGTTGGTTCTTTTGGAAGCCCTTTGAGTGACTCTCCTGCAAAAGCAGGGGTAGAAGCCATCAAGGTCAATACTGACAATGCCATGCATATGGTTTTCTTCATGTTGTCGCTCCTTTTTCTAGTCGGATTTCTTATGCTCTCCGGAGGCTACGGCAAGAATAACATACATTATATGTTAATTGAGGGTTTTTGCACATTCAGCCCTTGAATGATCATATTTAGACTAAGTGCATAATCGTCCGATATAATTCGACTAGAAATAGACAGAATAATATGATATATTACTACAAATAATTCACAATGTGGACCAAAGTCCATAATATGAACTGTCTTGAAAGGATCAAAAATGACAAAAAAGCAGACAGCCATCGACAAGACCTTGGTTTTGCTCAATACCTTTAAGGAACCGCCCCACCAATACACAGCCCGGGAGTTAAGTGAAAAGTTGGGTTTTAATAAGGCCACGGTTCACCGTATCCTCAATACCCTGGTGGACCATAACTTTGTCAACAAGCGGGAGGGGGGCCACTACCATGTGGGTTATGGGACTTACCTGGTGGGCATGCAGTACCCTAAAATGCAGGATGTATATGCTGAAATCAGAAATGTGGTCAACAGTCTGGCTGCCAAGACCAAGCTCCAGGTGGGTTATTCCATTCTGAGGGACAACAAGGTCATAAGTGTCTATGAATCGGCGTCTTTTAACCAGCAAATTGCCTACATGCCGGGGGAGATGTACCCGGTCAACGGCGGGGTTTACGGCAAGGTCCTCATGGCCAATACCTATACCCTCAAGGTCCTCAAGAACCTGGTCCATGAGATTGACCTGGACTCGGCTTATCCGGGGTCGATTACTGACCCCAAGCTCTTTTACAAGGCCCTGGAAACCACTAAGCTCAAGGGCTATGCCCTCAGTGACGGGGAACACATTGAGGGGGAGATCGGCATTGGGGCTCCGGTCTACAAGCGGGACGGGACCTTCCACGGTAGTATCGCCCTGTCGGGGATCAAGTCTGAGGCCCTATTAGCAAGAAAGAAAGACCTAATTCAAGAGGTTTTAGAGAGCGCTACGGCCATCGGCCAGCTCTTACTATAAAGAAGGGAGGTTAGACAAAGGCAAAAAACAATAAAAAAGGGGGAAAACATGAGTAAGGAAAAGGAACGCTTTCAAGGACCACACGTTTACGTCATTCTATTAGTTATTGCAGCAATTTGTGCACCTTTAACTTATGTTGTACCAGCAGGGGTCTATGACATGCACGAAAGTGCCAGTGGCCGTATGGTGGTCAATCCGTAGTCCTTTACATACGTGGAAAACACGCCGGTTGGCTAATGGAGTTTGTATGGGCTGTGCCAGATGGCATGGTGGAAACCGCATTGATTATATTCTTTATCTTAATGATCGGTGGGGCCTTTGCCGTGGTGGAAGCCACGGGTGCCATTGAGGCGGGTATTGGCAGGCTAACGGCCAGGTCCAAGGGCAAGGAGAAATTGTTCATTCCTATTGTCGTCATCGCCTTTTCCTTGGGCGGGCAATCTTTGGCATGGCGGAGGAGACCCTGGTCTTTATCCCCATTATGGTGGCCTTGGCCATTGCCCTGGGATTTGACTCTCTGACGGGGACCAGCATGAACTCTGAGCGTGTGGTCTTAGAGGCTCTTAATCTAGAAGCGGGTCGGCAAGGCAAGACCCACCAGGTCATCCTCATGTATGACCTGGGTGACCTGCGGGAGGGGATTTTTGACCACGACGTCTTTGTGGAACTGGCGGTCCATGTGGAGGAAAATCTAGAAAACCTCAAGCTATATGGCATTGGAACCAACCTGTCCTGCTATGGGTCAGTCCTGCCAACCGTGGACAACCTGACAGACCTAGTGTCCATTGGCGAGGAGATCGAGCGCTGGATCGGACGGCCCCTGGACGTGATTTCCGGTGGGGCCACCACCACCTTCCCCATGGTCTACAAGAAGACCCTACCGGACCGGATCAACCAGCTCCGCCTGGGAGAGGGGATCACCTGCACCAAGGACTACACCATGTTTTACAACAGTCCCATTGAGGGCCTAGACGATCAGGTCTTCACCCTCAAGGTGGAGATCATTGAGGTCAATAAAAAACCCACCTATCCGGTGGGAAACTTGGGCCAGGACGCCTTTGGAAACCGCCCGGTCTATGAGGACCGGGGTGAGAGGCTGCGGGCCATACTGGCCATCGGCAACCAGGACCTGGGGGACGTAACCAAGTTGCTGCCTCGAGACTCTGCTGTCCAGATCATGGGTGGGTCTTCCGACCATATGATTGTGGATATTGAGGACTCGGTTACTGGCTATAAGGTGGGAGACGTCATGGCCTTTGACGTGACCTACCAGCCCATGTTGTTTGCTACGGAGAGTCCCCATGTGCGGAAGGTCTTTAAGTGAGACCGTAGAAAACTCCCTCATACTGCGTTGCTGGCCTCAACCCAGCTGGATCACGATCTAGAAGATCGCTCACCAACTGTATTGAGTCCGCGGCGCTCAGTGACAGTCCAAATCTTTGATTTGGTAACTGGAACTAGCCTACTTGGGTCTGAGAAAGTTTTCTACAGTCTCTATCTTGCCGATTTAGTGGACAAACTGAGACCTGATCAAACCGATCTGGTCTTTTTTAGTACCACTCTTAAGCTGTGGGTTATGGAATTTGAGAAGTTTACAACAACAACCCCCAGAAGAATCACACCACTCCCGAGTCTTGTCCAGGGTCAGACGGACGCTTTGTTTGGTGGCCACACTGTAGGCGCCATAGGCCAAGAAGGCGATGGTAAACCGGTGGGCCAGGATGGCCGTTGACGATCCATAGGGCATGATTAACTTGGTAATGAGGAAGGATAGTCCAACCGTTAGAGAGTAAATGAGGGCGGATAGGTGTGCTTTTTTCATGGGGCCTCCTTTTTATAGCTTCATTGTCCCACAGGGAGGCTCATGATACAATCTAGAAAAACAAAACTGTAGCGCTACAGTGAGGTGGAGCATGTATCGATATATGGAAATTGCAAGTCATGTGGAAGAGGGGATATTGAGGGATAAACTCAAGGCTGGAGACCAGGTGCCATCGGTACGCAGCCTGTGTAGGACCTATCAGTGTCACCAGTCAACTGCGGTCAAGGCCTTGAACTATCTTAAGGACAAGGGGCTCTTGTATTCCAAACCCCAAAGTGGTTATTATGTGGCGGGTGGGCCTGCAAGAGAGGTTCAAGATAGCCCAACAATTGACTTCAAGTCGGCGTCACCTGATCCACGTTTTTTCCCTTATGAGGCCTACCAAATCTGCCTCAACCAGGCCATTGAGCAAAAACGGAGTCGCTTGTTTGCCTATGGGGACGCAGAAGGGTATGAGCCCCTGAAAAGAGCCATTTCAAGTCTAGTGACCCAGGACTTCATTTTTGCAGACCCTTCAAGGATTGTCTTGACTGCAGGCATTCAACAGAGCTTGACAATCCTGACCCAGATGGACCTACCAGGAGCAGGCCGTAAAATTCTTATTGAGCAGCCATCTTATCATTGTTATATCGCCTATTTGAAGCTCAATCATATGGATGTGATAACCATTGACCGGACTTGGGCGGGGATCGACCTCCAAGAACTTGAAGCTATTTTCAAGACTGGAGAGGTCAAATTCTTCTACACCATGGCCAGGGTCCATAACATTCTGGGGACCCCCTATAGCAAGTCTCAGAAGGAGCAGATTCTTGCCCTTGCCAAGGCCTACGGGGTCTATATTGTAGAGGACGACTATATGGGGGACTATGTCGTGGACAAGACCAATGACCCCCTGGTAACTTACGACACGGAGGCGTCCCACGTCATTTACCTGAGGAGTTTTTCAAAGAGCATTTTCCCTGGACTTAGAGTGGGCTTTGCCATCCTTCCCAAGAACTTGGTCAAGCCCTTTGCCCAGGTCCAGTATTACCGGGACATGGGGACCTCTTTACTGTCTCAGGTCTCCCTGGACCTCTTTTTGAGGAACAAGATGTATGAAAGGCACATTGGGCGGATGACCCGCTTGTATGGGGAACGGGCAAGTATTTTGAGGTCTAGCCTCGAAGCCCGTGGCATTCACAATCCTGACCCAGCGTCCAGAGGACAAGCCATTATCCATACTGCAGTAAAGGTGGACCGGGCCATTTCTCAAAAGCGGTTAATGACTGAGAAGATTCAGGTGGAAGACCTGGCTGCATACTTCTATGAAATTAGAGAATCAAACAACCACCTCCTAATGCTCAACGTCTCCAATGTGGACAAATCGAAAATTCAGGGAGGGATCAACCGTCTGTTTGACGTAATAGAAGGAAAGAAGGAAGAAAGCGATTACTCTTAAATCGACTAATCTAAAGAGGGACAAGGAGACACCATGAAAACCCTAGTCATCATCAAAGGCACGCCCGGAGCGGGAAAAACCACCACCTGCAAGGCCCTCATGGAAGTCCATGGCCAAATGATTGACGGTCACCTCTTTAGAAAGGTCTTATAAAAGAATGTGTTGACAAAGATTTTGTGACTATGCTAACATGCAAGTAACACTTGCATAAGGAGGTGTCTTGGTGGAAACCAAAGAAACCAGAGACAGAATACTAGAGGCCAGCGCCCGTTTGTTCACCAGCAGAGGGTATAAAAAGACAACAACCAAGCTGATCGCACAAGAAGCAGGCGTCAATGAAGTGACCATCTTCCGGCTCTTTGGCAAAAAGAAGGCCATTGTCGAGGAGATTATCACAGAGAAACTGACCCACATTGACCCCATGGCCCTCTACTTTAAGGACCAGGTCACCTATGACCTCAGTGAAGACCTCTACCAGTCCAGTGTCTTGTATTTTAGGGCCCAGTCTAAGAACTTTCCCTTTATCTTGACCCTGCTGGACGAGTTGGGACCGGACTTCGTCCATACCTTTTCCAAGTTGCCAGCCCGGATTGTGGCAACCTACAAGGCCTACTTTGACCAGATGGTGGACAAGGGCCTGCTCAAGGAGACGGACACAGACTTCCTAGCCAAAACCTTTGTGACCCTGATCTCCGGCCTGGTGGTCAACAAGGTCATGACAGGGGACCAGATCATTGACATGTCTGGAGAAGACTTCATAAAAAAGTACACAAAAATATTTGTAAGCGGGATTGCGTAAATTTTTTTACCATCAATGCAAGTGTCACTTGCGTTCGTCAAGACGATCAGTAAGCCTACAAGGATAATAGACAAATGAGTGAGAGAAAAGGAGACCATATGACCAGTCCAAGTCAGTTGGAACGAGAAATTAAGGTTGACCTCAACACGAAAAACTTTTTACCGGAGGGCACACCCGTCCACGAACCCGGTCTAAGCTCAAAAGGAGCCCACAGTATACCTGAACTGGCACGAAAGTATGGAGACGGTCCACCCAAGTTTTTACCAGGGACATTTGAAATCATGATGGACACGGGCAAGCAGGGGCACAAGGCCTATGCTGACCTCCAGACAAACCCAGTAGCGGGTAAGGCGCATCTAGAGCCGGAGGCTCTGAAGGCTTTGGAAGACTATGTCAAGGGTCTGGGCGTGACGGCAGTGGGCTACACCCAGGTGAATCCCAACTATATTTTTGAGGGGAGAAGTATCCTCCATGACAAGGCCATTGTCCTGACCATGGAAATGGATGAAGAGGCCATTGAACAGGCCCCCTCCAGGGAGACCGGCTATGAAGTTCATTACACCTAGAACCGACTCAGTCATATGGCCAATGACCTGGCAGCCTACTTGCGAAAGCTAGGCTATAGCGTCCCTGTCCAGGTGGGGCTCTGGTGGGGATTGAGACAGCCAAGGAAACCAACGTCTATATTGGCCTGCCCACTTTCTTCGACCAGTTCTTTGTCTCCATTATTATCATGGTCTACAATGTAAGACTCATGGCTATGATCGGACCAGTAGGGGTTTCAGCCTATAGCATCGTTTCTTACCTACAACCCTTTGTTATCATGATGCTAGTCGGACTGAGCCAGTCCATCCAGCCCATTATCAGTGCCAACAATGGTTAGGGACAAACAGAACGGGTCAATGAAACCGTGGCCCTGGCTTCAAAGACAGCCATCCTCTTCGGGATTGTCATTGCCGTTATAGGGGTCTTATTCAACGGACAACTGGGCGCCCTTTTCATCAATCCTGCAGAAGCAGCTTATGGTCTAGCCAAGGACGCCATTCCCATCTTATTCTCCAGCTACCTATTTGCAGGGGTAACCCTGGTGATCGGGGCCTACTTCCAGGCCATTGAAAAGCCACAGCTGGCCATGGTCCTCACAGCTTCAAGGCCTTGTCATTATCCTGCCCCTCATGTTCCTCATGAGCAAGGCCTATGGCATCGCAGGCATGTGGATGGCCTTCATTGCAACAGAGCTTCTTACGGTGGTATTGGCCCTTTATCTGAAGCGGTCCAAGGGTAAGGTCCAGTCCAAAGTCGCCCATGCAGCTCATTAAATTTTAATCGTTTTCTAAAGAAATAACACCTGTTATACTTTAAAGTGATAAGTATAACAGGTGTTATTTTTATGGAGGCCACCATGACAAAACTCAAGTTTAGCAGACAAGTACTCGTAGACCATGCCCTGGACATTGCCAAGGAAGAAGGCTTTGACGCCATCAGTGTCCGCCGGGTAGCCGCCCAGGCCGGTTGTTCCACCGGGCCCATATACACAGCCTTTGCCAATGTGGAAGACCTCATTCAGGAAACCAAGAACCGGGTCTTAGACCTCTTGTTAGAACATGTGGAAGAGGAGTACACTCCAGACAGCTTCCTCAATGTCGGCGTAGGCACCCTGGTCTTTACCCACAAGCATCCCAGGCTATATAAGGAACTCTATATAGACTCCTTCGACGCTGTCCATGAAAGACGCATTCGTCAGCGGACCGTGGACCGGATGAAAGAGGCAGGCCTGACAAACTACTTGAGTGAGGAAAACATTGATATCCTCATGTCAAAAATGTGGCTCTTTACCCATGGAATCGCCTCAAAAATTTGTAGTGGTGCTGTTACAGTGGAAGGGACAGCAGACTTTATTGAAATGTTGCGGGAAACCGGAGGAGAGATCATTACCGCCATGGTGGTGAAAAGTGGTCGCTATACGGGAACCCTGGAAGAACTCATTGAGGGGGGAGAAGAAAATGAAAGTCGTCATTTTAGATGGAACATATGGAACAACCGGTAACCAGGCCAGGGACCAGGTAATGGCCGCTTATAAGGACCATGATCTTGACTATATCAAACTGGAAGACAAAAAAATTGCTTACTGCACAGGGTGTTGGTCCTGTTGGGTAAAAACACCGGGCGCTTGTTGTCATGGGGACGACACCCAGGAAGTCCTCCGGGCCTCCATCAATGCTGATTTTGTTGTAATCCTTACGGAAAACGCCGCAGGCTACATGACATCCCTATCCAAAAAAATGCTGGAAAAGTTCGTACCTTTGGTCCACCCCTATATTGAACTGGTAGACGGGGAGTGTCACCATATCGCCAGGTATGACAAGTATCCCAAATTGGGTCTGGTCTATTTAGACGAGGACCTGGACCATACCGATTTTCACATTACCCGCCACATGGTAAAGCGGGCTGCCCTTAACTTTAAGACCAGCCTGGACTACGCCGTTCACAGCGCACCCGGAAAGGAGCTGGCAATTGAAGATATCCGTATTTAATGGTTCCCCCCGGGGCAAGGAAAGCAACTCTGCTGTCATTTGCAGGTGGTTGACGAACCAAGAGGAGGCAATCCCTCGAAAGGATGAGCAGGGAGTTCAAGCCGACCTTGGAGGCCAAACTGACAGTGGGTCAAACAGTCAACATGAACCCCACGACATCCAAACCCACATTGTCCGCCAGACCGACCGTCATGAGGAGTACGTGGCCCACATGGCCGTTTCCCACAAGGTCATCATGGTATTTCCCCTCTATGCTGACGGCATGCCAGCAATTGTCATGAACCTTTTCGAAGAAATGTACAAAAACAAGGCAGCCCTCAAGGGGACCGAGTTTCTGTTTGTGGTCCATTCGGGCTTTCCAGAAGCCATCCATAGTTTTGGCGTCCGGGACTACCTGACCCGGTTCACAGAAAAAATCGGCGGGAAATTGGGCCATGTGATTATTTATGGTGGCAGTGAAGCCACCCGCCTCATTCCGGAGAACAACCAGAAGAAGAAGCGCCTGGCCTTTAACCACATTGGTGCTGCCTTTATGGCAGGGGAGTCCATTCCTCCAGCTGACCACCAGAAGCTCATGAAGCCCATCCGTCTGAGTAAACCCGTCCAGTTTATCTTCAAACTGATGTCCAAGACCAAACTGGTCAAGACCTACTGGGATAATAACCTAAAGCGAAACAATGCTTTTGAGGACCGGTTCGCCCAGCCCTATAAGAATAATGAAAAATAATTGTGACCTTTTCGAGTCCCTTTCGTCTACCTAGGTGAGAAGCAATCAGAAACACAAGGAAAACAAAAGGAGAACCCAATGAGACACAACTTTGATAAGGTCATTGACCGCAGACAAACCCCTTCCTACAAGTGGAACCCTGACTTCCTCAAGAACGTCTTTGGCACAGGTGACGTCCAGCCCATGTGGGTGGCAGACATGGACTTTGAAGTTTCCCCGGCCATTTCAGAAGCCATTGTAAAGCGAACAGCCCACGGAGTCTTTGGCTATGAGTACAAGACAGACAACAATAAAGAGTCCCTCATGGACTGGTACAAAAACCGCCACCAGTGGTCCTTTGCTAAAAAAGACTTGCTCTTCGCCCCCAGTGTCCTCACAGCCATTGCTGTTATCCTAGAAACATTGACTGAACAGGGGGATGGTGTCATTGTCCAGACCCCGGTCTACCACCAGTTCTTCAGCATCATCAAAAACACAAAGAGAAAGGTGGTTCGTAATCCCTTAACCTACAAGGAAGGACGATACGCCATAGACTTCGACGACCTGCGGGAAAAGGCCAAGGACCCAGCTACCAAGGTCCTCCTCTTGTCCAACCCCCACAATCCTGTGGGCCGAGTTTGGACCAAGGAGGAACTCCAGATCATGGGCCTCATTGCCAAGGAAAATGACCTGATCATTATCTCCGACGACATCCATGCGGACATTATCCACAAGGGCTACACCTATACACCCATGGCCAGCCTAAGTGAGGACCTGGCCCAGTCAACCATTACCTGCCTGTCACCGGGTAAGACCTTCAACCTGTCCGGCATATCCACAGCAGCCATGGTGGTGGAGAACCCAAGCCACAAGGAAGCCATGGAGGGCTTTATGAATGCCTTTCATATCAACGCAACCAACACCCTGTCTATGACAGCCTTTGAAGCGGCCTACAAGGAGGGTGGCCCGTGGTTTGACGACTTTATGGCCTACATGGAAGGCAACCTCCAGGTGGTCAAGGACTTCATACAAACAGAACTGAAGGACATACATCTTGTTGAGACTGAAGGCACTTACCTGGTTTGGCTGGACCTGAGTGCTTATAAAATGGAGGCAGACGCCCTGCAGAAACACCTGGTGTCAACAGGCAAGTTGGGACTAGACGCAGGTCATTGGTTCGGCCGTGAGGGTAGTGGTTTCTTCCGTTTAAATATGGCAACGCCGCGGGTGCATCTGGAAAAGGCACTGGAAAACCTCAAGTTTGCCCTGGACCAATTGGCTTAGATTACAGTTGGATTTACAACATATTACAAAATGAGGGCAAATTGGGTGAAAGACATGGACGGGAGGCCCAGAGTCGGTATAATGGGCAACATAGTTTGTTTTTAACCGATGAAAGGAGCCTGACATGAAGTTAGCTGAAGCCCTCATGCAACGATCGGACTATCAAACCAAGCTGGAAAAGATCAAGTTCCGCGTGTCCAACAATGTGAAGGTCCAGGAGGGGGAAGAAGTCCACGAAGACCCAACCGCCCTACTTGCAGAAATGGAAGAGGTCTACAAACACATGGAGGACCTGATCAAACGGATTAACCATACCAATAATGTGACAGACTTAGAGCCTGGTTTGACCCTGTCTGCGGCCCTGACCCAAAGGGACATACTGGCCAAGCGTCGGAGTGCCTTTGACAGTATTCTCTACGAGTCGTCCATGCGACAGAACCGGGTGAGTCGCAGTGAAATCAAGTATGTGACCACCGTGGATGTTCCGGCACTTCAAAGGCGTGTGGAGCAAATATCCAAGGATTTTCGCCAACTGGAAACCAAAATCCAAGCAGCCAACTGGCTGGTGGACCTGATCTAAGGTAAATAGGACGTGACCTGTTGGTAGCCGATCATAGGTGAGCATAAACCCGGCAACTGGGCCAGTTGCAACCTACTAATCTGATTGGAGATGTACTTGAGCAGTACATGTGGTTCGATTCCACTGATAACAACTTACGCTCAGTATTCCTTACATCAGTACAGGTAATTTTCACTTCTTATAACCATATGCTAATATGCACCGGCGAGGGTGGGACTGGGGACAGTCACGATCCAAACGCCATGACATGCCAAGTGTCATGGCGTTTTCTTGTATTCTGAGGGACAAAAGCCGTATACTAGAGGGAAGAAAAAGGGACATAAGGGGGAGACCATGCACATTCGAGAGGCTGTCCGTGAGGACATGGACCAACTAGACAAGCTCTATAGCCAAGTGGACGAACTCCACAGGCAGGCCTATCCGGGCCGCTTTCGTAAGCCTGAAATTGCAGGACGACCAGAGGCCTACTACCTGGAGCGAATCCAGGCACAAGATGCGCTCTTGCTGGTGGCTGAACTGGACGGACAAGTCATCGGTTTTGCCGAAGGCTATCTCCGTTCAGCGCCGGATATTCCAGTCTTGCAACAACGGTCCTGGCTCATGATAGACAGTGTGGCTGTGGACCAAAACCACAGGGGCCACGGGGCAGGCAAGGCCCTCTTTGACGGGCTTGAAGCAAGGGCCAATAAAAGGGGCATCACAGAGATCGAACTCAATGTCTATGCTTTTAACCAAAAAGCCATTGGCTTTTATGAGAAACTGGGTTTTGAGGTCATTAGCCAGACCATGGGCAAGGGGAAGGGTGCGGCTTATCCCTTTGACAAGATGGTCAGCGACCTGCGGATAGGCCGGGAAATAGAATTTGCCTATGGTGGACGCAACTACTCCATTTCTCAAAATGCGGAGGGTTGGCAGTTTTGTTGTGACAATGTGCTGTTGACCCAGGTCCATGAAGACGTGGAGTTCCTCATTCGTGAATTGACCACTGACGTTTCCATAGAGGGTCTAGGACTACCAGCAATATTTGACCAGACCTTGTACCAGTCGTCCAGTTTGTATATATTATAGGAGCTGTACAAAACACGCATTGCTTGTGCATGAGTTTGAAGATTGCAACCGAAAGAAACAAGGAGTTCCATGGATACCATCAAACCCAAACAATTCAAACGCATTTTCATAGAAATCTCAAATGTCTGCAACCTGGCCTGTAGCTTTTGTCCGCCCAGTCAGCGGCACAAGCAAGTCATGTCCGTCAAGGACTTCGACCGGGTCCTAGGCAAACTCAAGGGCCATGGGGACCATGTTTACCTACATGTAAAAGGGGAACCCCTCAACCATCCGGACTTTGAGGATATACTGGCCCTGTGTGAAGTCCACGGAAAAAGGGCCAACGTGACAACTAATGGGACCCTCCTAAAGAAACATGGCCAGACCCTGCTTTCCAGTCCAGCTGTCCGCCTAGTCAATATTTCTCTCCAAAGTTTTGAAGGAGACCGCCAAACAGAAGCCTACCAGGCTTATGTGAGGCAAATCCTGGCCTTTGTAAAACAAGGTTTAGAGGAGACGGATATTCTATTTGAACTCCGCCTATGGAACCTGGACGACCAGGGCCAAGCGTTGGACCCAGTCGGTCAAGAAACCCTGGTCTTGATCCATGAAACCCTGGGCCAGCAAGTCCCCATCACCACCCAAAACACCAAGGGCAATGTGGGCTCAAGCAAGGTCTATATCAGCAAGGGCTATGAGTTCCAGTGGCCCAGCCTGGACAACGACTATGTAGGCACCACCGGCACCTGTTTTGGCCTCCGCCATCAGATCGCCATTCTTTCAACCGGGGACGTGGTTCCATGCTGTCTGGACGGAGAAGGGGTTATGACCCTGGGCAATATATTAGAGGACAACTTTCAAGACCTGGTGACCAGCCCAAGGGCCATGGCCATTCGGACAGGCTTTGAAAATCGTAAGGTCGTTGAGATCCTTTGCCAACATTGTGGCTACAGGACCCAGTATGTCCACCAATAAAATTGAAAAAGCATACAAAGTAAAAAAAGATCCGTCCGAGTAAAACACTCAGATGGATCTTCTGATTTTCTGTTATAACTGACCAATATGCTCCTCAAGCTCCTCAGACAGCTTGCGGGCTTTTTCAAAGTCCATCCGCTGGAGGGCAAAGGCGATTTTGGTTTCCACAGCCTTTTTCTTTTGTTCGATCTCCAAGTAGTTCTTGTCGAAGTGCTTGGCGTAAATGGTCTTGCGGAACTTGCGCATGGACATTTTCCGAACCGTCTTGTTGTCGATGATCAGGACATAGTCCATGCAGTTGGCAATGGAGTAGTAGTCGTGGGAGATCATCAGGAGGGCACCGTCATACTTTTCAATGGCCTCTTCCAGGGCGATCTGGGCATACATGTCCAGGTGGCTGGTGGGCTCATCCATAAGCAGAATGTTGCCGTGTTCCACAGACATCATAGCCAGCTGGAGGATGTTCTTCTCTCCACCGGACAAGGCACTGACTTTTTGGTGCAAGTAGTCTTCACTAAAACCATAGCTGCCAATCAGGGACCGGATGGCTCGTGTGGAGTCCATGCCCAGGTCAACAAAGGTGTTAATGATGGTCTTGTCGTCAGCCAAAACCTCGTCATGGGCCTGGGACAGGTAAGACACCTTGGCCTCTGGGTGGAAGTGAATGGCTGGGTGGTTATTTTGCATAAGAGCCCGCAAAATAGTTGTTTTGCCTGTACCATTGGCACCAATCAGGGCCACCTTGTCACCGGGGGCTATGGTGAAGTTGACGTCTTCCAGTAGAATGTCGTCATAAGCCGCATCGAAACCCTTGACGTCCACCGCTGGGCCGTCGTCCAGGGCCACACCTGCATGTAAACGAACGTCTGGCTGCTGGATAAAGACAAAAGGCGCCTTGGTCCTTCTAGCCATAAGTCGTTCCTGGATTTTCACCCGGGCTTTTAGGGCCTTGCCCCGGGAGGCTTCCGTGTTGTAGGTGGCAATAAAGCGGAGCTTGCCAATGAGCTTTTCATTTCGGGCAATCTCTTCCGTGTCCTCAATCGACGCTTCCAGTGTGTCGATCTTGGTCTGGAGGAGTTCAAAGTTGTAATCGATAAATCGTCCGTCATACTCCTGCAACTGCTTGTTTTCCAGGTGGATAATCTTGTTGAAGCAGTGGTTAAGCAGGTAACGGTTATGGGTAATGACCAGCAGGGTTTCCTTGTGGTTGTTGATCAGACTCTTGAGGGCATTGAGGTTTTCAAAATCAAGGAAGGCGTCGGGCTCGTCCATGATCAAGAGCTGGGGGTGGAGGAGCATTTCTTTAATAACCTGGATCAGCTTGAACTCACCACCACTCAGGTCTGCCATTCGTTGGTCCTTATGGGCCAGGAGGTCTGCTTGTCCCAAACGTTTTAAGATGGCATTTTCATAGTCATTGCCATCGATGGCGTCAAAGGCGTCCAGGGCATTTTGGTAGGCTTCAAGGAGAGGCTCCAGGTCCTCTGCCGTTTCCATGGCCAGACAAATGTCTTCCATTTCCTTATGCTTAGTTGTAAAGACCTCTGCCACGTAGTCAAAGACTGTAATGTCGGTGTCCCGGTCTACCTCGTAGAACTGGCTAATGTAGCCAATCCGGTAGGTCTCGTCAATCTCAATTTTTCCATCATACAGGTACTTTTCCCGGTCCATAATCATGTCCACCAGGGTACTCTTGCCACAGCCACTGGACCCAATAAAGGCGCAGTGCTGACCGTCTTCTATGGTAAAGGTGATATCCTTATACAGTTCTTTCTGGGGAAAGGCGTATGACACTTTTTTTACTTCAATCATGTGGGCCTCCTATACACTATTCGACTGGTAGCATATCACTTTTTCCTGTAGGAATCAAACCGGACAAGATGCGCCCCAGACCAGGACTACTCCAGCCCTTCCTTTTCTTGTTCTATACCCACCTATCATTTAGGGTCAAGGGGAAAAGAATCCACCAAATCTATGGTAAAATAAGTAGGGTTATGACAGGTAAATACAGATGAAAAGACATGAAAAAGGGAAACCGGGGGAAGGTATGAAACTTATTTTTGGTACCTATAATCCGTCCAAGCTGGGTTACATTCGTAAATGCCTGGAAGGACTGGACATTGAAATAGAAAGTCTCAAAACCATGGGACTGGAACTGGAAGAAGCACCGGAAAACGAAAAAGAGCCCTTGCTCAACGCCAGGGACAAGGCCCTGACCTACTACAAGCAGGTGGGGAAACCCATATTTTCTTTTGACTCCGGCCTCTACTTTGAAAACGTAGCAGAAGAGGACCAACCGGGGACCTTTATCAAGCGGATTCATGGCCAAGACCTGTCCGGTAGGGACATGCAGGTCTTCTATAGCCAGCTGGCAGCCAAGTACGGGGGCAAGTTGGTGGCCTACTACCGCAATGCGGTTTGTCTGGTCATGGACGAGGACACCATTTACGAGTATGACGGGGTCGAACTGGAGTCCGACAAGTTTTACATGGTGGACACCCCCCATGCAGACTTTGAAGAAGGCTTCCCCCTCAACTCCATTTCCAAGGAGATCGAAAGCGGGGACTACTACTATGACGTCAAGCGGCAGAAGTACAAGGAACTTGAAGACAATGGTTTCCGTAAGTTCTTTAGGAGAACCTTTGATCTATAAGAACGGGAATAGACCTAAGAAGGGGAACAGATTATGAAGGGTGCACTACACCACGTAGAAATGTACGTCAAAGACCTGGCCGTCTCCGACGCATTTTGGGGCTGGCTATTGAAAGAATTGGGCTACAAAGAATTTCAGCGGTGGGACCAGGGGGTCAGCTATGAACTGGGCGGGACCTATTTGGTATTTGTCCAGGCAGAAGAAAAATACTTGGATGTGGCCTACCACCGGTGCAGACCGGGACTCAACCACCTGGCCTTTAAAGGGGAGTCACGGGTCTTTGTGGACCTCATGACTAAGAAACTGAGAGAGCGGGATGTGACCATTTTGTATGAGGACCGTCACCCCTATGCAGGCGGGCCGGACTACTATGCAGTCTTTTTTGAAGATCCGGACCGGATGAAGGTGGAGATTGTGGCAGACTAGGCTATACCAAGGGTGCATAGACGGGTTTGTTCCGACCCTGTTGAATATTTATTATGAGGAGACTTCCGTTTGTTTAATGGAAGTCTCTTTTTGTGTTGCTTTTATACCAAGAGGACAAACAGAGTGGATTCATAACAAACATTATACGTTAAGTACATATTACAGACCATAATCACCCCTATACAGGATGTGGTAAAATCAGAAATTGAAGGATACTTTGTCAACATCGAGACATTACCTATATAAAGGAGAAAGACATGGCAACAACCATGCGAGACTTATTGCCTAGCTATTATTAGAAGGGGAGGACAAGATGAGTAATAAATGGTTCCTTTGTTTGCTGTGTTTGCTTGCAATGGCCACAAGTGCCTGCAGTACAAGAGCACAGCCAATCGACCTAATTCAAGGTGAAACAAGTACGGAAGCAGATGCTCAAACTGCCATTGACCCAGAAGTGAAAAGTGCCTTGACCCAGTATCTTCTTGAGGAACTTGAGGTCAAGGGACCTGTTTGGGGTTCAGTCGTAGTGACGCCCTTGGGCGACTACCAATTTCTCCATGAGGACCATGGAGAAGACCAGGACGTAGCCAAGCAAGTACAAATCTATCGGATCCATGTTGCCTATGCCTGGATAGACGGCATAGCCGTCATGGACGGTGACCAAATAGTGTGGTTCCATAGGGGGTTCGACTTGCGACAGGTTTACTTAGCCAACGTGGACGAAGATCAAGCACGGGAGCTTTGTATTGTAGGTGACACAGGTTCTGGTATAGTCCGTAGCAACATGACTGTTTATGACTTTAGCCAACATATCTGGGATCGTTATGTCTTGCCCATGGACCAGGGCACGATCAACCTGACCCCAATGGATGACGAGGACGGTTTGCTTGTCTCAAAGATCAAGTTATTGGACCTTGGTATAGAAGCCGATAAAACTTTGATGGGAAGACTGGCCTTAGAGGACGGTAAAATCGTCTTTCTCCCACTTAAATAAGGAATAAATGAAACCGATGCGCCTTATCCAACCACCCACCAAGTACCGACTAGAAAGCGAGGGATCAAGCGTATGAATCAACTGTTTTTGAAACAAATTGCTGTAGGCCTTCTGTCCATACTCATTTTCACTGGCCTGGTGGGCTGTGTGAATGACCAAGGGAGTGTCAAGGAGGAACTTGACCAGGTGAAGAGTGATCTTGTGGCTTCAAGTGCAGAACTGGAAGCTACAAAAGTCGCACTCACCAAAGCAGAAAAGCAGCTAACCAGTCAAAGGGACCAAGTGCAGTCCTTGAACCAAGAACTTGAGACAACTAAAAAAGACCTTGAAGCAGCTCGTGCTGACGCCCAAGACCGGTCTATCATAGCAGAAGGTAATGAGATGGAGCTTGTCCAGCGGGACAGGGAAATTGAAGAGTTAAAAGAAGTGATTGATCAGCTGCGGTCTTCAGGGGACACTGAACTAAAGATCAATTTCACACCCTTGGACGCTAGCTCAAAGACCCTTCGTTATACCACGGAAACCGAGTTGACTAGCAAGGAAAAGACTTCCCCAAGACAGGCTTATGAGTTAACCATTGTAGCAGGGGACGCTGGTCCCCTGTTGGACGTTCCTGTCAAACACTTGGAAGGTCCAGGTGACCTAAGAGGAGAAGAGGTAAGGGTCAACATCATAGGACGATTACCCTCTTTTAAAATCATCGGCCAAGAGTGGAATGACAACAAGCAAGAACTCGTTGAAACGTCTGTCGTTACAGACCTGGGTGAGGTGCGTAATGAGACCCTGGTGGTAGACACCTACCTGGCAGAAGGGATTCCCAGTGGAAAATTGGTCTGGGTCAATGAAGCAGGTGACACATTCGAGTACCTACTCAGCCAAGATGGTTTTGGATTCAGCGGAGAAATCCGCTGGTGTAAATAGGAGCTGTAATGGATTTTTATACGAAGGCAAGTAGACCCAAGAAAATAGCCATCATCATTGGTGCACTCCTGTTGACGGTTTTGGCCATGTATGTCATCGACTTTCTCAATGCAGTGTCTCCGGGAGAGCGGTATGCCATCTTTACAGAAGACTTTGCCTTGAAGGACGAGCACTATTTTGAAGTGGAAAGCTATGAAGAGGTGTCCAAGTACCGTCTCAGAAATATTGACACCTTCCAGATAAGAGAAGTCATGGTGACCAAGGACGACCTATACACCCGAAAATATGAAAAATATAGGCCCTATTTCTCAGATCGGTACAGGTTTTCCTTCCGCTTCATTGGCCCAGACAATGTTGCCTATCCTTTTTGGTTTGACCAAGAGCACTACACGGCCATGGATGGAGACTTTCTGAAAAGGAACAATGACAATGTTCCAGCCTACTTGATCTATGGAAATGGAGACCAACTGATTGCCTATACCTTTAATGAAGCGTATGCTGAGAGTATGGTAGCTTATTTGGAGCAGAAAAAGAAATCCTTAAAAAGGTACTAGGGTAATGTTCAAAAGGAAGTCCGTCATGCATACCAAGCCAACAGAAAACGAATACCTGGTCCGTATCCATAAAGTCCAGGACCATATAGAAGCCAACTTAGAAGGAGACTTGTCTCTGGATGTTCTTTCGGACATTTCAGGCTTTTCCAAGTTCCACTTCCACCGGATATTTAGGGGCGTTGTTGGGGAGACCCTCTTAGCCTATATCAACAGAGTCAGGATGGAGCGGGCTGTCAACTTACTCATGAGAAGTCCGGCCATGACCATTACAGACATTGCCATGGCCCTTGGCTTTTCTGACTCTGCAGTCTTTGCCAGGAAGTTCAAATCCTACTCGGGGATCAGTGCCTCTCAACTGAGGAAGGCCCTTAGCAAGAATGGTCAAGTAGAGAGCAAGAATCGCAAAGTCACAGACTTTATACCGGGATACAATGAACATGTAATCAGCTCGTTGAGAAAGGATGAAAACATGTTTGTTGAAGGAAAAGTTGAAGTCAAAACCACCGAGGAAATCAAGGCCCTCTACCTCCGCCACTCCGGTACATTCAGTGAACTGGGTCCCAAGTTCCAGGGCATGATCCACCACTTGGTCACCTGGACCACAGAGAAAGACGTACTGGACAAGGAAAATTTCAAGTTGTTCGCAGTCTACCACGACAACCCTGAGTTTACGGCAGAACAAAACCTAAAAACCAGTGTTTGCGTAGCCGTAAAGGGTGAAGTAAAACCAGAGGGAGAGATGGGTCTCATGACCATTCCATCCGGTCGATACGCAGTGGGCCATTTTGAACTAGACCCCGACCAGCACACTGGGGCCTGGAACTACATGTACAGCCAGTGGTTGCCCCAGAGTGGACTCCAGCCAGCAGAGGGTTATGTCTTTGAAATGTACATGAATGACCCCAACACCCACCCGGAAAAGAAGCATATTGTTGAGATTTACCTGCCGGTGAAGGCCTTGTAAGTCCAGGAACTATTTGTGCTTGGCTCGTCTAAGTGGCAAGGTAAGTTATCATGACTTATAAGTGGTTATGTGGGGCTTGCAGAAATGACGTAACGTATAGAATGAATACAAAAAACCACTTCATCAACAAGAAAAGCCACCGTCCCAATGGGATGGTGGCTTTATATCGTAAGTTCACTTAAGCATTCTCAAAAAGCTGGTCTACCTCTTCATAATAGGTCTTCATGTCCTGGCACCGACGAATCCGGTCAAGGAAACCTCCCCTAGTGTCCAGGTGGACTGGGCCAAAGGTCCAAAATTCTTTCATGTTACCAAGGACCCGCCAATCGTCGGAGAACTTACGGAAATAATGGTCCACCATATCGTCATGGTAGGCCCGAAGAATCCCAAGTTTTTCATCATGAGACCGCTGGATACCCTTAATATCCTCACCCAGGAAGGGGTTAGACCGCAGGCCACGGCCCATCATAAAGGTGTCGATCTCGGGGAAACGGGCTTGAATCCGCTGGTAGTCGGCAGCTGTATAAATGTCTCCATTATATATGACTGGGTGTTTAGCTTGCTTGTAAAGGGCCTCAAAGCCGTCCAGGTCCACAACCCCTTCATATTTCTGCTCACCGGTTCGTCCGTGGATAATCACCTGACTCAGGGGATACTCGTTGAGTATGTCCATGATCACGTGTCCCTCCTCAAGGGATGTATAGCCAAGGCGCATCTTAACGGAGGTCTTGTAGTTGGTCCCCTTACAGGCTTCGTCCAAAAGTCTTCGCACCTTGTCTGGATGTTGCATGAGACCAGACCCCCGGACCTTTTTGGTCACGGTGGGGAAGGGGCAGCCGATATTCCAGTTGACCTCCTCATAACCCATGTCTCCAATCGTAGTGGCAAAATTACGGAAGTTGACGCCGTCATTGCTGAGTAGTTGAGGCACCGTGTGGATATCGTGACTTGTGTTCTCTGGATAGACGTCCTTAAAGAGGGCATAGCTGGACCTCTCTTTACTGGTGGTGGCGATAAAGGGTGTAAAAAATGTATCAATACCGCCAAAGTGTTTGGCGAAAATGTTTCTATAGTGGGCAAGATTAATGCCATGCATGGGGGCAAATACGAGTTTCATCCTGTTTCTCCGTTCTTATGTGCAGTCGCACCATATTGTATCACAGGAGGTTGAGATTCCAGATGGTAATTGATCCCTGCCTGAGTATAGAATTATATTAGTAAACCGTAAATTAAGAGACAATTTCTATTCGAGAGACAATTCTGGTTTGAAAACAATAAAAATGTGATTTATGTACCGGAATGTGGATTTGGAGGTTGTGAAGTGGTACTATAGTAGTAGGTTTTACAATGAGAAGGAATATGGAGTTAAATTATGTTTTTAGAGCTGATGGTTGAAAATTTTATGTCTTTTAGGGAACCAAGTACTTTTAGCTTAATCGCTACCTCTGATAAGGAGCTCATTAATGATCAAGTTGTGTCTGTAAATGATAAGTTGGGGGTGCTAAAAACGGCAACAATTTATGGTGCAAATGCTTCTGGGAAGACCAATTTTCTACATGCGGCTGCATTCATAAAAGATTTCATTATTAACTCATCTAAAGAAAGCCAGCAAGGAGATCTAATCGATGTAAATCCTTTTATGTTTAACACTGCGAGTGAGAATGAAGCATCAACATTTGAAATTACTTTTGTTGCTGAAAACATCATTTATCGGTATGGATTTGAAGTTAGTAGATACAAAGTGGAAAGTGAATGGCTATTTGCTAGATATAGTTCACGTGAGACTATGTTGTTTATTAGAGAAGACCAAGATATAAGCATTGGGTTGAAATTTAAGGAAGGTAAGAAATTTGTAGATGCAGTTCGAGAAAACGCATTATTTTTATCTGTTTGTGCTCAGTTTAACGGTGAAATTTCCATTAGTATTTTAAACTGGTTTAGATATCTAAATGTTATTTCAAGCTTAGATAACTCTTACGTTACTGCTACAATTGAGATGTTAGAGAATGAAGACCAAGTGTTTGATGTTCACAAACAACAGTTGCTGTCTCTGATGACCGGAATCGACGTGGGTATTCAAGATATCTCGTTAAGAAAAAATGATATCAAGCATGTTATGAGAAACCTTGATAGGTTGCCTGCTAGACTCGTTGAAGATATTCTGAATAGTGTAAAAAATGTCGATGAAAAGGATTGGGTGGCAGAGCTTGATAAATATGGATTAGTTTCTCATGAAGTAGAAGCACTTCACAAAAAATTTGATGAGAATGGTAATTTTGTTGGCTCTGTAAGTCATGATTTTGGTATTGAGTCACGTGGTACTCAAAAGATCTTTGAACTAGCCGGACCAATTATCGACACGATGATCTCTGGAGGAATTTTATTCATTGATGAGATCCAAAATAGTCTACATACCAAACTAGTAGTTGGATTGGTTGAATTTATCATTAAGAATAAGCTGAATAAAAACGCTCAGTTTGTATTTACGACCCATGATGTAAACATTCTTGCTTCGAAACTTATGAGAAGGGATCAGTTTTGGTTTGTTGATAAAAATGAGTATGGTGAATCCGAAATGACATGTCTTGTAGATTTTGATGAGCATGTTAGAAAAGATGCAAATCTTGACAAAGACTATCTTAGAGGTAGGTATGGAGCAATTCCATTTGTTAGCTTGGAGGATAGTTATGGGGACAGATAACATTCATCACAAACGGAAGGCTGAGCGATTAGAAAGAACTAGAAAAAAGAAAAATGTATTGCCATATATTCTTATCGTAAGTGAAGGTGCTGTGACAGAGCCGAATTATTTTGGTTGGTACAAGAAGAATTGCAAACAGTTTATCAACGTTGAAATATTTGGTGAGGGTAAGAATACTTCAAGTCTTGTAAGAGAGGCAATCGCAATTAGGAACAAGATACAATCGCGTGAAAATATTGTGTTTGATCAAGTTTGGTGTGTGTTTGACAAGGACAGTTTTACTGATTCAGATTACAACAATGCGTTTCTGTTATGCGGAAATGAAAATATCCAGGTAGCTTATAGTAACGAGTGCTTTGAGTTGTGGTACCTTTTACACTTTCACTACTACAATACAGGAATGGATAGGCAACTCATTTATACTAAACTAAATGAGCTGTTTAAGGAAAGGTATGGGTTTAAGTATGAAAAGAACATGCAAAATATCTTCGAGATGCTTAGGCCGTTACAAGCTGGGGCTATTAAAAGAGCCCGTAGTCTAGAAAAAAATTGCACCAATATTGCTTCGATTCACAATCAAAATCCTAGCACACGTGTGTTTAAGCTTGTTGAAGAACTTAATAAGTACGTAAGATAATCCTCCATATTGAAATAAGAGCATGCTTGATTCCGAATCAAACATGCTCTATTTTCAGTTGGGGAAGACTCCTAAATGTATGCAAAGGTATAGCCATCAAAAACCGCAAGTCCCTCTTCATTGAGCAAGGGCCCAACAACCTCAGGAGCATGGGGACTATGGGAAAAGACGTAGTCTGTGCCCACCATAATATTGTCTCCAGCGATTTTCGCCAGTTGCTCATGGGTAACGGAATACACCATTCGGCCCAACTTGGCCCAGACCATGGCCCCGGAACACATACAGCAGGGTTCACAGGAGGTGTAGAGGGTATAGTCACTGAGGTCACTGGTCTTGTTTTGCTTGCAAAAATCTCGAACAAGACCCAACTCAGCATGATGGGTGGGATCACTGCCTGTGGAAATCTGATTTTTTCCCTTCATTACAATTTGACCATCCTTGACCAGGATCGCGCCAAAAGGTTCATCGCCCATTTCTCTTGCTTGTTTCGCAAGGTCAATGGCGAAACGCAGGAAGTACTTGTCGTCTTTCATAAGATATCTCCTTTTCGGTTTGCCATTGCTGCAAAGACTACCTTTGCATCAGTATAGAATACCCGAAAGCGGAGGGGGCAAACAGGACAGGTGTCATGGATCAGCTCAAGTAGCGTTCACCCATTTCCACGAAGTGGTTGAATATGTGCTCCAGGTCCTTGCCAAAGGGGGTCAAGACATAGCCGTCACGGCCGCCCCGATCAACTTTTTCAATGGCCTTTCGGTCCAGGAGGACAGCCAGCTTGCGGTTGAGTTCTGTATTGCTGAGGAAGTCAATGTTATGGAGGATTTCATTGTAGCCATGGTGGCCGGAGTGAATGGATTCAATGATTTCTGGAATCCACCGGAGCTTCATCATGTCGTGGATGAGTTGGAAACCTTCGTTCATTTGCTTTTTCATTAACTTGTCCTTTCCTGTGTTGTTGATTGTAACAGGCAAGAGTCTTCATTTTCAATAAAAGATGCATGTTTGCTTTTGTTCGTTAAGAAACATATTTGTTTCTTTTTGTTCCTGTCATTATATCATACAATGAGTTCAGAAAAGGAATCATTACAATTTACATGAGAGAAATTAGGAGGAACAAGATGAAAAAGTTCAACGAGTTAAACGCATACCTATCCAACCTGGCAGTCATGAACACCAAGCTCCACAACCTTCACTGGAATGTTGTCGGCATTAACTTTGTCGCCATCCATACCTTCACAGAAGAACTCTACACCAAGTACTTCGAGGAGTTCGATGCGGTCGCAGAGCTACTGAAAATGCAAGGCCAGACGCCCCTGTCACGGATGAAAGACTACCTGGACCATGCAACCATAGAAGAGATCGCACCCAAGGCCTTTTCCATCAAGGAAGTCTTGGACATCCTGATCAAGGACCTGGGTATTTTGAAGGACCAAGCAGTCAAGGTCAGAGACCTGGCGGAAGAAGAGGGTGACTTTGAAGCGGTTTCCATGTTTGAGGACACTATTGCTGTTCTCAACAAGGACCTGTGGTTCCTGGATGCCATGGCCAAGTAGGAATATCAGTTGATTGATGTAAAATAGAGCCTGAAAGTCAGATCCACCTGACTTTCAGGCTTTTTTAATCTTCCTTTAAAGTGAATGGGGTATCCTATAGACAATTGGTTGGGAGGAAAAGATGAAAGCAATTGTCTATGACAAGTATGGTGGCCCGGAAGTCTTGCAGTTAAAAGAAGTGGACAAGCCGGTGCCAAAAAAGAACGAGGTCTTGATCAAAATCCATTCCACCTCAGTCTCTGCGGGAGACTGGCGGATGCGCAAGGCAGACCCCATGGCAGCCCGTCTCTATAATGGCCTCTTTCGGCCCAAGAAGGTCAATATCCTTGGTTTTGAAATTGCTGGGGTTGTGGAGGCCTTGGGACCAGAGGCTACGAAATTCAAGGTGGGCGACCGGGTCTTTGCCTCCTGCGGGATTACCTTTGGAGGCTATGCAGAGTATCGGTGTCTACCTGAAAACAAGGACGTGGAGTTGATCCCAGAAGGAGTTGGCTTTGACCAGGCTGCAGCTGTTCCCATCGGGGCTACGACTGCCTTACGATTTCTTCGCAAGGGTGGCATCGTAGCCGGGAAAAATGTTCTGGTC
>CAYFHQ010000038.1:0-29681 GCA_964342805.1 uncultured Peptostreptococcaceae bacterium | reverse complement strand
GGAGGACATTCGGGCCGAGTCAGGACAGACTTGCCCCTTGTCCGAAGACGGCTGGCCAAGTCCATGGCCTGGACGTAATTTGATGGTCCGTAGAGAATGGCGAAATCTGTTGTCGTGAATGGCTTGTTTTTTTGCATGGAGATCACCTCATTTACTTGGTTTAGGTCAATGGAAGCGCCGCAGGCGGTTAGGGGACTACCAAAGGCATGGTCATAACGACCACCCCGGGCCAGTAGGGTTCCCCGGTCTGCTGTATATACTTTAAACATTGAACTGGTGTAGTATTGATAGCGGTTGGCAAGACCAATATCTAAATGAATTTGTAGGTCGGGTGCGACCTGGTTGATATGCCTTAAGATGTCTTGGACGCGTTGTTTGGTTTTGCTGATGCAAAAGGCTTTGGAAACCGCTTCAAGTTTGGCAAGCACAGAGCCAGGGGGTCCAAACAGGAGTGGGATTTTAGCGATGGCTAGCTGAACGTCAGGTTCCAAGCTTGTGCCAGCCATCTGTTGTTGCAACAGTGGGAGGTCTTTTTGCCGAATGGCGTGAAGAATGCCACTTAAGTCCTCAGCGCTTAAGCCGCCGATTTCTTGGACCTGGTTGACCAGGTCCACATCCCCTAGCTCAAAGTACAAGTCTTTGATCCCCAGTTGGTTGAAATAAGCGTTCAACATGAGAAGCTGCTCTACCTCGGCTTCTGGACTCTGGCAACCAAAATACTCAACCCCAAGAACCTGGCGCTCGCTTGGACTTGCCTTCCACCGGTAGGCTGTGGAGTGATAAGCATATTTTTGCGTTTGAACACCAGTGGCCGCCCTTTGCTTGGCATACATGGCCATGCTGAAGGTGGGGTCTCCATTGACAGCGTACAAACTACCATCTGGCCCCATGTACTTGATAAAGTCTTGGAAGTAGGACGCATAATTATCCATTAAAGGTTCTAAGGAATGGACACTGGGTGCAGGTATACGCATATAAGCAAACTGGTGGGAAAGGTCATTAAAAAGATCCACGCAATTGGCAAAATTCAGAAAATCATTTGTGGTCCAGGCAAGGGTCATGGTTTCCTCCTAATCAAAAAAATAAAATTACCCTGCAGGCGAGCTACACCTGCAGGGCACTGAATGTACGGGTATAAGGACATTCATGAATCACCGCCAGATGCAAACTCTACAATCTGAAATAGAGCTTGCATTCGGTGTTCATGAATCCGAATAGACAAACTCTCTAGCGATGATGATGATGAAATTGTGCGAAGATTGGTTTTGATAAATAAGTCATTTGGGACACCTCATCATTTGTTTGTAGCATCGTAACATGGAATAATTATAAATGTCAACGGAATTATTCGGATAATAATTCGGCAAACGTTTGCCCTTTTGTTTAGGACTAAAGGATTAGGGTATTTGTCATAGATAGTTGATTTGTATGTCATCCTATGCTTTCATGGTAATAGATACATAGATGGAGGGGCAAAATGGCAAAGAAGATTTTGGTTGTTGATGACGCGATGTTTATGCGTAGAATGTTGACTGACATTCTCAAAAAAGCGGGTTATGAAGTTGTAGCAGAGGCGTCAAATGGAATGGAAGCATTAAAGATGTACAAGGAGCATGAACCAGATCTAGTGACCATGGATATTACCATGCCTGAGTATACAGGTATTGAAGGTGTCAAAATGATCCGGGAAGAGTATCCCAATGCTTTGGTTGTAATGGTTTCTGCCATGGGCCAGGAGAACATGGTGGTCGAGTCCGTTCAAGCTGGAGCCAAAGGGTTTATTGTGAAGCCCTTCCAGGCGGATAAAGTGGTGGACACGATTGTCAAGTTGATTGGCAACTAAGGGTAGCCCAATAAGGGTGGCCTAGTTAGGGAACTGCGGTTCTAGCAGTAATAAAAGACGAGATTAAACGAATAAAGGGACTTTGATCAACTCAAAACGTTGATCAAAGTCCCTTTTAGCGTTAGGCTGGTTGAGTGCTTTACTGGTGGCCTGCACCCTTTCCATTGATGGCAATGTTCAGTTCTTCCTCAGCAACGGCAACATCCGAGTCAGGAGCCTTGTACTCAACCCCTGTGATTGTAACATCTGTGACTGTCAGCAAGTCCGTCACCGGTAGGTCATTCACATGGACGCCAGATTTGAGAATCTTGATCCTGGGTCGTAGGGGGTAGTTGGGGTTGACGCTTACAATGACTGCGATCTGTCCGGTGGAGATATTGACCAGGGTCCCTTCTGGGTAGGGAATAACCTTCCGACAGAAGACAGAGGCCATTTCAAAATCAAAATGACTTCCAGCTGCCCCCATGATATACTCTATGGCTTCATTGGGCGGCAGGGCTCTCGAGTTGGGTGAGTCTGACGTCATGGAGTCGTAGACATCAGCTATGGCAACAATCCTAGAGAATTTATGTATGTAGGTTCCGCTCATGCCCTTTGGATAGCCACTCCCGTCATACTTCTCATGGTGTTGGATGGCAACGACCTTAGAAGGGGAGGGGATTCCGTAGAACTCCTTGAGGTAATTATAGCCACGGTCAGGGTGTTCCTTAATCATGGCCACTTCTTCCTCTGTATAAGCACCTCTTTTGTCTATTATGGACCGTGGGATAAAGGCCTTACCGATGTCGTGGAGCAAGGCGCCAAAAAACAGCTTAAAGAGTTCGTCCCTTCGGTATTTCATTTCCATGCCCAATATGATGGACAGGATGGCTGTGTTGAGGCTGTGCTGGTAGGTATAGGTGTCAATGTTCTTAATATCTACAAGATTGATCATGATCTGACGGTTGGAGGAAATTTCGTCTACAATCAGTTCTGAAACTTGCTTTAGGCAAGAAATATATTTCTCCATCCGCTTGATCAGGAGATCTTCTCGCAGTTTAATGTCGTCAGATTGTTTACTTTGACGGTTGAACTTATCAATTTGATCAAAGGTTTCCTTTAATGAAACAACGGCCCGTTGTCTGAGTTCTGGACGGATGATGTCCTCGATTTCCTTATCGCTATATTCGTCGTCCACATAGACCGTGAAAACCTTGTTGTCTTCAATTCGCTGTAAAAGTGATTCGTTGAGCACGACCCCTCTTTTTAACAGGACGCTTCCTTTTTCATTGTAAATGTCCTTGCCAAGCTTTGTTCCTTCACGGACACTTCCTATCGGTACTAATCTCATGAATCAACCCTTCTTTATCTAAAAATATGTCTGGTCTGATTTCTTTTTGACCTTCTCAGTATATCACTTACATACCCCTCAGGTAAGAAGCTAATTGAGAAGTCCCACAGTTTCATGACCCAAAGAGGGTGGTCCTATGCTATAATTATGATTGTATACAGTATATTTATGAAAGTAGGGGGCATATGAACAAACAAGCGCGCATGGCACTCTTAATTGCCTTGCCTTTTGTCTGCGCATTCGTTGGATTTTTCGGTATGCGCTTATTCCTCGCTTCTCGGGCTCCACAAGTGGTCCTCCCGGACGCACCTGGTCAAGTGGCTCCTGTACAGGCCTTAGAGGGTCAGTCCTCAGGTGGTGTTGAACAGGGGCAGACGCCGCCAACTGGTGCTTCAGAAGAAACCACCCAGTCCTCGCTGGTAAAAACACCATCGGAAGAACAAGAACAGGCCAGTGAAGTCATGGAGGAGTTCTCCTTCCCAGGTTTGTCGAGTTTTGCTGTACAAGTGGGCAGTTATGGCTCACTTAGCAATGCAGATAGCCACCGGAAAAAGTTGATTGAAGCTGGTTATCCAGCCTCGGTTTTCAGTGGCAAAAACCACAAGGTCGTTGTAGGTGCTTTTCCCACACGGGAGGAAGCAGACCTCCTTCAAGAGGCCCTGGCCACGGACATTCCTGATGCCTTTGTGACAGCAATCAAACAGGTACCCACCAAGGTTGTGTTCCCAACAGTTGAGGAATCCACCAGTTTTGCCCTCCAGCAATTAATTAGCAGGTATGTGGGTCGACTTCAAGTGCTCATGGGTCAAGTGGGGCAGGCAGACCAAGTGGAAGCCTCCATACTGAAAGATTGGCTAAAACTTGACAAAGAAGAAGTGGATGTCTTGCTAACAGAAGCCAAGCAAATCGAACAGACCCAGGCCTTTTCAAAACCGCTCCAGCAATTGATATTGCATCTGCAGAGGGATCAGGCTGGCTTAAATGCCATTGATGGGGAGGCTGTCGAAAGTTTGGATCTCACGAAACTTTGGATTGAAACCATTTATGGGTATGGGAAACTCCATTAAAACATTGTGATACATTTATCATTCGTTTTAAGGAAACCATTGAAATTTCAACGGTTTCGCCCTTGAACTCTGTTGACTGCACCCCAAATTGGTGTAGAATAATGGAGGAAGATTTATGTCTGTATCGACACATGTCGTTCAGAGTATTGCAAACCAATACATATAAATAGGATGTAAAAGCGACAATTCAGCAAGAGTTGACATCGGGATATACGGGGAAGATGGTCGTCTTTTGCAAACCAAAATGTAAACAAAACTGATTTACTACGATTAAAAGGGGTGAACAAGTCATGGGTCTACTGTCTTTTATAGGCGGGATTCATCCTCCACATGCCAAAAAGGCATCGGAGAAGAAAGCGATCGAAAAGGCGAATGAGCCGAGTATCGTACGAATTCCGTTAAGACAGCACATCGGCGCACCATGTGATCCTGTTGTGGAAAAAGGGGATTATGTCAAGGTGGGCCAAACGATTGGGGAAGTGTCTTCTTTCGTCTGTGCACCAGTTCATTCAAGTGTTTCCGGTACAGTAAAGGCTGTGCAGTCGGTTCAAATCGCCGGCGGTACTGAAACCTGCATTGTCATTGAATCGGATGGCTTGAACGCGGTTCATGAATCTGTCCAACCAAAGGGGAAGATCGAAGATCTTTCGGGTAAGGACATTGTGAACATCATTCGCGACGCTGGTATTGTCGGCATGGGGGGAGCAGGGTTCCCGACACATGTCAAATTATCGCCACCACCAGAAAAAACGATCGATACCGTTATTCTGAATGGTGCTGAATGTGAACCATATCTAACTGCCGACCATCGTCTGATGCTGGAAACGCCTGAAAAGGTTGTTCACGGCCTACTGGCATTAATGAAGGCCGTTGGAGTTGAAAAAGGCTACATTGGAATTGAAGACAACAAGCCTGACGCCATTAAGGCAATGAAAGAGGCTGCCAAGGTTGATTCCCGAATTGAAGTAGCTGGACTACATACCAAGTACCCCCAGGGTGCTGAGAAGCAACTGATTTACGCATGTACCAAGCGGGAAGTGCCATCTGGTGGCCTACCCATGGACGCAGGTGTAGTGGTTTGTAATGTTGCCACAGCAGCGGCGGTCCATGACGTACTGACCACAGGCATGCCTTTGGTAGAGCGCGTCTGTACAGTAACGGGTGCTGCAGTTGCTGAACCAAAGAACTTATTGATCAAGGTAGGTGCAGACCTGGCCGAGATCATTGACCAGTGTGGTGGGTTTAAAACATCACCTGGCAAAGTCATTCTTGGTGGTCCCATGATGGGCAACGCTGTCCATGCGCTGGACGTACCATCAACAAAGACCACGTCAGGTATCCTTTGTTTTCCTCCTGAAGAAGCACGACTTCCAGATCCGAAGAATTGTATTAAGTGCGGCAAGTGCGTTACCATCTGTCCGGCCTTCCTACAGCCAATCACGCTGTCGGCTTATGCGCTTAAGGGCATTAATGACATGGCAGAAAAGAACAACATCTTAGATTGTATTGAATGTGGGTCTTGTTCCTTTGTCTGTCCATCCAAGCGGCCACTGCTTCACTCAATTCGAGTGTCAAAACGAGAAGTCATTGCTTCTAGACGAAAGTCCAAATAACAGGAGGAACGGAAATGGAACAACGATTGGTCCTATCATCATCTCCGCATATCCGTTCCACTGATTCCATCAGTCGGATAATGAGGGATGTTGTCATTGCGTTAACGCCTGCAGCCTTGTATGGCTTTTACCGCTTTGGCCTACCAGCGATCATGGTAACGCTGGTTTCCATACTCACAGCGGTGGGTACTGAAGCCTTGATCCAGAAGCTTAAGGGTCAGGAAGTAACAATCAACGATTGGTCAGCAGTAGTTACAGGCTTGCTGTTGGCAATGAACATGCCTGCGTCTTCCCCTTGGTGGCTGGCGGTAATCGGCTCAGCATTTGCCATTGCCATCGTCAAACACGCCTTTGGTGGACTGGGCCACAACTTTATGAATCCAGCCCTGGCCGCACGAGCCATGCTCATGGCTTCATGGCCAGTTCGAATGACGGCATGGACCCAACCTGGTGCTTTTCCTGTGGACGCAGTATCCACAGCAACGCCTCTCGCTATGCTAAAGGAGACCTACCAGTTCAACATCGCGGAAGCCATGTCCAATGCCTCTTATAATGTGCCTTCCCTATGGCAAGTATTTGAAGGGAATGTGGGTGGCAGTTTAGGTGAAACCAGTGCCTTGCTACTCATTCTTGGGGGTCTCTACCTGGTTTGGAGAAAGGTGATTAGCATTCGTATTCCTGCCATCTTTATTGGTACGGTTGCGGTTCTTACCTTCTTCATGGGTGGATTTGAGCCAATGCTTACTCTTTATGACTTGTTTGCAGGTGGCCTCATGTTAGGCGCCTTCTTCATGGCAACGGATTACGCGTCATCTCCAATCAACCCTAGGGGACAAGTGATTTTTGCCGTTGGTTGTGGTTTATTGACAGCAGTTATCCGATTCTATGGTGGATACCCAGAGGGTGTGTCGTATTCCATCCTTCTGATGAACGTTGCTGCGCCGCTGATTGAAAGGTATACAACGCCTCGCGTGTTTGGAGGTGGTAAAGCATGAAGGCAGATGTAAAAGAAATTATCAAACTTGGATCGATTTTATTAATAGTAAGTGTTATATCTGCGGTTCTATTATCAATTGCAGATGGTTTAACGCAAGGTCCTATAATGGCTCAGAGAGAAACCGCAAGTCGGTTGGCTCGTCAAGCAGTGTTAAAAGAGGCAACGAAGTTCGAAAAACTAGACGCAACTTTGATGGATCTGATGAAAGAAAATCAACCTAGACTTGTAGACGTTCATATAGGTTATGCTGGTACTGAGCAAGTTGGGTTAGTAATTAAAACAACTCCTGGTGGTTATGGTGGTGACATTGAGGTTACAACTGGGGTTAATATGGATGGGAAAATCAGTGGTGTGCGCATTGGAACACATCTTGAAACTCCTGGACTTGGTGCCAAAGCAAAAGAAGATCCTGAGTTTTATGAGCAGTTTAATGGTATGAATGCAAGAAAAACAATAAACGTTTCAAAAGTTAAGCGGGACGAAAACCAGATAATCGCTATCTCTGGAGCAACCATAACTTCAGATGCTGTAACTGAGGGAGTTAATCTTGCTGCAAACGTGTATATCAAACTGTTAGAATAGGTTAAGGGGGTTCGTCTTGAGATTACTTAAAATATTGAGAAATGGAATTATTAAGGAAAATCCGATTTTCTTTCAATTATTGGGGATGTGTCCTACGCTAGCAGTAACAACATCAGCGATCAATGGTGTAGCAATGGGGCTTGCAACTTTAGCTGTTCTAGTAGCTTCAAACATTGTTATATCGTCAATACGTAAATATGTTCCAACTAAGATTAGAATCCCAATATTCATCGTGATTATTGCCAGTTTTGTAACAGTGATAGGTATGTTCATGGAGGCATATGTACCAGAATTGTTTGTTGCATTAGGTCTTTTTATACCACTCATTGTTGTGAACTGTCTAATTTTAGCAAGAGCAGAAGCTTTTGCATTTAAGAATGGTGTGATTAGGTCTGCTGTTGATGGGATAGGTATGGGTACTGGATTTACCTTATCACTTTTATTACTTGGAGCGGTACGTGAATTGTTAGGTGCAGGTGAAGTTTTTGGTTTCAGTTTTTTTGGATCAAGTTTTGAACCTGCTTTGATTATGATCCTTCCTCCAGGAGCATTTCTAGCGCTTGGTCTGATGTTAGCGTTTAACAACAGTATGAAACTGCGACATGTGGCATAGGAAGGGGAGCGCATATGGAAGATGCAAGTCTATTAGTAATCGTCGTTAGTGCGATTCTCGTAAATAACTTTGTTCTCTCCCGGTTCCTTGGAATCTGTCCCTTCTTGGGCGTTTCCAAGCAGGTTGAGACAGCTTTTGGCATGGGTATGGCGGTAACCTTCGTTATGACCATGGCAGGGATCATCACATTCTTTGTATGGGAGTGGATCCTAGTACCACTGGGCCTTGAATATCTGCAAACAATTGCTTTTATTCTTGTTATTGCCTCCCTGGTACAGTTCGTTGAAATTGTTCTTCAAAAAATTAGTCCTACCCTCTACCAAGCCTTGGGCGTGTTCCTACCACTGATCACGACCAACTGTGCAGTATTGGGTCTGGCACTTCTGAATATTCAATTTAAGTTTGGCTTGGTTCAGACAATTGTCCACTCTGTTGCAGCTGCTGTTGGCTTTTCTCTAGCAATCGTATTGTTTGCGGGGATTCGAGAAAAACTGGTTGTTGCTGACGTTCCAGCTCCATTCGAGGGCTTCCCGATCGCTCTGATCACAGCTGGTCTGATGGCAATTGCATTCCTGGGCTTCACGGGATTAGTGTAGGAGGTGCTGGGAATGGATATGAATAGTATTGTTTTTGCCGGTCTGAGTCTTGGGGGTATGGGCCTTGTGTTTGGGGCAGGCCTGGCCTTTGCTTCACAGAAATTTGCTGTTGAGGTAGACCCAAGAGCCATTCGAATATTAGATGCGCTTCCAGGCGCAAACTGTGGTGGTTGTGGCTTCCCTGGATGTGCTGGCTTTGCCAATGCGGTCGTGGAAGGGAATGCCCCCGTAAATGGTTGCCCTGTTGGTGGCGCAGATTGTACGGCAGCCTTGGCCTCGATTATGGGTCTTGAGGCTGGCGACTCTGTGAAGATGGTTGCTCGTGTTCTTTGTAATGGAACCCACGACAACTGTACTGAAAAGTACGAGTATAACGGAATCAAGGATTGCCTGGCAGCTAACATGCTGGCTGGTGGTTCCAAGTCCTGTGGCCACGGATGTATGGGACTGGGCTCATGTGAGCGTGTTTGTCCTTTTGACGCTATCCATGTACAAGAAAATGGCTTGGCCTTGGTTGATCCCGAAAAATGTACAGCTTGTGGCAAGTGCCTAGAGATTTGTCCAAAGGATGTCATAGGTTATGTTCCATATGGCCACAATGTCATCGTTGACTGCATGAACGAAGAACGCGGTGGTCACGTGAAGAAGAATTGTGGTGTTGCATGTATTGCATGTAAAATGTGTGAAAAGGCTTGTCCTTTCGACGCTATTCATGTGGAGAACAACATCGCCAAGATTGATTATGACAAGTGTACGGAATGTATGCTGTGTGCAGAGAAGTGTCCTACAAAGGCAATTTGGGCGGACTTCGAAGCACGCAAAACGGCCTACATCATCGACGAAAAGTGTATCGGTTGTACCCTATGTGCGCGGGCTTGTCCTGTGGATGCCATCGAAGGTGAAGTGAAAAAAGTCCACGTCATCGACCATGAAAAGTGCATTGGTTGTAGCGCATGTGAAGCCAAGTGTCCAAAAGACGCTATCGAAATGAAATAGGTCACTAGGGCTATGACTTAAGCAAAGAAAAACATTTAAATCTTCAACCACAAGGGGTTGATCAGATCAAGGATCTGGTCAATCCCTTCTTTTGCTTTTGGTGAAAATCAACTGGAGTGGACGGGGCTCTTTAAAGGGTTTACACCTTGACCGCTATGGCACACAGAAAGCTTGGTCTCAGCCGATAATTATGCCATCTTGTAACTTGTGAAAGAAGGTGTCACATGCTACACTTAAACGTGAGTTCTTATGTCCATTAACCGTTCCCACAAACGATACAAATGGAATAAAATACCAATTAATGGTATAGTAATGGAGGCAGCCATGCGAAAGACACAAAACACGTTTTTACTCATGCTCATGATCCTCATCGGCTTGGTCATTGGAGGAATATTGGGCGACGCCTTTGGCAACGCACTGCCTTTTTTAGCGATTGGACGGAGTATAGGGTTTGAACCCTTCCTAGTTGACCTAGGCGTACTCAAACTAACGCTAGGGCTGAAAATGTCGATCAATGTTTCTGGCATGATTGGTCTATTGGTTGCACTAGTTGCCTATCGTTCACTCTAGGAGGCCAGAATGAAAATTGTTTTAGCTTCAAACTCACCCCGTCGCAAGGAGTTACTGGAAAGGCTAGAAGTTTCCTTTTCAGTGGAAGGAAGCAATATTGACGAGGTGGTTCGAGAGGGTGAAGCGCCAACCCAGGTAGCCATGGGCTTGGCCCTACAAAAAGCACTGGATATTGCTGAAAACCATGGGGATGACACACTGATCATTGCAGCGGATACCATAGTGTTTGATCAAGTCATCATGGGGAAACCCAAAAGTGAAGAGGATGCCAAACATATGCTCCACCAGCTCAATGGAAAGGTCCATGAGGTCATCACTGGAATTGCCATTGTCCAGGCTGGCACCCTCAATAAGATCGCTGCTTATGAACGAACCATGGTCAAATTCAAGCAAGTCACAACTGAAAAAATTGATCGCTATGTCGCATCTGGAGAACCCTTTGGTAAGGCGGGTTCTTATGCAATCCAAGGCAAGGGAATGACCTTGGTTGAGTGGATTCAAGGGGACTACAACAATGTGGTGGGATTACCCGTTGGCTTGTTGGAAGACCTACTGGAACGACATTTCGGACTCTTTTTCTTGTAATACCGTGTGGGAACGGAGGAAAAAATGGACGAGAATATTATGATTAGGGACATGGCCAAAGACGAGCGACCGCGGGAAAAATTGCTTCTCTACGGTGTGGATAGCCTGTCCAATGAAGAATTATTGGCAATTGTCATTCGAACAGGGGTCGGCAACAAATCCGCCTTGGATTTATCAAGAATCTTGCTGAGCCGCCAAGAGGAAGGCATTGTCGGGTTGACCCAACAAACCATCGAGGAATTGACACAGACACAAGGGATTGGAACAACCAAAGCATGCAGCGTGTTGGCTGCAATGGAGTTAGGTCGTAGAGTTTACAAGAGTCATTCAATAAAACGTAGACGAATCACATCACCGAATGAAATCATAGACGCCTTTATGGCCCAAATGCGATTTTTACTGAAAGAAGAATTTCGCGTCATTTTTCTCAACACAAAAAATGAAATGGTAGGGTGGGAAACCATCTCTATCGGAAGCTTAAACGCGTCAATTGTTCATCCGCGTGAGGTATTTAATAGAGCTGTGAAGCGTAGTGCTGCATCACTCATATTGTTACATAATCATCCATCGGGTAATCCAGAGCCCAGTCATGAAGACGTCCAAATCACCAGTAGACTGGTGGAGGCAGGCAAGGTTTTAGGAATCACCATTTTGGACCATGTGATCATCGGCGATGGTCGCTGGCACAGTATGAAGGAGCATGCGCAGATGTAAGCCTTTGAAAGGGGAAACACTGTGTTTATGAAGTGGTTTACGAAAGATATGGGAATCGATTTAGGGACGGCAAATACCTTGGTCAACATTAAATCCAAGGGTATTGTGGTCCGTGAGCCGTCGGTTGTCGCAATAAAAGAAGGATCAAATGAGGTACTGGCAGTGGGGCTGGCAGCCAAACATATGATTGGCCGTACACCTGGAAATGTAGTTGCCATTCGACCACTTCGAGACGGGGTTATTGCTGATTTTGAAGTTACACAACGAATGCTGAAACACTTTATCCGTCAGGCCTATCCCAATCGGTCCATTTTCTTTGCACCCCGAGTGGTGGTAGGTGTGCCTTCAGGTGTAACCGAGGTAGAAAAAAGAGCAGTACTGGAAGCAGCCTATTCTGCTGGTGCCAAACATGCACTTTTGATTGAAGAGCCCATGGCAGCTGCCATTGGAGCTGGCCTGCCCGTAGCTGAACCCAACGGGAGCATGGTCGTAGATATCGGTGGGGGAACCACTGAAATCGCAGTTATTTCATTGGGTGGAATTGTAACTGCCCGGTCCATTCGAGTAGGCGGGGACGAGTTAGACGAAGCCATCATCCACCATATCCGCAAGGCCTATAGTTTAACCATTGGTGAGCGGACGGCAGAGCAAATTAAGATCCAAATCGGTTCGGCTTACGATAAAAAAGTAGAAACGAAAATGGACGTGACGGGAAGGAACCTATTGACGGGTCTCCCTAAAACACTGACGGTGGGTTCAAAGGAAATCCTATCGGCCCTAAGTGAGCCGGTGTCGTCCATTGTTGAAGGTATTAAGATTACCCTAGAAAAGACACCACCTGAACTGGCAGCAGACATCATGTTACAAGGGATCATGCTGACCGGTGGAGGTGCCCTCCTTGATGGTCTAGACAAACTCATCCATCAGGAAACAGGTATGCCTGTTCGCATTGCTGAGAATCCTCTGGATTGTGTTGCTGTAGGTACAGGCACAGCCCTGGAGGAGTTTGACCGCTTAAAGAGTGTCTTTATCACTACCAAGTCGCTATAACGGAGGCAGACCTTGAGATATGATTCGCGATGGAAAAAATGGGTGATCATATCAGCTGGGATTTTACTCTTGATCGTCATGGGGATTACCATGGGAGGTCGATCAAGAATCACTTTTGTTGAAAATATTGCTGGGAACGTGCTGGCCCCTATCCAACGGACGGTGTCAGTGACTGGCAATTTCATTTCTGAAAAAGTGACGCCTATATTCCGGTTCTGGACTATTCTCGATGAAAACGAGACCCTACGAGAAGAGAATGCAGAACTGAAGAATCTGCTGACTGAGCGCACCTTAGACAAGAAAGAACTCAATGAACTGAGAGACCTATCAAAGGCTTTGGACTACAATACCCATGAGGACTTGAAAGACTACAAGAGTTTCAATGTAATCGCCAAGGACTCTGGAAACTGGTTCAACATGTTTGTCATTGATGGTGGATTAACCGATGGAATTCAAAAGAACAGTGCCGTTATTAGTGGTGATGGTCTTGTGGGTTTGGTCTACGAGGCCGGAGACAACTGGGCAAAGGTCATTTCGATCATTGACTACAACACGTCCATTGGTTTTGAGTTGAACCGAATAGAAAATGACTTTGACGGCCTGATCACGGGCAGTGTCCAGTCGGTCATCAAGGGACACTTGTTTGATCCCCAAGCGGAAGTAGCCGTAGGGGACTCGATCATGACTTCCGGTGTGGGCCTTTACCCAAAGGGGATACCCATTGGAGAGATCGTGGAAGTGACTGTGGACCGGAATAGCTTGTTGAAAGAAATTGTTGTGGAACCATCTGTAGACTTCCGCAGACTCAACAAGGTGTTGGTTCTACCTGCCAAGATCATTGCCACCGACGAGGAGGCAAGACCATGAAAATAAGATGGTTGTTCTTGTTGGCCCTCTTGACCTATATTTTGGAGACCAGTGTATTTCAAATGGTTCGTATAAGCGGGGTCATGCCCAATGTGAGCCTAGTCTTGGTGGTTACTTTTTGTGTAGTATTTGGAAGGCGTGAAGGAATGATCCTTGGCGCCTTTTCAGGATTACTCACTGACCTATTTGTCACCAAAGTCTTGGGTATTAATTTCATGTTGTACTTATTGATCGCTTGGGTTATAGGCAGTTTGGAAGATTCCATCTTCAAAGATAACTTCCTGACCCCCATTGTTTTAACAGCTGTGTCAACGATTGTTTACCAGGCCATTTACTTGGGGATCTTTTTCCTCTTTCGGTCACCCTTCGACGACACCAGGCTCTTTATGATAGTTGGAATAGAAATTGTCCTCAATGCCATCGTAGGGGTCTTCTTGTATGGTTGGCTATTTAAACGCCAATACGGTTATGGACTGAGGTAACAAATGGATATTATGAAACGACTGAGAGATCGTCGCGTACAAATTTGGATTGTCTTTAGTCTAGTCTTCATTATTCTGGGACTTCGGTTGGCTTTCGTGACCATTACCCAAGGAGACTACTATAGGGAACAATCCATTAACCGACGCTTGAAGCAATTGACAACAGAGTCCAAACGGGGTGAAATCCGTGACCGAAATGGGGTCCTACTGGCGGGTAACCTACCCAGTTTTACGGTTAATGTCAGCGGGTCAACCATTTCCAAGGACGAGTTATCTGACGTAGCCATTAAGCTGCTCACCATCTTGGACGACAATGGTCAAGCCCATTTGGAGTTTCCCATAAAGGTAGACAATGGCCAGTTCTTCTATACTTATGATCGAAACATTACCGACTGGCTGGAGAGAAATGGCTATGAAGGCTATACGGACGCCAATGACCTTTTTGACGAAATCAGAAAGCGGGAGCAGATTCCTGTCGTGTTGACAGAAAAGGAAGCCATTCAGCTCTTGAAACTCAAGGGGGTTTACCTGCCTTTCTC
This sequence comes from uncultured Peptostreptococcaceae bacterium, assembly GCA_964342805.1. Classification (GTDB taxonomy): domain Bacteria; phylum Bacillota; class Clostridia; order Peptostreptococcales; family Acidaminobacteraceae; genus CAYFHQ01. Next base: position 15,237 of record CAYFHQ010000038.1, on the reverse strand, counting down.
CATATCCTCAATGAAGTTTTACTCTCAAATTGAAAAAGAACGCATACTGGAGTTCTACGGTCTCCCTTTGGATATAGGGGCAGAAGAAGCTTTTATGACCATTAGGAACCGACGAGAGTTTCGGATTCCCGAGGACATGTCCCATGAGGATGCCTATAAGGTCTTGACCCTCAAACATGATTTTAAAGTGAAGGGATATTTGAAATACGAACCCATTCGGGTGGCAGAGGATGTAGCCGAAGAAACGGCTGTTCTCATTAATGAACTGTCCATTTCCCTACCAGGAGTAACCGTTGAAATTGAGCCCAAGCGCTTTTATCCCCATGGGTCATCTGCGTCTCATATCCTTGGCTATATGGGTAAGATCGCTACAGACTCTGAAATTGAAACCTATGTGACTGGCCATGATTATGATCGAAACCAGTTAATTGGTAAGGTTGGGTTGGAGGGTCGCTATGAGCTCAACCTCAATGGAGAAGACGGCCTCAAGTACATTGAAGTAGACGCCCTTGGGAAGTTGGTCCGTGAAGTTCCCGTTGAGGAACTGGATTTTTTAGAAGAAGAGGCCAAGCCGAGGCAGGCTATTTCTGGAGAGGATATTCAACTCACTATCGATATTGTTCTCCAACAAAAAGTTGAGACCTTATTGGCTAATGGTCTTTCTAAAATTCAGGAAGGTGGTCTCTATGAAAGTCAATGGGGAAATTATCAATATAAAGAATCCTTTCCAAATGCTCAAACAGCAGCTGCAGTGGTTGTGGACGTTAGAAATGGAGAGGTCTTGGCCATGGCATCATACCCAGACTATGACTTGAATTTGTTTGCCACTGGCATAAGTAAATCTAACTGGGACACATTACAACCAAAGAATAAGCGAAATCCACTTTCTCCACGGCCATTATATAATCTGGCGACCTTGACCTCTGTACAACCTGGTTCAACCTACAAAATGGTAACTGCGTATGCAGCATTAAGTCAAGGTTTAGATCCGTTTAAACAGTATTTCTCAGATGGTTATGTTCAAATTGGCCAACACAGGTTTGGATGTTGGCTCTGGAACGATTATGGATTACGCCACGGGTGGACTGATTTGTATAAGGCAATTGCTGTGTCATGCAATTATTATTTTTTTGATGTGGCAACAGGATATGATTTTTATAAGGGCGAGCCCCTTGGGTTCACCATGAATACTCAGATGCTTCTCGAGTATTCCAAGGTCTTTGGCCTAAATGATCGATCAGGAATTGAAATCTATGAGTCCGTTCAGGGCATACCTGATCCAGACAAGAAGAAGCGGCAGTTGGAAAATGCCCTCAAGCGATCCCTACTACAAAGGCTTCCTGAGTTTTTTCCAACGGGTCATTTTGCCAGCGACGACGATATTGAACGAATCGCCGATCAAATCGTTTCCTGGTCAGACGACAATCCAAGCCGTGGTGCCATCATTAGCCGTCTAAGAGATATGGGCGTAGCTTCCTATAATATTGCGGAACCCCTGGCCGATTTGATTAAGTATTCCTACTTCAATCAAATGGAATGGGCAGAAGGGGACGCCCTCAACTTGTCCATCGGGCAAGGTGGCCACCAGTACACGCCTATTCAGATGGCCCGCTACATTGCCACCCTCGCCAATGATGGATATGGCAATGAACTCACCCTTGTTCAACAGGTGGGTGACCAACCGGTGGTCAAGAATCAAAATGTGACCAATGAAGGCATTACCGATAAAGACGAACTATACCATATCCGCTACGGCATGCTCCAGGCTACCCAGTCTGATAGCGGTACTGCACGGATTTTTAAGAACTTCCCCATTGAAGTAGCAGCGAAAACCGGGACGGCAGAGAAGGAAGGGCGCATTCCACCTGCTGACGAAATTGCCTACTTTAAAATCAATCTAGAAAGTATTGATCCTGCCCTAACCTTTGACCAAGTAGAAAGCGCGGCTAAGGTTTTGATCCAAGAACGGACTGAGGAAGTGGCATCCTTACAAAGGCAAGTGTCCACCTCTCAATCCCAGGAGGGAAAGTCCAAGTTGGAAGGGAAAATCAATACCCTAGTCAGAAAGGGCCACTTATCAGAGTCCTCGGCCTACCGACAGGCCATTAAGGATCTCAGCTTATTGCCCCTGACTGACGAGGACATTGACCAGTACCGCCAAACCTATGACAACTACGCCTGGTTTGTGAGTTTTGGTCCCTATGACAATCCAGAAATTGCCGTAGTGGTCATGATCCCACAAGGGGGACACGGTGGTTATGGTGCCCCGATCGCCCGGGATATCTATTCTGAATACTTCAACTTGAAGGCACCAGTGGAGGAATCGGAAGGAAACTAAGTCTTAGGACATGGCTTAGGCTTGTCCTTTGGGACCATGTTCCATTTTGACTTCACACCATTTTGTTCTATAATAGAAAGTGGAGAAAAAACAGTGTTCAAAGTGTATGTAACGAGATACACACCTTTGGACATGGATGGGGGTTAACCTATGGGACAAGGGCGCTTTGTGGCGTTCAAAGGCACAAAAACAGGTATTGTCTTACAACTGGACGATCAACCGGCATTTAATGATTTGCTTGGCGCGCTGGATGATCTGAAAGAGCAGGCAAAAAGTTTCTTTAAAGGTGCAAAAGTAATCGGGACAGAGGGTCGCAAACTCAACATTGAGGAGAAGCGGGCACTGGCCCGGGCTGTGGAAGCATCTTTTGGTATGCAAGTGGTTTCCCTTGAAATGGTGAAGCCTAAACCTGAACCTGTCAAAGCTGAGGCAAAGAAGGAGCCTGAGGGCCCATTCCAAGGCTTAGAAGAGGGGATAACCAAATTCGTCCGGGGAACCATGCGTTCGGGTAGAAGCGTGGAGTTCAAAGGGAATGTCATCGTACTTGGTGACGTGAACCCCGGTGCAGAAATCATTGCCGATGGAAATATCGTGATTTTTGGTACGCTCAGAGGTGTGGCACATGCTGGAGCAGATGGTAACGACAAAGCGTATGTCGTAGCCACTCGATTGCTTCCGACACAGCTACGGATCGCTAGTCTGATCACACGACCTCCTGAAGATGGGCCCATGCCGGACCATCCGGAAATCGCGCACATTCGTGAAAAACATATTATGATTGAACCTTATCTTTAGGATCAAATGGGAGGCTCGTTATACATGGGACAAGTAGTGGTGATCACATCCGGTAAGGGTGGTGTAGGAAAAACAACAACAACAGCCAACATTGGAGCTGGCCTGGCTAAACTGGGCAAATCCGTAGTGGTAATTGACGCAGATATCGGTCTTCGTAACCTAGACGTGGTTCTAGGCCTGGAAAACCGTATTGTATATGACATCGTCGACGTTGTCGGTGGTGTATGCCGCATGAAGCAGGCCCTAATCAAGGACAAGCGTAATGAAGGTCTATACCTGCTTCCTGCAGCACAAACGAAAGACAAGGACGCTGTGAATCCTGATCAAATGAAGGAGCTAACGGGCAAGCTAAAGGAAGAGTATGACTTCGTATTGGTAGACTGTCCTGCTGGTATTGAGCAGGGCTTCAAGAATGCCATTGCCGGCGCAGACCGTGCCGTTGTTGTTACAACACCTGAAGTGTCAGCAGTCCGCGACGCAGACCGTATTATTGGCCTGTTGGAAGCTGCAGAACTGAACAACCCACGCCTGATTGTAAACCGCGTTCGTGTGGAAATGGTAAAGCGTGGCGAAATGATGAATATTGAGGATATGAAAGATATCCTTGCCATCGACCTTATTGGTGTCGTTCCAGATGATGAACATGTCGTTATCAGTACCAACCGTGGTGAACCAGCCGTTCATAATGAAGAGTCCATGTCGGGCCAAGCCTTTATGAACATTGCCCGGCGGATCAACGGTGATGATGTGCCATATCTGGACTTGGAACTACAGGACGGTTTCTTTGAAAGATTAAAGAAACTATTCACGTTCAAGTAGGGAGGACATCATGTTTGATTTCTTAAAAATCTTCGGTAAAGAAAAAGCCAGCGCCAATGTAGCTAAGGATCGTTTGCAACTGGTATTGGTTCACGACAGGGCCACTACTTCACCTGAGTTTATCCAAAAGGTAAAGCAGGAGATCCTAGACGCTTTGGCAGGTCACATGGAATTTGACCACGATGAGCTGGACATTAAAATTGAACAAACGGAAAAAGACGGGAAGCCTGCGCTGATCGCTAATATTCCAATCAAGAAAATGGATCGTTCTTAGGGACGAATACAAAGAATCCTCTGCCTCGGCGGGGGATTCTGCTGGTTATAGCTAATGATTGTTACACCTTTGTAACCGAGGAGGGGAGCTATGAACTCGAGTTTGCTCCGCAATTTGGACTATGGCCTCATTGCCATTGTCTGCATTCTTTTCCTATTCGGCCTCTTGGTCATTGCGTCTGCAACAGACAGCATCATGATTGAGGACGGAGAAATGACCATTGACCTGCAACGGCAGGTAAAAGTACAGATCATTGCCTTTGGTATCGGTATTCTGGCCATCATTCCCTTGCTCATGGTGGACTATCAAATGTTAGGGGATTTTTATCGGGTCATCTATGTCTTATCCATATTGGTAATGCTGACCGTCTACATACCCGGCCTTGGGGTTGAACGCTTCGGGGCAAGGAGTTGGATTGACTTGGGTGTGATCGATTTCCAGCCGGCTGAAATTGCCAAGCTGGGTTTTATTATCACCTTTGCCAAGTATCTGTCCAATAGAGAAGACGCGCCTATTTCCTCCATACGAGACCTGATCATACCGATTTTATTTGTGATTCCCTTTATCGGAATCTTGCTGGTCCAGCCTGACTTGGGAACGGCTTTGGTCTTTATCGTTGTATGGGCCGGCATGCTCTTTGTTGCAGGCCTAGGATATAAGTTCGTTGCAGCGGTCGCAGCCCTGCTCGCGGCAGTAGGTCTGGATGTACAAATTAATAAGGCCCTGGGCAATATGCCCTTTATTTACCGGCTTCTCAAGCCCCACCAGCGAATCCGGATCGACGCCTTTATAGACCCCAACAATCCGACCCTTCAGGGTAACTACCAGGTCCTCCAATCCAAAATCACCATTGGGTCGGGCATGATCACAGGCCGGGGACTCTTTCAGGGCCAGTACCATAGAACGGACTACTTGCCTGTTCGGGAGACAGATTTTATTTTTGCTGTGATTGGTGAAGAACTGGGCTTTGTCGGCGGAATTGCCGTGATCTTTATGTTCTTTCTCTTACTCACCCGGATTATCCGAATTGCCCAAAAGGCTAAGGACCAGTACGGATCATTGATCGTCATGGGGGTGGTCTTCATGTTCGCCTTCCAAATCTTTGAGAATATTGGAATGACCATGGGCCTCATGCCAGTGACTGGAATTACCCTTCCCTTTGTCAGCTATGGAGGATCTTCCATTATCACCAATCTGCTGGCCATTGGATTGATTTTGAGCGTTCATATCCGCCGTAAGCGGGGTAGTTACATGTATACAGATTAGTCAGTTTAGAAACGTCACCTAAGGCTCACCTGCCACTTGGTGGCGTTTTGACTTGTTTTTCGGAGTATTTTTCTATACAATAGTTTGGACTCATTTACTCCGATTTTGGAAGGAAATCAATTGATGAACAAACAAATGGAACAAATTTTACACCGCGTTGAAAAACCATCACGTTACATTGGTGGGGAAGTCAACAGCTGTATGAAAGAAATAAAAGACGACATGGTCCGTTTTGGATTTGCATTCCCCGACGTTTATGAAGTGGGTATGTCCCACCTGGGCATGCATATTCTTTATGGCCTATTGAACGCCCAAGAAGACACCTACTGTGAGCGTCTATTTACCCCATGGACTGACATGGAAGACCAAATGCGAACCCTGGGTATTCCGCTAGTGACACTGGAAACCCACACTCCTGCTAAGGACCTGGATATTTTGGGCTTTACCCTACAATACGAAATGTCCTATACCAACATTTTTAACATGTTGGACCTGGCAGGTATTCCCCTGCGCACAGCCAACCGGACAGAAGCTGATCCCCTAGTGATCGCCGGAGGTCCTTGTGCCTATAATCCAGAGCCTATCGCAGACTTTATCGACGCCTTTGTCCTTGGTGAAGGGGAGGAAGTGACCCTTGAACTGGTGGACATGGTCAAAGCTGCAAAAAAAGCTGGGACACCAAAAGCTGAACTCCTTAAGCAACTGGTAACCATTCCTGGTGTCTATGTTCCTTCTTTATATGAAGTAACTTATAAAGAAGACGGCACCCTGAATGCAATCACGCCGACCTATGATAAGGCACCTACCAGCATTCAAAAGCGTTTTATCAAGGACCTGGACACCGTATATTATCCAGACTCTTTTATTGTACCTTTTATGGACACGGTCCATGATCGGGCCATGGTTGAAATTTTCCGTGGATGTACTGCGGGTTGCCGGTTCTGCCAGGCGGGCATGATCTATCGCCCTGTCCGTGAGAAATCGGTGGATACCATTATGGAAGCTGCCCAAGAGCTGATCCGGACTACAGGTTTTGAGGAATTGGCCCTCAGCTCCCTGTCCACCCTGGACTATACCCATATTGAGGAACTGATCAAAAAGCTCGTAGAGCAGCACGAGCCCAACCGAGTGGGCTTGTCCTTGCCGTCCCTACGTCTCAACTCTTTTGCAGTCAGCGTAGTGGAAGAGATCCAAAAGATCCGTAAGACCGGTCTAACCTTCGCACCAGAAGCGGGCTCCCAGCGTATGCGTGACGTCATTAACAAGGGTGTAACAGAAGAAGACCTGACTACAACCATGGCGCAAATCTTCCGTCTGGGCTGGTCTAAGGTGAAGCTTTACTTTATGATTGGCCTGCCAACTGAGACCTTCGAGGACCTGGATGGCATTGCTGACCTGGGTGGGAAAGTGGTTTACCAGTGGCGACAAAATAGAACGCCAGACAATAAAAAGCCCCTAACGGCAACCTTGTCTGCTTCTTGTTTTGTACCCAAGCCTTTTACCCCCTTCCAGTGGATGGCCCAAGACACCTTGGAAACCTTCAAGGAAAAGCAAGCCTACCTGCGTGAAAAGATCAAGGGTGGGTCACAAAAGTTCAACTACCATGACGCAGAGACAAGCTTCTTAGAAGCCGTTGTGGCCAGGGGTGACCGCCGAGTGGGTGCTGTCATTGAAAAGGCCTTTGAGCTGGGCTGTAAGTATGATGGCTGGGCAGAGTACTTCAACTATGAAAAGTGGATGGAAGCCTTTGAGGAGACTCAGGTAGATCCAGCCTTCTTTGCCAATAGAGAAAGAACCTATGAAGAAGTCCTACCATGGGACCACATTGATATTGGTGTGACCAAGGGCTACTTGATCCGAGAAAACGAAAATGCCAAAAAGGGTGTTGTTACACCTGACTGTCGAACAAGCTGTACAGGATGCGGCATTAACACCGACCTGTTTGTGGGAGGTTGCTAATGGAAACACTACGTATTCACTATACCCGGGAAGGACGCATGCGCTTCCTTTCCCACTTGGAAATGGTTCGTCTAGTGGAAAGAGCCTTCCGACGTACAGACGTCCCCATGAAGTTTTCAGAGGGTTTTAACCCTCATCCACGCTACAACTTTGCCATGCCCCTGTCGGTAGGTGTGTCCAGTGACGCAGGCTATATTGACGTGGACCTAACGGAAAAGATCGACATTGATTCCTTCCTTAAAACCCAAAAGAAGTACCTGCCAACTGGACTGGACTTCAAAAGGGCCAAGTATGTAACCGGTGCGTCCTCGCTCATGAGCCACGTTTCTGCGGCGGAATACCTGATCGAGTTCAGTTTGAACGAAGAAGTGGACGTCAAGGATCATGTAGCAAGTCTGCTGGCCCTTGAGGATATGCTATTTGAAAAGAAAAAGAAAAAAGGACGTCGGGTTAAGGTGAGAACCATCAACCTCCGTCCCATGATCTATAAACTCCAACCTGTTGTCACTGAGGGCAAGCGGGTGATCCTTCGTGTCCTCCTGGCTGCTGGGGCTGCCGGTGGACTGAAGCCCGCCCTCCTAATGGACCAGTGGGCCAAGCTGACCGCCCTACCTGTAGACCTGGACACAGTCCGCATTCACCGCCTTTCCCTACTGGGAGACGTGGATGGCCAGCAAAAGGATGTTTACGAAATTCTGTAGGCGCCATTTAGAGAAATCAGTAGGACAAAGGTGAGGAATCATAATGAAACAATGGATTGTCGACCGTGGAAGCCTTCAAAACCGAATAGCAGTTGTGGAAGACGGGCTTCTGACTGAACTCTATCTCTACCGAACGGACGACTTACTCAATGTGGGCGCAGTCTGTGTGGGTAGGGTGGCAAATGTTGTTCCAGACTTGGGTGCAGCCTTTGTTGACATTGGAGACCAAAAAAATGCCTTCCTCCATGAGGACGACAGTCAGACGGAAGCAGCCCAGGCCCAAGGGGGTCCTAGACCCATTGGCCAAACCACCAAGGCAGGGAAAATGATCATGGTCCAAATCAAGCATCCTTCATCAGGGAGTAAGGGTGCCCAGGTGACCCGGAAGATCAGCATCCCTGGCAGGTGGACCGTCCTCTTACCCCAGTCCACAGAACTACGATTTTCGAGGAAGATCCAGAACAAGGCTTGGAAGCAAGAGGCAAAAAAACTCGTTAAAGAAGCACTTGGAAATGACTTTGGGGCTATTATTCGGACGGAAAGTGAACAAGTAGCGCCAGAACGCATCCGCTTGGAACTTGAGACCCTGGTGGCAAGCTACCGGGCCATGGAACAGGCGGCCAACATTGCCATGAAACCCAGGAGACTGGACAACCCCTTCTACGTTGAAGATGCGCTTCAACAGAGGCTGTCCAACTTACCTGACGTGATTGTCTTTGGCGATAAGTCCCTTAAGGCACCCCTGGAAACCGCCCTTGGTCACTTGGGCTTGCAGGAAGAGGTAGACCTTGATTTTCAGAAAGTAGCCATCCCCATCTTCGAATCCCACGGGGTTGAGGAGCAGGTTTACCAGGCCATGGGGCGTTATCACAAACTCAAGAGTGGTGGCCAGTTGGTCATAGACCAAACGGAAGCCATGACCGTGGTGGACGTGAACACGGCCAAGGGTAGTAACAAGGCTGGTATTCGAAAGCAAACCAACAGGGAAGCCTTGGCGACCCTGTCTCGCTTAATGAAACTTCGTAACACAGGTGGCATGGTCTTACTGGACCTCATTGACCTCCCAGACACTGAAAAAGACCGCATAGTCAAGGAGGCAAAGGACGTCCTTGAATCGGATCGACGGGTTCGGGTACATGGCCTAACACGCCTGTCTCTCCTTGAAATCACTCGCAGGCGGGCAGGGGACTCTGTCATGTCTGCCATGACGGAAAGCTGTAGTGCCTGCTTGGGGTCCGGGGTAGAGCCGGTTGCTGCCATGGAAGTGGAGCGTTTGCTCAAACGAATAGCCCGTATGACTGATCATACGGTTACCCAGGCCATGGCCATTGAGGTTGCCCATGGGGTGGGTGACTTACTCATGGCTGACAAGAGCAAGTTACTGGCACGAGTCAAGGCCGACCATGGCGTTACGTGCTACTTACGAAGGGTTTCCCGCCTGGAAAAGGGCAGTTTTTACATTGCTGCCAGTGGAAGCTTGGAAAAAGTAGAGAAATATATGCAAAAGAACTGGCAATCCCCTGAGTAATCAGGTATAATTCTAATGATGTCTGGGAGATCAACATTTTCAATTGACTTCACGTCATTGAGTGTGATATACTCGGTCTGTTGTTTGCCGCTCTAGTCGGGTTTGTAAAGCGAAAGCTACCTAGACATTGGCGAGTCTCTCAAGAAGAGGAGGTGCAAGAGAATGTACGCAATTATCGAAACTGGTGGAAAGCAATACCGCGTTCAGGAAGGTGATACTCTATTCATCGAAAAGCTGGACGTTCAAGCTGGCGATACGGTAGAATTTGATAAGGTACTTGCTGTTTCAGGCGATAATGGTCTAACAGTTGGTACTCCTGTTGTTGCAGGTGCGAAGGTTTCTGCTGAAGTTCTAAAGAACGGTAAAGGCAAGAAAGTTATCGTATTCAAGTACAAGTCTAAAAAAGACTACCGCAAGAAGCAAGGTCACCGTCAGCCATACACTCAAGTACAGATCAAGTCTATCAACGGCTAATCATGATCCGAATTACTTTTGTGGTAAAGGACGGAAAGTATGTCTCTTTTGAATCAGATGGACACGCATACTACGATGAAATCGGGTATGACATTGTATGTGCAGCTGTTTCAGCCTTAACCATTACGGCAGTGAACGCCTTGGAGGCAGTGGCAAAGATTACCCCTATCGTCGACATGGGCGATGGAGACGGTTATCTCTATTGCGGACTCCCTGAGGACTTGTCCGATGAACAATGGTTAAAGAGCGGAGTTATATTTGAAACCGTAATCGTCGGTCTGAAAGATATAGAAAATACCTATTCAGATCACATACACATTCTATACGAGGAGGTAACTAAGGATGATTAAAATGAATCTCCAACTCTTCGCTTCTAAAAAGGGTGTTGGTTCTTCGAAAAACGGTCGTGACTCCCAGTCTAAAAGACTAGGCGTTAAGCGAGCGGACGGACAGGTAGTATCTGCGGGTTCTATTCTAGTACGTCAGCGTGGTACGAAGATTCACCCAGGTAACAACGTAGGTCGTGGTGGCGATGATACGCTATTCGCGAAAGTAACTGGCGTTGTTAAGTTTGAGCGTAAGGGCAAAAACAAAAAGCAAGTTAGTGTTTACGAAGCTTAAAAAACAGGTATGTCCATCATCTTACGTGATGGACATTCTTTTTTGTCAGCATATTTCATGGGTCCACGTCAGTGGCCCCATGTTTTCAACTAGAAATTCAGTGAATGAAAAGACTTTACACGGGTACGTCTCAGGATAACATTTGATATCAGGTGAGATGCGATCCTGAGGCGAGTCCGTAAAAAGAGGTGATCATATGTTTGTCGATAAGGCGGAAATATTCGTTAAGGCAGGCAAGGGCGGCGATGGTGCCGTTTCATTTAGAAAAGAAAAATACGTACCTGACGGTGGACCCAACGGTGGCGACGGAGGCAAGGGTGGCAGTGTCATTGCCATTGTTGACGAAGGTATGCGTACTCTCATGGATTTCCGCTACCAGCGCAAATACCATGCACCGGACGGTGAAAAAGGAAGAAAAAACAACCAAACCGGTAAAAACGGTGAGGACCTATTCTTAAAAGTACCCCCTGGAACCCTTGTCAGAGATGTAGCGTCTGGCAAAATTATTGCTGACTTGACCCATAAGGGTGAGCAGGCTGTGATCGCCAAGGGCGGTAAGGGTGGTCGTGGCAACTGGCACTTTAAGACATCCACACGTCAAGCACCAACCTTCTCTGAGCAGGGTGTTTACGGCATTGAAAGGGATATTGTCCTGGAACTAAAAATGTTGGCAGACGTGGGCCTTGTGGGGTATCCAAACGTGGGCAAGTCAACCATGTTGTCCAAGGTAACCAAGGCCAAGCCAAAGATAGCCAACTACCACTTTACGACCCTCCAGCCCAACCTGGGTGTGGTGGAAGAAATCCGTGGTAAGGCATTTGTCCTAGCTGATATTCCCGGTCTGATTGAAGGGGCCCATGAAGGGGTTGGCCTAGGCCATGACTTCCTTCGTCACGTGGAGCGTACCCGTGTTATTATTCACGTGGTGGATATTTCCGGCATGGAGGGGCGCGATCCCATTGAAGATTTTGACCGTATTAATGAAGAACTGCTGAAATACAATGAAAAACTAGCCCAGCGGGTGCAAGTTATTGCAGCCAACAAGCAGGACCTCTTGTTTGAGCAGGACCAATATGAGACCTTTAAGACTGAAATGGAAGGCAGAGGCTATGAAGTCTTCCCGATTTCTGCTGCGACCGGTCAGGGTCTAGACAAGCTCATGCAACGGGTTACGGCTATCCTGGACACAGTTGAAGCAGAGCCGATGTATACAGAGGAAGAACTGTTTATAGAAGAGCCAAAGGCCATGGCTGAACTGACCTACAGCATGGACGGTGAAGTGTACGTGGTTGAAGGAGAGCAAGTCGAGCGACTGGTCTTCTCCACAAACTTCGAGGACATCGACTCCCTCCGTCGCTTCCAAAACATTCTGAAGCAAAAGGGTGTCTTTGAGCGTTTCGAGGAAATGGGTATTGAAGATGGCGACACAGTCCGTATTGTCGACATTGAGTTCGAGTACTACGGATAAGGCATTGGACGAGTTATAAGAAAAGAACAGGTGACCTCAGAGGTGGGCATAGAGTGTCCCTCTGGGGGTCTCCTTTTATTGAGGTGATATGATGTTAACAGGCAAGCAAAGATCCTACCTAAAAAGCCTAACCCACAAGCTAAAGCCAATGGCACAGCTGGGGAAAGACGGCATTAGTGAAGGTTTCCTAAAAATGATGGACGAACTCCTAGAAGACCACGAACTGGTAAAAGTAAATGTACTGGACGCCAGCATAATGGGTAGCAAGGAAGCAGCAAACGCTGTTGCTAAAAAGCTCAAGGCTGACTTCGTTCAAGCGATCGGCAACAAGTTTACCCTTTACCGCCGTGCAACAGAAGATCCGAAAATTGAACTGCCTCGAGTGAAGAAGTAGTTCGTATGTTATACTAACGGTGCAGACTGAAATGGAGGGAGTGACCCCAATGGTTACAGGATGTCCCGGTGGGTGCAGAATTGGCATAATGGGCGGGTCTTTTGATCCAATCCATTATGGGCACTTGGTCCTTGCGGAGCAGGTGCGTGATCAGTTCCAGCTGGAACGAATTTACTTTATTCCAGTGGGCAATGCCCCACATAAGTCGGCGTCAAAAATGTCGTCGAAAATGAGCCGTTATGAAATGACGGTTTTGGCTACGGCCACCAATCCAAAATTTGAGGTGTCCAGACTTGAAATTGACCGAGACACCACTTCATATGCCATTGACACGGTTCGAGCCCTCATGGACCAGATTGGGCCCAGTGACCAACTCTATTTCATTACTGGGGCGGACGCGATTGTTGAGCTCCAATCTTGGAAGAACTGGAAGACCCTCTTGACCTACTGTCATTTTATTGGGGCGACCCGCCCTGGAATTGACCGGGACTTATTGAACGAAAAGATGGCAGTGCTCCAGGACCAACATGGGGCAAAAATCCATGTGACAGAGGTTCCGGCCTTGGCCATCTCTTCAACGGACATACGCCGTCGAGTCTCTGAAGGCAATAGCATCAAGTACCTCTTGCCAGAGTCAGTGGAGCAATACATCTACAAGAATGGCTTGTATAAAGGGGTTTAGTCCATGTGGAATGAAGCGGATTTATTACAGGCTGTAGAGGTGCGTGTCAAAAAGAAACGCTTCCTTCATATTCAAGGGGTAATCACCATGGCCGACAAGTTGGCAGTCCGCTGGCAGGCAGACACTGTTAAGGCTAGGATTGCGGCTGTTCTCCATGATTATGCCAAGTATGAAAATGACCAGGCTTTACTGGCCTATGCCAAAGAGTCTGCTTACACGACCAACCAGGCAGAGGAGGGAAATCCCCAACTCCTGCATGGTCCCGTTGGGGCATATCTTGTTCAAAAGCATTTAGGGGTGGATGACCCTGAGATTCTCAGCGCCATCGCCTACCATAACTTTGGCAAGGCTAAAATGAGTCTATTAGACAAGATCATTTATTTGGCTGACGCCATTGAGCCAGGACGGGCATATCCTGGTGTTGAAGACCTTCGAGAATGGGCATTCGAGGACTTAGACAAGGCTGTATTGGCTTCTGTTCGTCAGACCATACAGTTTGTATTAGACAAGGAAGAATATCTGCATCCCGGTAGTGTGGCGATGTGGAACGACATGATTCAGGAAGTGAAAGGGCGTTAGGCATGGAGAATTTAATGGTCTATCTGATGTTTGGGGTAGGACTCTATTGATTATCAAGGGTGGGGACTGGTTTGTTGACGCAGCCATTTGGATTGCCAAGATCACAGGGCTACCCACGTTTATTATCGGCGCGACAGTGGTGAGTGTGGCGACGACATTGCCAGAGTTGATCGTTTCTGCCAATGCCAGTTTGAAGGGGTCTCCAGAAATGGCCATTGGTAATGCCATTGGTTCGACCATCTGTAATATTGGTTTGATTTCCGCCATTGGTATTTACTTTGTCCCCCATGCGGTGGACCGGATTACCTTTGGTAAAAAGGGTGCCATCATGATTGGTGCGGCCCTCTTGCTGATTATTACAGCTTGGGACCTGACTCTAACCAAGTTTGAAGCCTTGGCTTTAGTAGCCATTATGATTCTCTATATTGTAGTTAACCTACGTATGCTCAAGCACCGTCCAGAACCTCTGGATGGGGACGACGATGAAGGTCTTCGAGAGCGTAAGACTGTTATGATTAACCTTGCTAAGTTTGTTGCTGGTGCTGGTGCAATTGTGTTCGGTGCAGAGCAGCTGGTTAACAATGGTGAAATCATTGCCCGTCTGTTGGGTGTTCCAGAAGGAATTATTGCCCTGACGCTGATTGCCTTGGGAACTTCTCTACCTGAGCTGACTACAACGGTTTCTTCCATCCGTAAGGGAGATGGTTCCATTGGGGTTGGTAACATTATTGGGGCCAACATTTTGAACATTGCCCTGATCCTGAGTACCTCGTCCTTCCTATCGCCAGGCGGGCTCCCCATGACGACATGACCTTTGACTGTCCTGGGACTGGACTTTGGCACGGTGTCTCAAACCATGTACATAGACGTTCCATTCTCTCTTGTACTCATGGGACTATTGGTATTACCAACGATTTATCGTGGAAAGCTACGCAAATGGCAGGGGATTGCCATGTTTGGTGTTTACATTGCCTACCTGGCCTTGCTGGTGAATATCGCAGTAAGCTAGTAGTGTGTACAATACTTGCGGGAGTTCCCTTTGATACAAGGGACCTAGTTCTTTGTTTCAGAAGTGTCAAGTTTTTCATGTAGAAAATAGCTATAAAAAGAAGGTGACTCATATGGACGCTGTAAAAGGTTTGGCGTTTGAAATCGCTAATCTCATTGATGATAAAAAGGGAAAAGACATTAAAATCCTGGAAGTGGTGGGCCTTTGCTCTTTGACAGACTACTTTGTCATTGCCACGGGAACGTCTTCAACCCATATAAAGGCCATTGCCAATGGCATTGAAAAAGAGTTGGCTGAGAAAGACTTAAAACCAGCCCACAAGGAAGGTCA
>CAYFHQ010000037.1:0-31172 GCA_964342805.1 uncultured Peptostreptococcaceae bacterium | reverse complement strand
AGGTCTTCAAAGTCCCATTCGCCGCCATGTCAAACTCTGTTGCCGGCGTCAGGTCCATGGCCTTGATTGCTGTTGTAGAAGCTGTTGACGGGATTGCAACAAGCTTGCTGGCCTTCACGGTGTTTTGTCCTGCAAAAGCTGGGATACTCATGACTAGTGTTGCGATTGCCATTGTTGCTACCATTTTCTTTACGTGTCTGTTCATCTTGATCCTCCTTGGATTATCTGTGGGTTGTTTGTCGAGGTCTGCCTCAACTTCTGACTACAGATTACGGGGGAAATGTGTACCTCTTGTGTAAGTTTGGTGAAGGAGATTTGAACATCCCGTGACAAGTTGATGACAAGAGTACATAATCCGTACACAAGTGTCTGTATAATATAAGGTAGGAATGAAAGGGGATACCATGCAGAAAATATTGGTCATTGAAGACGAATTGAAAATAAGAAAAATCATAAAAGACTACTTTTGTGCCAGCGGTTACCTGGTGGACGAGGCAGCAGACGGTATGGAAGGGGTCACCCGGTTTGAAGAAGGCCAGTATGACTTGGTCATTTTGGATGTGATGATGCCTGAACTGGATGGCTGGGAAGTCTGTAAACATATTCGGACAGAAAGTGATGTGCCTATCATTATGCTGACAGCCCGTGGAGAAGAAGAGGACAAGCTGACGGGATTTGAGCTAAGAGCTGACGATTATGTGACCAAGCCCTTTAGCCCCAAAGTATTGGTTGCCCGGGCGAAAATGCTACTGGCCCGGACCAAGGGGACCGTCTTGGGTGACGACAACCAACTGGTTGTGGGAAAAGTCACCATTCAGACGGCCATGCACCGGGTTTTGGTTGACGGCCAGGAACTGGACCTGCAGCCCAAGGAGTATGACATGCTGTTGTATTTCATGGAAAACCAGGGACATGCCCTGCAACGGGTTCAGATTCTCAACAGGGTCTGGGGTTATGACTATGAAGGAGACTTACGGGTTGTTGACACCCAAATCAAGAAACTGCGCAAGCAGCTGGGGGCCCAAGCCTCATACATTCGAACCGTCCATGGGGTGGGTTACCGATTTGAGGAGAAAGAATAATGAAGATGTTTAGTAGTTTTCGAGGACGCCTGTTTGTATTTGCTGGCGGGATTGTAGTAGCGGTCCTTACTATCCTCCTCATGGTCCAGAGTTTTTTGCTCAGTGACTTCTACCACATTCGGGGTGTTAACAATGTCAAGACCGCCATGGAGTCCGTGGTGGCAGAGGCGGACAAAGAAGGGGCGAATGTCAACCGGATCTACCAGCAGATTGGGGAGATTTCCTACAGGACGGGGTCTTATCTGGAACTCATGCCCTACTTTGGCGAAAGTTCTGTGGAAGCCCTTATGGTCAGTCCAGGTCTGATTGTTCAGCTGGACAATGGACAAGAAGTCAATGTTGACGTTGCAGGCCTGGACTATGGCGTGACCCGGGCCATTGCTGTGGGAGAGCCCCTCCAGGTTGAAGGGGTTGCCATTGACGCAAGTACAGTGGTCGCTACCCGCATTAATGGAGAGACCTTCGAGGCGTCCAGTCTTATGCCTGCTGAAACCCTGGGGACAGCGGAGGACCTGGTCCCCTATGAAGGGGAGTCTTCCACCTATATGGAGGATATGGATGGCGATCCAACCCTAGTGGATTCCACTGGCGCCTTGTTGCCCCTCTATCCGCTGGATGGGGCAGATGTGGTCTATGACGGGGTCCTAGTGGCCAACCTAGTGGAAATCCCCAGTACGGCCAGCACCATGGATGCCCTGGGCATTGCCGACGTCTATATGGCTCTTGATAGTCTAGCAGCTGAAAAGGGTGGCCTAGAGCAGGTGTTTGATGAGCCGGAAATCTATCAAGACGCCACCATTCCCATGGCAGGGAATACGACAACGGTTTTAATTCGGCCCATGACCATAGGTGAGGAAAGGTACTTCCTTTACAGTTATGTGACCCTGGCCAGTACGGAAGAAGCCGTGGGGATTTTCCGAGAGTTTTACTGGTTGAATTATTTGATTGCCTTGTTGGTGGCCGTTGTTGGGGTCTGGTGGTTGTCCAAGGGCTTTACCAAGCCCCTGCAAAAGATGACCCTGGTGGCTGAAAAAATGGCAGCCCTTGATTTCAGTGAACAGGTGGAAGTGACCCATGAGGACGAGATGGGGTCCCTGGGTTCCAGTTTGAACAGCCTGTCATCCTCCCTCAAAAACACCATTGACGACTTGCAAACGGCCAATGGACAGCTCAAGTCTGACCTGGAGTTCAAAGAGGAACAGGAGCAAATACGGAGGGACTTTACGGCCAATATCTCCCACGAGTTAAAGACGCCCTTAACCATTATGAAGGGAACCGTTGAGGGGGTTCGGGACGGCATTTATACGGAACCAGACCATATGACCTCAATCTTAGAGGAAATTGAACATATGGAGGGTCTGGTCTTTGACATGCTGCAAATTGCCAGGGCAGAGGCCAAGGGGTATGAACTGAAACGGAGCCAGGTAGCCCTCCATGGTCTCATAAACCAAACCCTTGAACGATTTGACTCGCAGCTTATTAACCAAGACTTAAGGGTGAATAGAATAGTTGAACCCCTCGTTGCCTCCCTAGACCAGGCATTAATGTCTAGGGTTTTGGAAAATATCATGAGCAATGCCATTCGCCATGGTCTGAAGGGGTCGACCCTTACCGTTCGATTGGCTGAGGGGCAGGGTCAAGCTATTATTGAAGTTGAGAATCAAGGGACCCCCATTCCCGAGGACCAGCTCACGGAAATTTGGAAGGCCTTCCACAGGGTAGACAGCTCCCGTAACCGCCGATCAGGCGGGACGGGCCTAGGTCTTGTGATCGTTCGCAATATCGTTGAGGCCCACGGTGGCCACTGTAGTGCCAGAAACACGGAAACAGGTGTTTGTTTCCAGGTAGCAGTTCCTCTTATGGAAGCTACAAATGTAGAAGCAAGAAATGAAATATAATATACCCCCAGGGGGGATAAAGAAATCCCATGGACAAGATTCCTTGTCCATGGGATTTTTGTGTTCTTTAGTAGCCGTAAGCGCCGTCCACAATGATCACGTGGAAGCGGTCAGGATCAAACTGCTTTCGGATGGTCACATAGGCACTGCATATCCGGTCTGGTGAGTTGCAGTCTGTGCAGTAGCCCAGGCTGGCACAATGGGTTTTACGGTTGAGGCGGACCGTATTGGCTGGAGCGGCCACCCGTCTGTTTCTCTGAATGGCTGCAGCCTCGTCAACAACGATCTTGTTTGTTCCTGTAATGACGATTACCTTGTCTGGCCCCCATACCATTGCTGCAACCCGGTTGCCATTACCGTCTACATTATAGAGGGCACCGTCTTCTGTCAGGGCATTGGTCGAGGTGATATAGGCATTGGCGCTGAAGGCGTCCCTGTAAATTTGCTTGATGTCCCCAGGTGCTAGCCCTTCAGCGTAACGGTCAAGCAAGTGGATGTCCCTCTCCCGCAAGTAGTCCAAGGTTTGGGTCTCAAATAGGGTCATGGACCCGCCAAAGCTTACGGAGTCACCGTCCCCAATGAGCTTGCTTAGAATGTCATGGATTTCTCCATGGTCTTTTGCATAGTAGGCATTCATATTGTTCTTACTTAAGGCTTCCATGGTGCGTGCAACCTGTTTTTCCACCACTGATTGTGCATGTTGATCCATTGAATTTCCTCCCGATTTTCCGCTGACCTCACATCAGAGCACCAACAGATATGTTCCATTGACTACTTCTAGTATACTTTGGAATGGTCCAATGGAAAAGAAATTCACTTGATTAATGGGGGTTGTGGTTGTATACTCTGAATATCAACGAAATTGGAGACAACCCCCTAGGGGGCATGGAGGATATGACCGTGAAGACAACAAATCATAAGGCCAAACGGCTCAAGGTATTGAAACTAGCCCTTCCCGCCGTAGCAGAAAACGTGTCCCAGGTTTTGCTGGGCCTGGGGGACACCTTTTTTGTCAGCCTGGTTGGCGCGTCAGCCATCGCAGCTGTTGGCCTAACCAACCTGTATATGAACTTATTTTTGGCAGTGATAACGGCCTTTACCGTGGGTACGGTTGCCCTAGTAGCAAAGGCAACAGGGGAGAAAAACCGAGCCAAGGCCCACCGGGTTTCAGTGGACAGCTTTTACGGGGTCCTGGCTGTAGGTGCCCTCTTCATGCTCTTTACTTGGCTGGGTGGTGGTAGGCTTCTGGGCTTTGCAGGGGCTTCCCCTCAGGTGATTGCAGCGGGAAGTGGCTACATGGCCATTATCGGCTTCTCGGCCCTTTTTGCCGGTGTGAGCTTGGTTACAGGTGCGTCCCTAAGAGCCAGGGGGGACACCGTGTCTCCCATGATCGTTGGCATAGCCATGAACGTAATCAACCTGAGCCTGGACTGGCTCTTTGTGGTTGTCCTGGACTACGGTGTTGTAGGAGCCGGTGTGGCTACAGCCATTGCCCGTGTAGTAGGGGCCCTATGGCTTATGGCCATGTACAGGAGCCATGTGGACATGTCGGCGGGCTTCCACTTTGACGTGCAGTCTGCCAAGGACATTTTCCGTATTGGCGTACCAGCAGGAATAGAGAAACTCTTTTTCCGTACGGGCCAACTCTTCTATGGATCTTTAATTGTGAGTATCGGAACGGCTACCTACGCCGCCCACAATATTGCAGGCTCTGTTGAAGCCCTGTCCTACCTGCCAGCCATGGGATTTGGCGTGGCTGCAGCAACCCTTGTGGGCCAGTCTCTAGGGGAAAAAGACGAGGCCAAGGCCAAGGCCTTCGGCTGGACAGCCTGGCGGATATCCACCTTGGTCATGATGGCCATTGCCGCCTTGTTCGCCATTACAGTGCCCTATTGGGCAGCTATCTTTACCCAGGACCCAGCCATTCAGTCCGACGTGGTCCGGGTCATCCGCCTAATAGCCCTCTTCCAACCCTTCTTAGCAGCAACCATGGTAACAACTGCAGCCCTACAAGGGGCCGGAGATACGCGGTTCCCCATGATTTTGACCCTGATTGGCACCTGGGGCATTCGGGTGGGGGGGACCTATATTATGGGGATTCAACTGGGATGGGGGCTCTTTGGCGTGTGGATGTCCTATGCCATTGATATTACCTTCCGGGGCACCCTACTCATGTGGCGGTTCCAGAATGCCAAGTGGCTCAAGCAAAAGCCAGCTACTTCTGCTACAATGGTAGAAAAGACGGAAGAGGAAGTGAGTAGCTCATGAGCGATCAAATAAAAGAAATGCCTGACCAAGTGACAAGTGACCACCAACACCCTAATATGGACCAGGTCATTCGCCGCTTGTCTAAAATCATCGGCCATACCCAGGCCATTAAACGGATGTGTGAAGAGGGTCGGTCTTGCGACGACATCTTGACTCAAATTGCTGCTGTACGGTCTGCCCTAGGTAGTGCAGGTCGGGTCATCCTCCAGGATCATATTGAAAACTGTGTGGTTGAGTCCTTGGCGTCTGGTGACCGGGAAAGCCTAGAGTCCCTCAACAAGGCCATAGAAAAATTGATGAAGTAGGCCTGACGTGGAGAGAAAACATGCACGGATTGGTGAATTGGCCAAGTTCTATAATGTGTCCACGGACATCCTCCGCCACTACGACAAAATTGGCCTCTTGAAACCCAGTTATGTCGGTGACAATGGCTACCGCTATTATGGAATGGACTCCATTCTCTTGCTAGAGCAAATCCTCATTTATCGAAATCTGGACATGCCCCTGGAGCAGATTAAGGCCTTACTCAACCAGGAGACCTTAAACACCAAGCGCTACCATGAAGCCATCATGGCCCAGAAGGCAGCCATCAAAAGAAAAATTGACCTATTGGAACGGCAAATGCTCGCAGCTGAGCGGTATGAACGTTTGCTGGATGTGGACCATGCCAATGGTAGTGGGAGTTTGGTCAGGCGCCTGATCTTGATTATGTCATTTTGATGAGCGCAGCAGAGGACATGGACCAAATTCGGTTTTTAGATGCCGATGGCATGTTGCCCCATACCCTCTATACGGACACGGTCTATGCGGCCATTAAAGAAAATGGCCCGGAGACCCCTCAAGACAAATGGTCAGTCATGGACGACGGGATTTTTGCCCTGGCGTTTCCTGCTGGGAGTATAGAAGGAAGCTACAAACGTTGCACAGGGGGGCGTGTCTACCGTAGTCGATACGTGGGACCCTTTGACGACCTATCGACCTATATAGGTGAGGGGTTAAAGCGTTTACAGGATGAAGGTGTAAAGGCCAGTGGGAAGATTGTTGAACTTGACGAGTTCATGTGGCTCAACAATGGAGAGGACTGGACCAACAGTGTCGTCCACATATACATCGAGGAATAAGAGACATTGAACCACCCAGGACATGGTTTGACTGGGTGGTTTTCTATTGTGAACAAAATGTGAATCATCCTCATTTTTTATTGACCCTAGAACGGTTCTAATGTTTATGCTTTCCTTGAGATGAAAGGAAGGCGAAAACATGAAACAGGAACTAAACATGGGGAAAGACTCCATTGGCAAACTATTGGCGTCAACCGCCATACCAGCGGTGATCGGGATGCTACTGCAATCCATATATATGATGATTGACGGGATTTTTGTAGGACAGGGTGTAGGCCCTGAAGGACTGGCAGCGGTTAACTTGGCCATGCCCTACCTGCAGATTGGGTCGGCTGTCGCCTTTATGATCGGCGTAGGCGGATCAACCTATACCTCCATAGCCCGGGGGGCTGGAGACGACCAAAGGGCGAGACGGATTTACTCCATGGCAGGAAAGGTCTTGGTCCTATCCTCTGTGGTCCTCAGTGCAACTGGCATGCTCTTCAGCAAGCAGATTGCATCCATTCTAGGGGCTTCACCCAACATAGAGGCCATGGTGGCCCAGTATGTCTTCTGGCTCAGTGCCTTTATGGTCTTCTTTATGGCCTCCATGTACTTTGACAGCGGCATGCGGATTTTAGGTCGTCCCATGAAGGCCATGTATGCCCTCGGCTTTGTGGCCATCGCCAACATCGCTCTTGATTACTTGTTGATCATGGTCCTTGACATGGGCGTTCAAGGCGCAGCGATAGCAACGGGTATCGCCCAAATGGGTGGTTTTCTATTCCTAGTGGGCAACTTCACAGAGAAAGACTCTGTACTGAAACTTCAAAACACAAAGATTGTCTGGAGGGACCTGAAACCGATTATTTATAATGGGTCTTCCGAGTTTGCAACGGGCATTGCCTTGGGTATTTCCACCTTCCTCTTTAACTGGATCCTTATGGCCCAGGGGGGCGCACTGGCAGTTTCGGCCTATTCCATTGTCATGTACATTGCCCAAATTGTCAGCATGATCTACTTTGGTGTCGCCACAGGCATGCAGCCTATTATTAGCTATAACCACGGGGCTGGAGACCAAAAGCGGGTAGGACTTACCTTGAAATATGCCATGGGAACGGTCCTTCTGACGGGACTTGTGGCCGGGGTAATCCTCTTCTTCAACAATGGTCCACTGAGTTAAGTCTTCGTTGGCAACCGGGCTGATTTGCTGGAAATGGCCTCCCTTGCCAGCCAGTACGCAGCCTTTATGTTCCTCCCCATGGGGGTCAACATCCTCATGAGCACCTATTTCACAGCGGTGGACAAACCCCTAGAATCCATGATCGTTGCAGTGAGCAGGAGTCTGGTCTTCATTGTTATAGGCCTCTTCCTACTTCCGAGCTTCATGGGACTTGACGGGGTATGGATGACCCTTCCCTTTAATGAGTTCACGACCCTGGTTGTAAGTCTTGGATTATTCTATGTCTATTCCAAGGCGGTGGCCTCAAAGGAGGACGAGGGGGCAGAGCCCCTGACCAAAGTCAGCCATGCAAAGGCAGTATAGATAGGTAAACGTTCAAAATATTTTACAGAAAGACTACAAACTCTGCTTGTAGTCTTTTTCGTGTCCCAAAACTTTGTTATACTGACCCAAGGGTTATGAAAAGGTGAGAGTGGAGGCCTATTTGAAGACAAGTAAGATGAAACGTTTTTTAAAGTACTACAAACCCCATTGGAAGCTCTTTGCAGCTGACATGCTGTGTGCCTTTGGCTTGGCTGCGTCGGACTTGGTCCTGCCAGTCCTGTCAGAAACCATGGTCAATGACGTTATCGTAAGCAAGGACACATCCATGGTCATCACCATAGCAGCAGTCTTGGTGGGGATTTACATACTCCGTTACTTCCTGTCCCACTTTATTAACTATTGGGGCCACGTTATGGGCGTAAGGCTGGAGTTTGACCTTAGAAAAGACATATTTGAACATATACAAACCCTGCCCCATGCCTGGTTTGACCGGATGAAGACCGGTAAGATCATGTCCCGTATCGTCAATGACCTGGACAACCTGGCGGAGTTTGCCCACCACGGGCCTGAGGACGTCTTTATCAGTGCTGTTATGTTCGGTGGGTCCATATTGATTATGATCCAATATGAGTGGCGGTTGGCCTTAGTTGTGGCCTTGTTTGTCCCCTTTATGATGCATATTGCCATGAGACAAAGAAAGAAAATGTCCCAGTCCTTTAAACGTATGCGGGAGACCATAGCAGACGTCAACGCTACCCTGGAAGACTCCATTTCCGGTGTGCGGGTGGTCAAGGCCTTTGCCAATGAGGGCCATGAAATCAAACGTTTTGAGCGGGGCAACATGGCCTACAGGGACGCGGTCCAAACCTCCTTTAAGGTCATGGCCAATTTCTTCAGTGGCATGAACTTCTCCATTGGTCTACTCAATACGACCGTCCTGACCCTTGGAGGTT
The DNA here is from genome assembly GCA_964342805.1 of uncultured Peptostreptococcaceae bacterium. GTDB lineage: Bacteria > Bacillota > Clostridia > Peptostreptococcales > Acidaminobacteraceae > CAYFHQ01. The sequence goes on along the minus strand of CAYFHQ010000037.1, from coordinate 22,364 downwards.
ATTTCGTCATTGGTGGGTCCATGAACGTGGGTGAGTTGGTGGCCTTCCTCATGTTGGTCAACTTCTTCATGAAGCCAGTCCAGCGACTCATGTCCTTCACAGAGCAGTACCAAAGAGCCATGGCAGGCTTTGACCGTTTTATTGAAATCATGGACACAGAGCCGGCTATCGTCGACCGGGAAGATGCGCACTCTCCAACCACAATTTCCGGAGATATCACCCTGGAAGACGTGACGTTTGCATATGAAAACGACGCTTCAAAGGTTCTTCACAACTTGAACCTGTCCGTGGCATCGGGTAAGACCTTAGCCTTGGTGGGTCCATCCGGTGGAGGTAAGACCACCCTGATCCACTTGATTCCTCGTTTTTATGATGTGTCAGAAGGAGCTATCTGCATTGATGGCCAGGACATTCGGGACTTGTCCCTCAAGTCCCTTCGAAAGAATGTCGGGATTGTCCAGCAGAATGTCTTCCTGTTCTCGGGGACGGTTAAGGAAAACATTGCTTATGGCCGGATCGACGCCAGCCATGAAGAGATTGTTGAAGCAGCTAAAAATGCAAAAATCCACGACTTTATCATGGGACTACCAGAAGGCTATGATTCCTATGTGGGTGAGAAGGGTGTTATGCTGTCAGGGGGCCAAAAACAGCGGATTTCCATTGCACGGGTCTTCCTGAAAAATCCACCGATCCTGATCTTGGATGAAGCCACATCGGCCCTGGACAATGAAACGGAAATTCAAATTCAGACGGCCCTGGAGGCCCTGTCCAAGGGACGGACAACCATTGTTATTGCCCACAGACTGTCCACCATTCGTAGTGCAGACGAGATCATTGTCTTGACAGACAAGGGGATCGCTGAGCAGGGTGACCATGAAAGTCTGCTGGTCCAAGGCGGTATTTACTCGGGTCTCTTCCACGCCCAGTTCAAGGGATATATTCCCGATTCCTTACAAGTAGCTGGAACCAATGTCTCTTAGTGTTTATTATTCGAACATATTAACTGTAAACTACAGAACTTGTAAAAGGTAAAATTGTTACTAAATACCACGACCAAATAAAAAATGCCGCTGAAGCGATTGGCTTCAGCGGCTATTCTTTTCTAAACGGTCATGAATCCAGCTCATAAGCGTCTTTTGGTCTTCTTCTGTGAGTCCTTCCAGGGACAGCGGTCGTCGTGCAGTGGAAACACCAAGGATATAATCGGTGCTCACGTTAAAATATTCCGCAATTCGAACAACAGTGTGGAGGTCTGGTTCTCGTTTTCCGATCTCATACATGGAGAGAGAACCCCGTGTAATGCCCAGTGTTTCAGCGAGTTGTTCTTGCGTCAAACGACTTTCTTTCCGCAATATGACAATATGTTCTGCAATGTTCATAGCAGCCTCCTGCTTTCACTATATCACATATAGTTGCATCTTGTGAAATGGAATTGTGCGAAAAAAAGCGAAAATTGGCTAATTGTGTCGAATACACCTTGACTGCAACGCACCGTTGCAATAAACTGGAAGAGTAGGTAAGCGCAAGCTGGCGATACTGGAGGTGGCAAATGCGCGTAACACTCACACAGTTGAGAAAAGCGTCCGGATTTACGCAAAAGGACATTGCAGAACAACTTGGTGTTTCACGTTCTTATTACGGTATGATTGAGAATGGGTCTAGAAATCCGTCCCTGAATATCGCTAAGAAAATTGCAGTCATCCTGCAATCGGACATCAACGTTCTGTTTTTTGAGTAGTTGTAAGTATATACATAAATGGTGTGGTACGGAGGTGGTCTCATGGATACATTCATGGAGGGCTACCGAAACCGTATTGGGGAAATCGACCAATTGGTCGCTGAATATCGGCTAAAATCAAGTCAAGTGCAAACCAAGCTCCATGATGAGCAGGCAAGTCGTGAAAGACTCGTCCAGATCATTCAGCAACTGACGGGGCCGGGCAGTCCTCTGGAGCAAGCGCTTCAGAAAGAAGCTATTCGCGTGCTGACCACAGAGGTCAAGCAGGTTGAAAAGCAGGTCAGACGTACAATGGAAGAACTGGAAGCGAACCAGCGTAGGCTTCGAGAACTTTGTCATTTTAAACGAATCCTGATGAGCGAAGAGGAATGCAACAAATAATACAACTACCTTTTGCAAGGACGAAAACCTATTCCCAAGACAGGGAGTCCAGTGGTTTCACTGGGTCAAACAAGAAGGATGTCTCCCTAGGAGTCATCCTTTTTTTCAAAAAAGTTTGTCAAAAGCATTGACAAGTCTTTTGGAATGATCTAGAATCATATTCAAATCAGTGAATGATTATTCAAAAGCTTTGACGAGAAGAGTACTTCACACGAGATTGTATGAGCGAGTTGATGATGGTGAGAGATCAACACAGGAAGTGTGAACGAAGAACATCTCTGAGCTGCCAACCGAAATCCTCTTTAGGAGAGTAGGCTTGGACGGTCCCAGCCCGTTATCTTGCTGGCAGGTATCGAAGGAGACTTCCGTACCGGGAAAAGAGCGTCTGTTTACAGACGAAGTAGGGTGGCACCACGAAAGAAGTCTTTCGTCCCTTCATAAGCATTGCTTGTGGAGTGACGAAAGACTTTTTTTATTGTTCTACTGACCTTTTTCCTAGGTGTACAGAAGCGACAAGAGGAGGAAGACATGAAGAAGTTGTTCGTAACAGAGTTGAAAGACCGTGTAGGTCATGAAGTAGAACTGAAGGGTTGGATTCATAAAGTACGGAAAATGAAGGGTTTTGCCTTTGTTCTCCTGCGGGATAAGACTGGAGTCGTGCAACTTGTGGTCGACGAGGGACCTGCGCTAGACCAGCTTACTGCGGAAGTGAGTGTCTGTCTAACAGGACGCGTTCAAGAAAACCCCAAGGCCCCCATGGGGATAGAAGTGATCGTACAAGACCTGAGCGTCCTAGGCCAGGCCCATTATGACCTTCTTCCCTTTTCCATTAACGGACGGGATATTGACGCCACCTTTGAAAAGCAGCTGGACTACCGTTACCTGTCGCTCCGGCGGCCTGACCGAAGAGCTGTCTTCACCGTTCAAGAAGAGATCGTAGAAGCCTTTCGGTCCTACTTGAGGGGCCAACGATTCAGCGAAGTCCATACACCAAAGATCATTGCCTCGGAGACGGAAGGCGGGTCTGAAGTCTTCACGGTGGACTACTTTGGTCGTAGAACCTTCCTGGCCCAGTCGCCCCAGTTCTACAAGCAAATGATGGTGGGTGCAGGCTTTGAGCGGGTTTTCGAAATTGGCCATGCCTACCGGGCAGAACTTCATAGTACCTGGAGGCACCTCAACGAGTATGTGAGTCTAGACGTGGAAATGGGTTTTATTGAGTCCGAGGAAGAACTCATGGACCTGGAAGAAGACCTACTCAAGTATATATTCTCCCACTTAGAAGCCACCTGTGGTCCAGCCTTGGAACGTCTTCAGGTCACCTTGCCCAAGATTGACAGCATTCCTCGGATGGCCCTGGCAGAAGCACAGGACATTCTTTTAGAGGAGTATGGAAAGCCCTCTCCCAAGTCGGGGATCGACGCAGAAGGTGAAAAAATTCTCTCCAAGCATATACAAGAAACCTACGGAAGTGACTTTGTCTTCCTCACCAAATACCCAGCGGACAAGCGCCCGGCCTACACCATGCCTGACGCAGACGTGCCAGGCACGACCAAGAGCTTTGACCTGATCTTCAGGGGTCTTGAAATCACCACAGGTGGCCAGCGGATTCATGATTATCATCAGTTGGTACAGAACTTCAAAGACTTTGATATCGACCCAGGGTCTGTGGATTTCTACATGGAGAGTTTCCGGTACGGCATGCCGCCCCATGGCGGATTTGCAATCGGTCTGGAGCGGATCACCATGATGATCCTGGGCCTAGACAACATTCGACAAGCGGTCCTACTACCCCGGGACCTTAACAGGTTGACCCCTTAGGAGGACATAACCATGAAAATTACAAGCAGTGAAATTCAATATGTCGCAAAATTGGCAAAACTTCAATTTGACGACGGACAAATAGAAGACTTTACCCGAAGTTTTGAGCAGATCATGGACCACTTTCATAACCTGTCGGAAGTAACTCTACAAGAGACAGGGGGCAGGGGCGTATCAGACCTCCTTCCCGTTACCCGGGAAGATGTTTGTAAGCCATATGGAGACCAGGAAAGACTCTTTGCAGGTACCAAGGCCATGAAAGACGGCTATGTGGAAGTCCCCAAGGTAGTGGACTAGGAGGAGACCATGAAATCACTAGTGACTATAGACCAAATCCGAACAGCCATCCTGTCCGGTGACCACACCACGGAAGAGTGGATAGGGGCCGTTCTAGCAGATATTCAAGAGCGTGACCAAGAGATTGGCGCCTTTTTAAGCCTAACCAGCCAAAGGGCCATGGACCGGGCCAGGGAGTTAGACCAAAAACTGGCCCAGGGCCATACACCTGGCCCCCTATTTGGCGTCCCAGTCTCCATTAAAGACAACATCTGCATGATAGACACCCCCACAACCTGCGGGTCAAAAATGCTTGCTGACTTCACAGCACCCTATGACGCAACCGTGATTGAACGTTTACAAGCTGCTGACGCAGTACTCATAGGCAAGACCAACATGGACGAGTTTGCCATGGGGTCGTCTACTGAAAACTCAGCCTTTCAGACTACAAAAAACCCTTGGGACACCAGCCGGGTTCCAGGAGGGTCCTCTGGTGGAGCGGCAGCCAGTGTAGGCGCTGGATTTGTTCCCTTGGCCTTGGGGTCAGACACCGGTGGTTCTGTCCGCCAACCGGCAGCCTTTTGTGGGGCGGTGGGACTCAAGCCAACCTATGGTTTAATCTCACGGTTTGGCCTGATCGCCTATGGGTCCTCCCTTGACCAGGTAGGCCCTTTAACTACCAGTGTGGCTGACGCAGCCCTTGCCTTGGAAATCCTCAGTGGCATGGACCCCAAGGACGCCACCAGTAGCCGGGAGCCTGCCAAGTCTTATTCAGAGGCCCTAGGTAGAGGTATAGAAGGCTTAACGGTGGGTTTACCCAAGGAGTTCATTGGTGATGGAGTGGACCCAGCCATTGTCCAAGTGGTCAAAGACACTGCTGACCTTCTAGAGTCCTTAGGAGCAAAGGTGGTAGACGTGTCCATGCCCTTTGGTCAAGCAGCTTTGTCGGCCTATTATGTGATTGCCTCTGCCGAGGCGTCGTCTAACTTGGCCCGCTTTGATGGTATCCGCTACGGCCACAGGCCGTCAGACTTTACGAGTACAGAAGACCTCATGGTCAAGGCCCGAACGGAGGGCTTTGGAGAAGAGGTGAAGCGGCGGATCATGATCGGCACCTACGCCCTTTCCTCTGGCTATTACGATGCCTATTATAAGAAGGCCCAGGCCTATCGTGACCATATCGCCCAAATTTACGACATGACCTTTGCCAAGTGTGACGTGATCCTTGGGCCCACATCACCTGTTCTTCCCTTTAAGGTAGGGGAAAAGACCGATGATCCTTTGTCCATGTACCTGGCAGACATTTTTACGGTTACCGTCAACATGGCCGGTGTTCCTGCCTTGTCCCTTCCTGGGGGCATGGTGGACCAGTTGCCAGTAGGTGTACAACTCACCGCACCCAAGTATGGGGAAGAGGTGCTTTTCTCAATGGGATACGCCCTAGAGCAAGCCCTTGACCTACCCAAAACGTCCAGAAAATGAGGTGGCGACAATGACTTATGAATCCGTGATTGGATTGGAAATACACGTGGAACTCGATACAGCTTCCAAAATCTTTTGTGGGTGCTCAACAGCCTTTGGGGCAGCGCCCAATACCCAGACCTGTCCCGTTTGTGTGGGCATGCCAGGAACCCTGCCTGTCCTGAATGAGCAAGTGGCTAGTCTGGCCATCAAAGCAGGTCTGGCTCTTCATTGCGACATTCAAATGACCAACAAGATGGACCGGAAAAACTACTTCTATCCGGACTTGCCCAAGGCCTATCAAACCTCCCAGTTTGATTTGCCCATCTGTGGGGATGGTTACCTGGATATTGAGGTTGGAGGCCAGGTCAAACGGGTGGGGATCACCCGTATTCATATTGAAGAAGACCCAGGCAAGCTGGTCCACACCGATGAGGGGACAACTCTGATAGACTACAACCGGTCAGGTGTTCCCCTGATTGAGATTGTTACTGAACCGGACATCCGGTCTGAAGAGGAAGCCATGGCCTTCTTAAAGGCCCTGAAATCCATATTGCAGTATGCCCAGATTTCAGATTGTCGTATGGAAGAAGGTTCTCTCCGGTGTGACGCCAACATATCTGTCCGAGAGGTTGGCGAAAGCCAACTGAACACCAAAGTGGAGATCAAGAACCTTAACTCCTTTAAAGAAGTAAAAAAAGCCCTTGGCAAAGAAATGAAGCGTCAATCTGAACTGTATCGCTTCGGGGAAGGCCATAAAATCCGCCAGGAAACCCGGAAGTGGGACGCTGCCAAGGGGCGGACCCTGACCATGAGAACCAAGGAAGACGCCCACGATTATCGTTACTTCCCAGAGCCGGACTTGCCACCCATTGTTCTTCATGAGGAGGACATACAAAAGGGGAAGGCGTCCATGCCAGAACTCCCCCAGGCGAAGCGGGCTCGGTTCATCCAAGCCTATGGCCTCACCAGCCAAGAGGCAGACATCCTAACAGCAGACCGGGCGGTGGCTACCTTCTTTGAAGCCCTTATTGAAAAGGGAGCGCCAGCCAAGCGGGCAGCCAACTGGACCGTCTCTGAAGTCCTTCGCTTTTACAAGGAAGGCCAGTCCCTACCCATATCTCCTGATGCCCTGACAGACATTCTCCTCTTCATTGAAAAGGGGACCCTGTCCACAACCGCCGGCAAGGAGGTCTTTGCAGCCGTCATGGAAACAGGCAAGGCACCCATGGTGATTGTAGAGGAAAGGGGTCTAGCCCAGATCCACTGTGAGGACCAGTTGAGCGAAGTCATTGAAGAGGTTTTGGCAGCCCACGGCAAGGCTGTTGAGGACTACCAGTCCGGTCGTCTAGAGGCAGCTGGCTTCTTGATGGGCATGGTCATGAAGGCAACCAAGGGACAGGCAAACCCGGCCCGTGCCAAGGCCCTGATTGAGTCGAAATTGGCAGGATAGGTGAGATTGACTGACCTCCCATATGGCTATGGCCTCTCAGGTCTTTGTCAAAAAAGTACCATGAAGGTCAAATAGCGACTTATGGACGTGAAAAAGAGGCTATCTGTATATGCAGATAGCCTCTACTGTGCGTGTCTCCAATAGAGCCGGTCTTTCATTAAAGCTAGTGTTCTAGAAAAGTGGCTGTCCAAATAATCTTGTGTTCGGAGCGTCAGTAGACCGAACTGCTAGGGTAAGGGAACCCTAGTGCTCATGGTGGTCAAGATACTGGTGGACTCTTTGGAATAGGCTGGTTTGTACAGCCAAGGCCTTGTCCTCGTTACCCTGAACAATATGGTGGAGCTGGGTCATGAGTAGTCTAATGGTTCCGTGGTAACGCTCGGTTGTGTCAGACAGACCAGCAAACCCCTTTTTTAAAGTAGGAGCTAGTTCATTGAGGGTCCATTTTAACATGGGCCTGCCAGAACTGGTTGCCAGCTCTAGATAGTAGGTGTAGATTTGCTCCTCTTCGGTTCCCCGCTGGGTATCCTGTAACATAGACTCAAGCTGAACCTTTACAGGGCGAAGGGTAGCAGCATTCAGTTTGGATGCCGCATGGATGGTCTCGTCTAAGAGGCCTTCCAACTCAAGGATTAAAATATGCTTTAAGGGATGGTTGGTGGGCTCTTTAAAGAGTTGGTTGATCAAGTGGACGTGGCCGCTCTCTTGAAAGTCAGCGACCTCTGGCTTTTTTCCACTGGTTAAGGTGATCAAGCCCATCTCTTCCAGGGTGTGCATAGCCAAGGTGACCTTGTGCTCAGTGATGAGAAACTCCTGAGCCACTTCTTTATAAGAAGGCAATGGATCACCTGTGCCCAACATACCATTTAATATGCGCTTAGCAAAATAATCGACCACAATACGAATATCATGGTCATTAGATGGATGATTCATGGTTACCTCCTGTCCTTACCAGTCCTATACCCGGATTCAAGAGGTTTTCCCCATAAGACTTATCGTTCTTTTGGGTAAAAGAGGTCTTCGATAGTGATGTGGAAATGGTCTGCCAGTGCCTTTGCTTCGGAAAGAGAGAAGTCAATCATTCCCCGTTCCTTGCGGTTGTAAGTTGCCTTGTGGATATCCAACAAGGTTGCCAGATCGTTTTGTGTTAAGCCGTATCGAGCACGCATGGCTCTCAATTCAAAGTGAGTCGTATTCATCTTTTTCTCTCCGTTCCATTTACTGCCAATATATGCTATTAGTATAGATAAATATGGTATTAGTGTCAATGCATATCAGCCAAGTTTTTCAATGCCACAATATGTTGCCGTTGCATTTCCCATGGCTTTCGCTATACTGAATGAGAGGTGAAAGCACATGGATATAGGACAGCTTATAAGGACCTACCGGAAAAAACGGGGATGGTCACAGACAGAAACGATTTCACACTACAATCTCATCCACAATACCTCTTTTGGAAAGTCTACACTAAGCCAATATGAAACCAATAGGCGGTTGCCGGACCTATTGACCATGCGCAACTTGGCTACTTTGCTCCAAATACCGGTCTATGAAGTCATGGGCCTGCCTGCGTCTTGCCTAGAGCCAGACTACACCATTGCCGATGTGCTCAGGCGGGAAGGGCTAGGAGAGGAAGACATACAAAAGGTGGAGGCCTTGGTTTACGAAATCAAATCCAATAAGTCCATTGGTTAGGTGGACAAGCAGAAAGTGCCCAGTGAAAACTGAGGCTCTTTTTTTTTATGGGAAAGTGGACGAAAATAGTGTAAATAAGTTAAGTCGAAAGAAGGAACCACCTTGAATGAGGTTTAAGTAAATGATAATAACTTTAAAAATGAAATAATTACAAAAAACCGGTGCATAAAATAGAGTTCTTTGGTATACTATTAATCAAGACATCGTTAAGACATTATCAAAGACCTTGCAAGCCCAAGGCTTTGATCGAATATGAGGAGGACAACCCATGAAAATAGCAGTAATCGGATGTACCCATGCAGGTACGGCAGCCATTCTAAATGCAGCAAAACTACATCCTGAAGCAGAAATCACAGTTTACGAGCGAAACGATAATATCTCATTCCTGTCATGCGGGATCGCCCTTTATGTGGGTGGGGTAGTGAAAGACCCTGACGGACTTTTCTACTGTAGTCCTGACAAACTAGCTGAACTGGGCGTCAAGACTAATATGCGCCATGACGTTCTAGCTGTGGATGCCAAGGTCAAAACCCTTACTGCGAAAAACCTAGAAACAGGGGTTGAATTTGAAGACACCTTTGACAAACTGATCGTGACAACCGGTTCCTGGCCAATCGTTCCTACAATGGAAGGCAGTGACCTGGACAATATCCTTCTTTCAAAGAATTTCTATCATTCCAACGACATCATTGAAAAGTCCAAGGACGTTGAAAACATCGTTGTTGTCGGAGCAGGTTACATCGGTGTTGAATTGGTTGAGGCCTTCCAGGAAAATGGAAAGCAGGTTACCTTGATCGACGCGCAGGAGCGCATCTTAAGCAAGTACTTGGACAAGGAGTACACGGATGTGGCTGAAAAGACCATGGCGGACAAGGGGATTACCCTGGCCCTCAACCAATTGGTCAACAAGTTTGAAGGTAAAGACGGTAAGGTGGAAAAGGTCATTACGGACAAGGGAGAATACAAGGCTGACCTTGTGATCCTTTGCATTGGCTTTAAGCCGAATACGGGTTTGCTTAAGGGCCAGGTGGACATGCTGGACTCTGGAGCTATCATTGTTGACAAGTACATGAGAACGTCCAATCCAGACGTCTTTGCAGCTGGTGATTCTTGCGCCATTACCTATAATCCAACTGGCAAGTCTGCTTACATTCCTTTGGCAACCAATGCTGTACGAATGGGTACCCTTGTTGCTCGAAACCTCAAGCATGCAACCACAGAATACATGGGTACACAGGGGACGTCAGGCATTAAGATTTACAACCACAACATTGCGTCAACGGGTCTGACAGAGGCGAGAGCCATTGAAGAAGGATTTGAGATTGACACCGTAACGGTTGTAGACAACCATAGACCTGAGTTCATGCCTTCTTTTGATGAAGCTACATTAAAAGTAGTTTATGAGAAGCAGTCCCGCCGAATCCTTGGAGCCCAGTTGATCTCCAACCAGGACTTGACCCAGTCCATCAACACGGTTTCCGTTTGCATTCAGAACAAAATGACCATTGACCAGTTGGCCTTTGTGGACTTTTTCTTCCAGCCCCACTACAACAAGCCATGGAACCTACTGAATATGGCAGGCCTACAAGCCTAAAGTCAGTCGACGACATGCAGGGTAACCTCATGGCGTCACCCTATTGATTTGTAAAATGAACTCCGTTGTTCCTTCTGGGAATGACGGAGTTTTTTATTGCTATCAATAGGAATATATACCTATTATGGATGGTCGAAGGGTCTTTTCTAGGAAATATGGGGCGGGTGCTAAATGTTACAAAATCTCCATAAATACATAATGATTTGAGACGATATGAAACATGGACCCCATGGCCATTGAAGAATGAGGGGCTGAGACTCTTGCACTAATGCAATTTTTTATTGGAAGGGTTATACAGGGCTATCAAAGCCGATTGTGGCCCCCTATTTTTCGCATGTAAGTTCGAATGGCTTTATACGAAGGTTGCAAAGGGAGTGTTAGATCGAATATAATCGAACGTGAGGAAAGAATTTCGACATCAATCTGCACAATCCGACACAGTGACTAGGTTTGCTCGTTGTTCAGTCCTCAGACCTATGTTAGGATAGGATGAGTAAATAAATGAGGTTGGGTTTTATATGACATATAGTCAACAAATAATTATACTATCGGGCTTGGCAGCACTTTCCTATGTATCCTTAATCATACTCATGGAGAAATGGCAGTCAGCTGATTATCGCCATATCTTGGCGACCATATATGCTTGGTTTTTAGCTGGTGGTTTAGTCACTGGCCACCACCTTGCTACACATACTGACACTTTAGACATTCCTACATCCCTATTCTGGCTGACCGCCGGGGTGTTTGGTCTTCTGATATCCATGGCTGTTCTTCAATTGGTGCGTAGGTATCAACTGGGGGCCATGTACCTTGGTCATCCATACCTTTTGGCTTGGATTGCTTCGCCTTTGGTGGTGGCAGCAGGCTTGATTCTACTACCCTTGCCATTTGGATTGACCATGAAGATTGTAGGAGTCTTACTTTTGGGGACATCGATTTATGCTTTCCGTCATAAGATGGAAAACCAAGCCCACGGGTCAGCCCTGACCATGATCTTGCTGTCTTCTTTAATGATTGCTGGGGGTTTTATGGCTTCATACTTTGGGGACGGTTGGTTCTTTGTTATGGTCTTTGGTGCCATAAACGCCATTACACTCATGGTCTTCGGCTATATGCTGGAAAGACGATGGGTGGAAAGTCAGGACCGTATTGTAGAACATGAACGGACCGTTGGGACGCTTTCTTTGACCATGGATGAACTGGCCAAGCTGAAAAACCTCCATGAGTCGACCAAGAGTATTCTAGCCAATGGCTACTGGGAATACGCACCGGAGACAGACGTCTTACACGTGTCTGAGGAAATGGCCCAAAACCTAGGCATGGAAGTGACAGAGATTACTGAAGCCTATGAACGGTGGCTGGACCATATCGTACCTGAGTACCGGGACCCGGTTAAAAATCCCATTGTTCACTGGATAGCCAATCCGGGCGACTTTTTGGAAGAACTAAACGCTGTTCCTGGCCTGGATTATATGGTTTCCGAGTTCCAGTACCGGACACGGACCAAGGGTGTCAAATGGATTCGGGCCCGGGTGTCCTATAATCAAGATGTAAAGCGCTTTATAGGAACCCTAGAACTCATTCAAGAATACATGGAGACCCAGCAGCGGCTGGAGACCCTGAAATATTATGATAGCCTCACGGGGCTACCCAATAAGAAACGCTTCTTTGAAGACGTTGAGGAACTCCTGGGTACAGACCAAGACCACGTGGTCTTTATTCTGGATGTGGACCACTTCCAAAGGGTCAATGACACCATTGGCCATGACGCAGGTGACCTCATGCTTCGCCGCATAGGTGGCTACCTGACAGACCACCACCTCCAGTGCTACCGCCTGGGTGGTGACGAGTTTGTTGCAGTTGTGCCTAGCCAGGACGCAGAGGAAATCCTCAACAACTTAATCAGTGAAGAAGCACCGGCTTCCTTTAGTATAGGAGCAACCCTACTAAAAGAGAAAATGTCAGCTTCTGAGGCCCTTCGTCAATCAGACCTGGCCCTCTTCCACGCCAAGAAAAAGGGAAGAAGGCGGGCGGTTTGGTATCAGACTGATTTTGACCGTGCCCTACGCAAGCGGATTGAATATGAGTATATGTTAGAGTCCACACAACTGGAAAACCAGTTGGATGTTGCCTTCCAGCCCAAGGTTCGACTCAATGACCTAGAGGTTATTGAAGTGGAAGCCCTCATTCGTTGGCGGGTTGGCAAGGGCTATGTGTCCCCCGGAGAGTTTCTTCCTGTGGCCGAGGAGAATGGGTCTATCCACCGGATTGGCCGATATGTATTGACCCGGGCCCTGGAATGGCTCAAGGAAAATCCAAAGGGACCTCGGATTTCTGTAAATGTGTCTGCCAAGCAGTTGGAGGACGACGTCTTCGTCAACTGGATGATCAAGGAACTTGGGCGGATGGATATTGACGCCAGCAGGCTGACCATTGAACTAACAGAGACTGTCCTGGTTAACTCCTTTAGTCAGTCCCAGCAGCTCTTTAAGAAAATGAAGGAAGCGGGTATACGAATTGCCCTGGACGACTTTGGAACAGGCTACTCTTCTCTAAGTTATTTGCTCCAGCTACCCATAGACGAACTGAAACTGGACAAGTCCTTTATTGACTTGATCAGCCAGAGTGACCGGAGTTTACAACTGGTGTCTGGAATCCAGTCCATGGTAGACGGCATGGGCATTGAGCTAGTTGTTGAAGGGGTGGAGACCGCTGAGCAGGCTCAGATCCTTAAAAAACTGCAAATCTCTTATATCCAGGGTTACTGGTTCTCGAAGCCACTCTTTGTCAATGAGCTCAATGACTTACTCCAGCCCAATCCTGTGGCTTTTGGCTATGAGGTAACCTCGTAAAAACGAAAAAGCTATAAAGTTAAATAAAATGATGAATCAATCTGAGACCGCCGATCAAATATCGGTGGTCTTTTTGAGTGGTTCTTTAGTGAAAATGGGTACAAATTTAAAATCATAGGTCACGATTCACAAAGGAGCTTGTTATGAAACCCATTATCGGCGTTACCACCTACTACATTCCATCAGATGAATATGCAACATGCAAGCCCAGGGGGCGCATGGACCAGGACATGATCACCAGTACAGCGGACTATGCCCAGTCCTTGGAACGAGCAGGTGCCATCCCCCTCTTAATCCCTGTTTACGACCAGGCGGACAATATCCGTGCTGTCCTTGAACGTCTAGATGGAATTATCCTTTCCGGAGGAGAGGACCTGGACCCGGTGCTATATGGCCAGGACCCCCATGACAAGTTGGGAACAGTGGTCCGCAAGCGGGACGACCACGAATACAAGGTGATTGAGATCGCTTTGGAACTGAAACTACCCATTTTCGCCATTTGTAGGGGCCATCAAGTCCTAAATGCCTACCTGGGCGGGACCTTGATCCAGGACATCCAGTCCCAGCTTCTCCATGCAAGTGACCACGTGGAACGGCACTTGCCGCGTTGGGAGGGGGTCCATGAAGTCATTGTACAGCCGGGCTCATTGCTGTCTCAGCTGACAGAGGACGAGCGGCTAACGGTCAATAGCCTCCACCACCAAGCAGTAGACCGGTTGGCAGACGGCCTTCAAATTGATGCGGTTTCTCCGGACGGTATTGTTGAAGCCTACCATGGCCACATGGGCGGTGGGGTGGTCGGTGTCCAGTGGCACCCAGAAATGATGGCCTGCTGTGAGAAAACCCAAACGGCATTATTTGACTATTTTGTTCAGGTGATGACCCGAAAGTAGCTTGACCATTGGGTTAAGCTGCTTTACTATAGGTATATGGAAAATATGCAATTACAATTAAAGGCACTAAAAGCGCTGATTTCTGCGTTTCACAAGTACAAAGAATTCGAAAGTATGCCCTTTACCTTTGAAAATGGCATGGTCTTATATCCTTCTGAAGTCATGACTTTGAAGTTTATCCGTGCCCACGCTGGAGATGGTGTGACTACCATTGCTTCCGCCCTAGGTGTTTCCAAGGCAGCCGTGTCTCAGACGGTGACCAAGCTGGTAAAGAAGGGCCTCATTACCAAGGAAAAACTGGATCATGACCGCGTGATCCATATTATGTTGTCTGAAAAAGGCCACCGGATGGTAGAAGAGTATTCCCGGCGTAACAACCGGCAGTATGCCCGCCTCTTGTCTTGCTTTGAAAAGATCGAGGAAGAAGACGTGGAGAAGTTTCTTCTGCTCATGGATGGTCTTGAAAGTGTATTTGATCAGTACATAGACGACTGGAAGTAGGATGGGTTTCTTTATCGCTCAATGTTAAGTAGCTTAACAGTGTTTTCCTTATGGATTTTGGGTAAGGAGGAAGCGAGGAGGAATGAATTATGGTTAAGAAGGTGCTTGTGCACCCCATTCGCTTGGGACAAACCAGTGCATATCTGTTACGGGGCAACCGGCCCATACTGGTGGACACCGGGAGTCCGGGAAGCCTGCAAAGACTTCTGGACACCCTGGACCAGTACAGGGTCAACCTACGGGATATTGCTTTGATCGTTTTGACCCATGCCCACCATGACCACTTTGGCAATGCAGCCGAGTTAAAGCGACTGACAGGTGCCCCCATAGCGGTTCACAAGGCCGATGCAGCGGCCCTGGAGTCGGGTAAGGGAGCAGACGTTGTCCCTGTGACCACCATGGCAAGGGTGGCAACCAGTCTGATGGGTGGTCGCTTGCGATCAGAGGGCGTGAAGGCAGATATCCTCTTAGGGGATGTCTTTTCCCTCAATGAGTACGGCATAGCAGGCCGGATATTACATACACCTGGCCATACACCTGGTTCAGTTTCCATACTTTTGGACACCGGAGAAGCCATTGTTGGGGACACCATCATGGCTATGAATCCATTTAAGGGTCCAGGCATGCCCATGTTTATAGAGAACCCCAAGGCCCTGAAGGGAAGCATTCAACGTTTGCAGGAACAAGGTCCAAATCGCGTTTTTATGACCCATGGTGGTGCCTTTGACGGGGACATTCTCCAT
Source organism: uncultured Peptostreptococcaceae bacterium (assembly GCA_964342805.1). Taxonomy (GTDB): domain Bacteria; phylum Bacillota; class Clostridia; order Peptostreptococcales; family Acidaminobacteraceae; genus CAYFHQ01. The sequence continues at coordinate 6,956 of CAYFHQ010000037.1, read as the reverse complement.
AAGATTATCTTTTAACAAGAGCCACTGGCTACTAGCTACCTAGCCAGTGGTTTTTTTGACGCAATGTTCACAGGATAGACATAGATATACGATATAGTAGAATAGATATGGGGGTATTTATGGAATTTATTTTGTGGCTAGCTTGTTTTGTTGCCATTTCAGTGGTGAGTTGGCGGTATATCCGCCACGTAATTATGCGGAAAGACATGTTCATACGGAATGTCGTCCGTGTGACATCTAGAGAATATAGTTATTGGAGTAAGTGGTTTGGCGTTCTTAGTGGCTTTTTCCTCATTTATGGGGTGGGGTCTCTTTGGCTCAGGCTCATAGGAGAAGGGCGTATTGACTTGATCTCCTTGGGCATTATTTTTTGGGGTGTCTTCTTTCTCAATTGGCCCTCCATTAAGTCTGTGAAACAGGAGTGGTGTTATAACGACGAAGGTGTCTACCCCACGCCCTATTTCAAGAAGATCCCTTGGAAGAACATGCAGAATACAAGTTGGTCCCTTGGAGGGAAGGAAGCGGCCCTGGTGACCAATTGCACGGACCCTATTTCCCTGAAACCCATTCAGTTGCGGTTGACCTTAGACGTTGAAAACCGTGACGAACTCATTCAGATTGTAAGAGACCGCGTCTTATCGTAGGGGAGGACCCATGACAAAAGAACAAAAACAGGTGCTGGTTTTCCTTGTGGCTCTTGTGGCCCTTCTAGCCGCCGTCTCCAATATGGTTGACCCTTCTAGGGTATCGGCGACCAAGGCGGACCAGGTGGTGATCGGACAGCAAGTACCGGAACTTGACTTGGTAGATTTAGAAGGAAACCCGTTTCCCTATCAGATTATGAGGGTTCCATTGTACTATTGAATTTTTGGGCGACCTGGTGTGTTTACTGTGACCAGGAAATGCCTGATTTAGAACGGGTCCACGGGGCCAACGAGGACGTTGTCGTTCTTGCTGTGAATGTGCGGGAAAGCGCATCGGCAGCTGGGGCTTACATTGAAGAGGGTGGCTATAGCTTCCCTGTGGCCCTGGACCAGTCCGGCCAGGTGGCCACACAGTTTCGGGTGACTTCCTATCCGACAACCTATGTGATTGGGCCGGATGGAAGGGTCATTCATGGCATGCCGGGACTCATGAGTTTGGCAACCATGGAAGAAATGATCGACATGGTCCGTAAGGAGGTTGACTAGTGAATCCTGTACTCATACAGTTGGGCCCCTTGCAGGTGACCTGGACAGCAGGCGTTTTTCTCCTGGCAATCTTGGCCAGTAGACTTATGGTCAGACAGTTGGCCAAGGCTCATGACGATATAGTAAAACAAACTGAGGACGTATTCTTGTATAGCCTAGTGGCAGGACTCCTAGGGGGTCGACTGGGTTATACCCTTTTGCACCTGGACCAATGGTCAGGTAGCTGGTTGTCTACCCTACAGTTGTCGCCCTATAGTTTCAGCGGCTGGATTGGCTTGGTCCTTGCAGCTACCACCCTGTGGTTGGGCATCCGCAAGGAAGGGGACAAAAAGGGCCTTATAGCCTCTGTGGTTGTGGCCGGAGGCCTGGTCTTCATGGCCATTGGGGTCTGGATGTTGCGATTTGACCGCATTCTCAGTCCGCTACCGGACCAGATCGGACCTGGTCTTTTGGGATTCATCCATTCTGGCGTCTTTATGGTTGCCCTATTGGGCCTGTTTTTCGGAGGGAAACTCCTGAAAGATAATCCAACACGCTTATTGGTTTTCTCAATGGCCTTCATGCCGGTGACCCTGGTTTTACTGGAAGGAATGAAAGTTTTGCAAGGTCTTTTATAGGAAATGCAGGCATAAAGGCCTAATATTTCTTTTGAAATAGGACTTTCCGAAGAGGAAACCCTTTACATTGTAGATAAAAAGTTATATATTAATAGAACGAAAAGGCAAACTTTCCGAAAGGGGAGGACGCAAAGCCATGGGTCAAAAGGGGACTAGCCTACGATTGCCAGGTTGCAGTTACTGATTGTTCTATTGGAATAAGAATAGGCACTTTGTACTATAACCCCCTTGGATAGACCCATATCCAGGGGGTTTTTGACACGATTAAAAAGAAGTATGTTGTGGCCTTTGCGCTACTCCTTATTGTTGTGATCTCATCAACGGTCTATACCTACCAGATCACCTATTCTGCCAACATCCAAGGGACGGTGGACGATATTCAAAGGATTACGGGTTCAGTGTCTACCTTGTATGACGCCGTTTATGGCCAGATTTGTGCGGAAGCTGAACAGGTTGCCGCCCTGGTCCTAGACCCAAATGTACCAGTGGCGGACGTCCAAGGAGTCATGGACGCCGTGGTCGACCGGTCTCCCTTTATAACAGACGTGGCTTTGGTGACCAGTCAGGGGAGTGTAACCAACACTGACCAAGTCTTTCCCTTGGCCAAACACAAGGTGGACGGATTCTTACTGGGTAAGGAACCGGGTTTATGTGTTGGCATGGTCAAGGGAAACCTAAGGGACCAAAATATCTTTTACGCAGTCAATGTCATGGAAGACAACAATAAGGACGTGAAGCTACTCTTGATCGGCCTGGACTACGATGTCCTCAACCAAGTGATTGGGCCTGAAAAGTTTGAAGTCCATGATGGCTATGCCTTTATGATGTCTAAAGACGGATTTTTCCTCTATCATAGTGATCCCAAGTTGATTGGCTTAAACATCTTTCAGGACCCTACGAAAGTCAAAGAAGTGGCCCATATGGAAGACCACGACTTGGAGGAACTCAGCAAGGCCTTGACCATAACCCTAGCAGGAGGGACCAAGAAGGCTCTTGACTACCGGGCCTATGGACAAGACAAAACAGGTTTTTATCAGCATCTGGAGACCTTTAACGGAGTTGTCTTTATGACGGTGGACGAGACCCGTCTCCACTTGAACCAGTGGAAGGCAGTCTTGCGTACTGTTTTGCCACAATTGATCTGTTTGGTCTTGGGCATTTATGTCATGAGCCGCTACATTTTTTTGATCAAGTACACAGACTACTTCACGGAAGTGAAAAACGATAGGGCTTATAAGCTGGGCCTAGACCACCGCAAGCGGGCAGGGGTGCAGAAGGAGAAACACCTGATTGTCCGAGTGGACACGGTCCTCAAGGGCCAGGTGGAAAATACCCTATATGACAACGAAATTTTCTATCATGTCTCGGGTCTCTTTAAGTCTTTAAAGGGCGCCTACAAGGACCTCTATCGAATATCCAGGGTCCACTATGTCATGGTCTTACCATCAGCTTCCAGTCAAGAAGACTTGGACAAGCTCTTAAGCAAAATCAACAAGCCCTATACCAGTAAGTCGGGTCAAGAGTATGCCATTAGGGGCAAGTATCTTCTTGTAGATATCGGCGACCTCCAGTCCCTTGAGGACATGGACCTAGGCCACCAGGTTATTCAGTATTTGGACCACCATGGGAGCCGGATCGGCGAAAGGGGTTCTTGTCAATCAGTGGATATCAACCATGTTCTGGACCAGCTGGCCTCCAAAAAGATCGAAAAGGAAGCCGTTGAACAGTTGATTGCAGACCGGAACATTCAAGTGGTTTATCAACCCATTGTTGAGCTGAAAACCATGAAGACGGTCAAACATGAGGCCCTCATGCGGGTCAAAGACAAAAACCGTCTCTTGCCACCATCTGACTTTATAAGGGTGGCAGAGGAACATAATCTGGTCCACAAGATCGATCAGATTGTTATCCAGCAGGCCTTTGCCCATTATGCCAAGGCCCTGCGCAATACCGGTAGAGGGGTCTCCTTGTCTATTAATGTGTCAGGCAAGTCCATCAACCGTGATTTTGCCCAGTTCATTATAGAAGCGGCCAGCCGCAACCAGGTGAATCCGGAGTATATTACCATTGAACTGACAGAGACCGCTGCCCTCAACTTCACTGACCAACCCCTAGAATGTCTACACTTCCTAAGGTCCAAGGGCTTTAAGTTGGCCATAGACGACTTTGGCACGGGCTATGCCCATGTGGAGCTGCTGTCACAAATACAAGTGGACTATATCAAGATCGACGGGGCCTTTATCACCTCTGTTCATAGCGATGAGAAGCGCCTCAAGACCCTGAATGCCTTGGTCTACCTGTGTAAGAACTACGAAACCCAGATCATAGCCGAACATGTGGACAGCCTGGAAGTGGTCCGGGTCCTAGAGCGCATGGAGGTAGAGTATGGCCAAGGCTACTATCTTGGCAAACCAGAGACCGGGAGCAGGGAAGCAGTTGACTACTATACCATCCGCTATGCCGGTACATCAACAAGATAATTGAACAATCTTGATCCAGCACCCCTTGACCTCGTTTCAATGGGTGCTTTTTTCTTGCAAGGGATTTCTGTATGATAGGAGTAAGAGAATAAAAGGAGGCAAAAATGGAATTTGTCGTTTTGGATTTTGAGACCACTGGTTTGTCCGGTGTATATGATCGCATTATAGAAATTGGTTATGCCCATGTGAAGGAAGGGCAAATCCTGGAGGTCCATGGGGAACTGGTTAACCCCGGTGTTGCCATAACCAATCCCAAGATCACTGAGATCACAGGGATTACCAACGACATGTTGGTGGGCAAACGTCCCTTGGAAGAAGCCATGAAAGACCTCCATACCTTTATAGAAGGCAAACTCATAGTGGCTCACAATGCAGGCTTTGACATGGGTTTTCTCAATGCAACCTGCTACCGGATGGGCTTACCCACCTACCACAGTAGCCTGTGTACGGCAGAAATGTTCAGGGCCTATAAAAAGGAACACAAGCTGGACTTTAAGGGGGCCAGCCTAGCCAAGATGGTGGATTACTTTGGTCTTACCAATGAAGCTGCCCACCGGGCCAGTGCTGACGCTGAGGTTACAGCCCAGTCCCTGCTAAAGATGATGGAAACCTACGATTTCCGCAACCACCTCAATGGGCCAGCCAAGCGGGCCAAGGTGGCCAATGATCCCAATAAACCTACAAAAAAAGACAAGTATATGCACCTCTTTGACGCCCACACCTCCATGGAGGACATTTGTGAGATTATGAAGGTTAAAGAGGGGACTGCGGGCAAGTACTTCCTTGAATGGATGGCTTACGCAGATCCGTCACCCTATGAGGCCTTTATCCGAAGAATTTTGCCACAAAAGACAGATGCCCATAGAATTTTGCAAATGAGACAGTCGGGCAAGGGGACAGCCGAAATCTTCAGAGAATTTGGCGGACAGATTGAATATTATGCAATACAATTGGTTGGGCGATTATACTCCAGGAAAAGCATTGATAAATATTATCAATGACAATGATTGGTAACGCTGGGTTTCGAGTGTGGAAACTGCGTTTTTCAGAGTATTTAGAATATACAGAAAATGTGTAATTCTGTATATTGCTGAACCTTTATGAATTTTAATGAATCCCTCTATTACCATTAATCCGTTGGTATAAATTTGAAGGCGGGGGGAACGCCTTCAAGCCTGTCCGCAGGTTTTACCGGCGGAGCGGGTTATGTAAATAGGGGGTTTTTATTATGGCAGGAAAGCCGAGCGGCACTGGAGGCCGCGATCAATGGGGATCCAAGCTGGGCTTTATTATGGCCGCAGCGGGTTCAGCAGTCGGTCTAGGTAACCTATGGAAGTTTCCATATGTAGCTGGACAAAATGGTGGTGGAGCATTCGTTCTGGTTTACTTCATCATGTTATTCCTTGTGGGCTTCACGCTCATGCTAGCAGAACTGGCACTGGGACGGAAGACCAAGCTTAATGCAATTGGTGCCTACAGAGCCATTTCTAAGAAATGGGCCTTTGCAGGTGGCCTGGGGGTTCTTACTGGATTTATGATCCTTTCTTACTACTCCGTTATCGGCGGTTGGGTTATTTCCTACCTAGTAAAAGCCGTGAGTGGTGCCCTGAATGTTACCGATCCCGGTATACTCAGCGAAGTTTTTGGCCAGGTGGTGGGTACACCGGGTCCAGCCATTGCCTTCCACGCCATGTTTACCCTGGCAACCCTTCTGATTGTAATCGGTGGTGTTGGCGGCGGTATTGAAAAAGCGTCAAAAATTATGATGCCTGCACTATTTGTAATCATTATTCTACTGGCCATCCGTGGTATGACCCTACCGGGCGCCATGGAAGGGGTTAGGTACCTTCTTGTGCCAGACTTTAGCAAGATCAATTTCAACGTTATGCTAAGTGCCCTGGGCCAGGTATTCTTCTCCCTATCCCTCGGTATGGGCTGTATGATTACCTACGGTTCCTACCTGAGCAAGGACGAGAATATTCCCCAGTCCGCAACAATCATTCCTTTACTAGATACGGGTGTTGCGCTACTGGCTGGTCTGGCTACACTTCCAGCGGTTTTCGCATTTGGTTTTACACCAGACAAGGGTGCTGGTCTGATGTTCGTAACACTCCCTGCAGTGTTCGCATCTATGCCTCTTGGAGCAGTGTTTAGCACGCTCTTCTTTATTCTGGTACTCTTTGCAGCCCTGTCTTCTTCCATTTCTCTATTGGAAGTATGCGTGTCTTACGTGGTAGATGAGTTCAAAATGAGCCGTAAGATGGTAACCATCCTTATGGGTCTAGCAGTCTTCCTAGTGGGTATTCCGTCGGCCCTGTCCTTTGGTCCTTGGTCTGACGTATACATCATTGGAAACAAGACCTTCTTTGACGTCTTTGACTTTGCAACGTCCAACATCATGCTACCTCTAGGCGGTCTCCTCCTATGTATCTTTGTTGGTTGGGTATGGGGCACAAAAGGCGCTATTGAAGAAGTTACCAACGAAGGCACTGTGTCCTTCGACCTTGCAGGCTTCTGGTCCATCCTGGTTAAGTTTGTTGGACCGATTGCTATTGCGGCGGTATTTATTAACTCTATTTTTGGATAGGGTGTAATTGAATATTTGTTGGTTGGGTTGAGGTGATTTTGTCTCAATTCAATTAACTCATGGAGAACACTGGCTTTGGCTG
>CAYFHQ010000036.1:0-31213 GCA_964342805.1 uncultured Peptostreptococcaceae bacterium | reverse complement strand
CTGTAACAGATCAAATGTTTGTTGCCGTAAAAGGCCAGGGAGCTACCTTAGATGGTCGGGCCATATCCGTAGGAACAAAAAGTGAACTGAATCAATGTGTTCTTGCCTCAGGTTTCCCTTACGACCGGGCCAAGACTGCAGACAACAATAGCCGGGAGTTTGAAGCTATGGTCCCCAAGGTCCGTGGCCTACGTCGCCTGGGGGCGGCTGCCTATGACCTGGCCAATGTGGCTGCTGGGGTCATGGACGGCTACTGGGAAATGTGTCTAGGCCTTTGGGACGTGGCAGCGGGAACCCTCCTGGTTGAGGAAGCCGGTGGTGTGGTCCTAGCTTGGAATGAAGACCGTGAGGTGGCCATTGTTGCGGGGAATCCAGTCATTGCAGACCAGATCCATGGGCATTTGATGGCGGTTAAGGGTGAAAAACTATAAAATCTTGCCAAAGAACATGTGTCAAGGATTGTGTATTCTATTAAGGCGCACAAAATGTAATGCAATATAAAAGGGGAAACAAGAGGAGAACAAGATGTTAGACAATACATGTATTGAATTTTCAAATCAACTGTCGTCAAAAGCGGCTGTACCCGGTGGTGGTGGTGCATGTGCCTATGCCGGCGCCATGGGGATCGCCCTGGGCAATATGGTGGGCTACTTGACTGTAGGCAAAAAGAAGTATGCCGATGTACAAGACGATATCCAAAGACTCCTGGAAGAAGGGGAGAAGATCAGGGAAGAGTTCCATGGTCTGGTTCAAAAAGACGCAGACGCTTTTTATCCACTGTCACAAGCCTACGGCCTGCCCAAGGCAACGGAAGAGGAAAAGGCGGCCAAGGCTGCTGCCCTACAAGAAGCCTTGGTGGACGCAACCCTGGTGCCATTGGAAATCATGAAGGTATGCCACCGGGCCATTGAGCTCCACGAGGAGATGGGCCGGATTGGAACGCGGATAGCCCTGAGCGACGTCGGTGTGGGCGTCCTATTCTGCAAGGCAGCCCTAAGGGGGGCCTACCTCAATGTCCTGATCAACCTGAATCTCCTAAAGGATGAGGACCTAAAAGCCCGTGTGGAAGCAGAGTCGGCCCAATACCTCAAGGAGGGCGAAGCCTTGGCAGAAGAGGTTTACCAGTTGGTCCAAGAGGCACTTAAATAAGAAGAATTTTGAGAAGGATAACCCAAGCAGTCGGTTTGGGAAATCCTTCTCTTTTTGTATATGTGCCAGCCTTTGGGGTATACACAATAGAAGTGAGTGAAGGAGAGGTGGTTCAATGAATCAGGCACTATTGTTGCAAATCCCCCATCCGGCCTTATACATAGAAAAAAAGGACGCGGCTTGGTACGTAAAAGAATGGAACCATCACTTTGAGGTTCTGGTTGAAGACATTCCTTCAAAAGATGCGCTTTTAACTGACTGGGTGAAAGAAGCGGACATTACTTGGCTGGCAGACATGACGTCAGGTATGAGTACCATTGTGGAATGGGAAGGCCATTGGCTCTTGGCTGAACGGATGGCCTTGGAAGACCAAATGCTTTTAATCATAAGGGATATTTCTGTCCAGGTGAAGATGGAAGACGCCTATAAGGAGTTGGAAGCCCGGTTGAGACGGACCCAAATGCTGGGTAAGATCGGGGACTGGGAAAATAACTTGGCCAAGGGAACGGAGTTCTGGTCAGACGAGCTTTATCGGCTTATGGGATTTAAAGAGCAAACCATCAAACCCCATGTGGAGAACTTTATGCGGTTTGTGGTGGAAGAAGACGTGGCCCGTTTGGGCCAAGTCCATGCTGACGCCTTTGACGGCAAGCCCTATGAAGTGGAGTTTCGTATAAAGGATATTAACCACGAGGAAAAGTGGATGTTAACCCGGGCAAAGGTGGTCTTTGACGAAAAAGGAGACCCGGCAAGGGTCCAAGGGTTTATGCAGGATATCACGGTGCAAAAGCAAATGGAGGAGCAGGTCCGTGACGCCCTAAAAGAACTGGAGCGGGCAGACCAGGCTAAAAGTCATTTTCTAGCAACCATATCCCACGAAATCCGAACCCCCCTCAATGCCATTGTGGGGTACTCAGAGCAGATTAAAAAGCACCAACCCAATGACCTCATATTGGACGACACAGACCAAATCCACCAGCATGCCTTTGACCTCTTACAGATCGTGGACGACATCTTGGACATGTCTAAAATTGAACAAGGCAAATTAACGGCGCACATGCAGCCCTTTGACCTCCATATTATGCTCAGGAATATTATCCGAACCTTCTCCTATAAGACAGAAGAGAAGAACATTCGCTTTGAGCAGTATATGGACCGGGCCCTGCCCAATACCATCATGACGGACGGGGTCAAGCTCCAGCAGGTCCTTGTCAACATTTTAGGCAATGCAGTCAAATTTACCGAACGGGGCAAAGTGCGATTTGTTGCTTCAGTTGATAAAGAAGAGGGCGCAGGAAACGTCCTCAAGTTTGAAATGAGAGACACGGGGATTGGGATTTCTGAAGACCAAATTGAACGGATATTTCATTCCTATGAGCAGGCAGATGACGACATTTCCAAACGCTTTGGCGGTAGTGGCTTGGGTCTAGCCATTTCCAAGCACTATGTGGACCTATTGGGCGGAAATCTTGAGGTCACCTCCCAGCTGGGAGAGGGGTCAACCTTTACCTTGACTATTCCTTTAACCACGGTTCAAGACCTTTATATGTCCCAGACTCAGAGTAAACCAACCACTGGATTTGAAGGGATTTCACTAGATGTCCTGGTGGTGGAGGACAATATGATCAACCAGGCCTATATTCGGGGCCTCTTAGAAAAGGCTTATGGCTTTAATGTGTCTGTGTGCACCATGGCAGGTATGGCCCTGGACGAGGTCAAGTCTGGAAACTGGGACTGTATTTTTATTGACGACGTCCTCCCAGATATGAAGGGGGACCAGCTGGCAAGGGAAATTCGGTCTTTGGGAGACCATGGGAAGAGCCCCCTAGTGGGCCTGGCCTCCAGTGCCTACGATTCTTGTTGGTCCGGTGAGGGGCAAAACCTCGTGGAAGAGGTTCTCTTGAAACCCATAACAGAACGGAAGCTCTTTGATGTTCTGAGCGGTGTCATTGACAAAGCCGCCTATGAAAGGGTTGAAGAAGTCCGGTTTGAGCCACAGTTTTATCGGTTTGTGGATGAAAAACTGATCCAAGACCGGATCCATCATGTGGGCCAGCAGTCCGTGGTCAATGTAGTCAACTACGCCATCGACGAGTATAAAATGCGTACGGCTTCCATCGAAACCGCCCTCCAGAAGGGGAACTTGGATCAAATCCGCATCGATTTCCTAGCCCTAAAGGGCAATGTGGAGTACTTTGGGTCTGAGGAAATTGAGGAAGGGGTCAAGTTGATAGAGTCCGCCTTCCATTCTGGAGACACCAGTGGTCTGGACGTCATTGTCCAGGACTTTTTGGAGGAGTTTAAGATCTTTTATAAGGACTTATTGAACCTGCAAAGGTCCCTCCAGTAAGAATAAAGAATACTAAATCAGTCCATTTTGTGCATTGTCTACAAGGTGCAAAATGGACTCTTTTGTGTAAGAATGCGAATTCTGATAAACTGTTTTACGGACGAATAGATGAATAGACGAGGAGTGTTATCATGAAAAAAGCCTATAAGGGCCATGTGATTTTCACGTCTGAGTCCCACAAGTTTGATGTCTTCGAAAACAGTTATGTACTGGTTGAAGATGGTAAAGTAACAGGGATTCAGCAGCAAGCACCAGAGGGTATGGATGTGGTGGACTGGGGAGACCGTCTCATTATTCCTGGCTTGGTGGACTTGCATTTTCACGCGCCACAGTTTCCCAACATTGGTTTGGGACTGGACAAGGAACTACTACCATGGTTGGAGGACTACACCTTTCCAACGGAGGCCAAGTTCAAAGACCCAGCATACGCCAAGGACGTCTACAGTGCCGTGGTTAAAATGCTTTGGAGAAATGGAACAACCCGTGCAGTGCTCTTTAGCAGCCTACATGGTGAAACAACAGATATTTTAATGGACCTGTGCCACCAAGCGGGTATAGGCGCCTATGTGGGCAAGGTCAACATGGACCGCAATACCCCTGACTTCCTAGTGGAAGAAACAGGCCAGTCCATTGCTGACACCAAGGCCTGGATTGATCGCACCGGCGACAAGTATCCCATGGTCAAGCCCATTATTACCCCTCGATTTGTACCCACGTGTTCTTCTGAGCTCATGAATGAACTGGGCAAAATGGCAGCGGAAATGGACTTGCCGATCCAGTCCCATATCAGTGAAAACTTGGGAGAGGTTGAATGGGTGAAAGACCTACACCCTGAATTTGACACCTATGCGGATGTTTATGAAGGACATGGCTTGTGGGGGGATCGTACGATTATGGCCCACTGTGTCCACAATACCAATGAGGAAATTAAGATGATGGCAAAGGCCGGTGTTATGGCCGCCCATTGCCCCAACGCCAACAATAACCTTTCCAGTGGTGTTATGCCTGTAAGAGCCTTCATGGAGGCCGGGTGTAAGGTTGGTCTGGGTACAGACGTTGGTGCTGGACATAAGGTGTCCATGGCCCAGGTCATGAGCCAGGCCGTTCAAATGTCCAAGCTCAAGTGGTTGGAGTCTGGCAAACAATTGGCACCCCTGACCACAGCGGAAGCCTTCTACCTGGGAACCAAGGGCGGCGGGTCCTTCTTTGGCAAGGTGGGTAGTTTTGAGCCAGGTTTTGCCTTTGACGCCCTGGTTATCGATGACGCAGGACTATCGGCTGGTGGGCAACGATCCATCGAAGAGCGACTGCAGCGATTTATCTACTGCGGGGATGACCGAAACATTATCACCCGTTATGTAGAAGGAAAAGAACTGAATGAGCCAAACTTCTAAGGACTAAAGTCCCGAAAAGCCAGCGGTATCTTGCAATATCGCTGGCTTTTCGTTACACTAAACAAGTACTACAAATAGTTGCAAGAATGTGACGTAAATCGCACACCTGCTGAAAAGCAGGGTCGCAAAGCCATGGATCTAAGGGAACGCATCCTATGATTGCCAGGCCGCCGGATCATATTCATCATTTATGATGACAGGCGTCTGGTTCCCAGACGCTTTTTCTAGTTTTATTAAGGCAGGCGGATGCTATGAGAGTGATGATCGTGGATGATTCCATGTTCATGCGACGACTGGTACGAAATCACATTACCCGATTGGGTCACGAAATCGTCGCAGAAGGCGAAAACGGTGTTGAAGCTGTGAAGTTATATCACAAGCACCACCCAGATATCGTCTTTATGGACATTGTTATGCCAGAAATGACTGGCATTCAAGCGTTACGGGCTATAAAAGTCGAAGACCCTGACGCAAAAGTAGTCATTTGCTCATCCATGGGGCATCAAGCGTATGTCGAAGAAGCAATAATGGATGGTGCAATGGATTTTATCGTAAAGCCGTTTAAAGCTGAGCACTTTGAAAGAATTCTTGAGCGGTTTTCTAATTGAGCCTACCAGATTCACACATTCGAATCACACCATAGGCATCTGCACCCCCATGCAGGTGCCGCTTTTTTATTTTTTGATTGTCAATTTGTGCCAAGGAGGTCGCCGTGAGGTGGTTGGACAAGCGATACCATAGTTTTAATTATGAAATGAGAAAGCGTTTCGGAGAAAAAGTGGGCAAGCTCTCCATAAACGGAGGCTTCACCTGTCCCAACCGTGATGGTACTTTGGGAACAGGGGGATGTGCCTTTTGTGACGCCCATGGGGCTGGGAAGTTTGGTGGTGATCCGAACCTGGATATCCCTGGTCAAATGCACCAGCAGAAATTAGCCATGGAGACCAAGTGGAGGGTGTCTAAATATATCGCCTACTTCCAGAGTTTCACCAATACCTATGGGGCTGTGGACCACCTGCAAAAGGTTTACCAACCTGCCTTGGATGATGAGGACGTGGTACAGGTTGCCATAGCTACCCGACCAGATTGCTTGCCAGATGACGTAGTGGCCTACCTGGCCCAGTTGAACCAGCAGAAACCCCTTTGGGTGGAGCTGGGCCTTCAATCTATCCACGGAGGATCGCTGAAGGGGCTCAACCAGGCCTATGGCCTGGCAGACTTCCGGACCAGCGTAGAAAAGCTCCATCGTGCAGGTATTGAAGTGGTGGCCCATGTGATCCTGGGACTACCAGGGGAAACCCTGGCCCATGTTCTGGAAACCATCGACTACCTAGTGGCCCTTCCCATAGGAGGGATCAAGCTCCACTTGCTCCACGTCCTTGAAGACACGGCCTTGGCTGACCGCTATACCCAGGGGGGCTTTTCAGTCCTGGATCAAGAGACCTATACGGACTGGCTTGTTTGCTGTTTGGAACGAATACCACCGGACGTGACCATCCATAGGTTAACAGGAGATGGCAGCAAGGACCACTTGATTGCACCCAGGTGGCCCCTTGCCAAACGGGCGATTTTGAACGGCATTGACCAAACCCTGAAGGAAAGGGACACTTGGCAAGGCAAGCACCTCTTAAAATAGCATAGACAGCTAAAAAACGGGTATGGATACAGTGGAGGTGGACCATGGATCGAATACTACATCAGAAAGTGCATGTGGGTATCAGTGCCTGTATGTTTGGCGCCAAGGTGAGATATAACGGCAAGGGGTGGGATATGGTCAGTCATATCGGCCGTGAAAAAGGGGACTTTATATGGCATCCCGTCTGTCCAGAGGTATTGGCAGGCCTGGGTGTACCCCGTTCTGCTATCCGAGTTGCCGGGGTTTCTGGCAAAGAGGTTTGGGATGGCAATTCCAGCGTCTTGACCCGGGGTGGTATGAACATTTCCCAGCATATGATGGCTGGGGCCATGCGGGGAATGGAGGCCCTTGAAGCCAGTCAAGTGGAAGCCTTTATATACATGGAAGGGAGTCCTTCCTGTGGGGTCTACAGGACTTCATTGAAAAACAAGAGGATAGGAAAGCCACCTGGGGTCTTTGGGGCCAAACTCCTGGAAAAACAGTGGTTTTTAATCCCTGCCCAGGACCTACAAAGCCCAGTAAGGTGGTGGGACTGGCGCAGAAGGCTTCATGCCTTTGTCTGGCTCAAACATATGGATATTGAAGACGTGGCCACCTTGTTTGAGGTCTGGCATACCCTTAAGTTTCTTTGCCAAGAGATCGACGAAAAGCAGGCCCGAGACTTGGGCAGCAAGCTAGCCCATTTTTCCAAAAAAACACCTGTAGAAGATCTACAAAACGTAAAATGGGCCATACTGAACATCCTCAGAAGTCCTTCCACAGTTTCGAAAATTGCCAACCGCCTTTGGAAGCACTACGTATACTTGCGTAAGGAACTGGACATCAAAGTGGACCAGATCAAAAAGCCTACGGATGTCCGTGGCATGCATAAAATTGCTGAAGAACTCCTGCTTTTAGAACGGATTGCTTGGAAGTCAGGGACCTTTTTTGCCTCCTCGCCAATCCTATACCGGGGCAACCGGGTGGCAGGAAACAAAAAAGTCGTTTCTAAGGCTAAAGTCGATGTCCCTGAAGAGTCGCCGGAAGAGTCACCAGAAGACTTGTAGGAAGAATAGAAGTCTTTTAAGAAGCATAGTGAGATTAGCAAAAAGAAAACAGTTGAGATGGCCCACTGCTTGTGGCATCATCAACTGTTTTTTTATGTCTTATTTAGCCTTCGTTTGAATTAACCTTGTTGGCGAATAATGCCCATGGGGGTTTGTTCGTGGTCTTGCCCCAGTGGATTATCCTTGAGAATTCTAACAATCAAGTCCCGGTCCAAGGATGGATCAGAAGCTCCGAGCACATTGCCATCGATATCGTTGATATCCACAACCACAGTCTTAACATTCAAATGGGTTGCAATCTCCTTGGCCACTGCGTCTGGGCGGTCCGGCCCCAACACGACGTGTTCGTTGTAGGGTGGAATCGTATTGGGAGTAGGGCCATCAATGGACTGGGCCCGGTAACCAGCGATCTCATAAAAGACACCCCTTTTACCAAACAACTTGGTCACTGCACTGGCTCCAGCGGCAAACAGAATCCTTGGAACGCCACACTCCTGTAAGGCCATTTCCATGGTTTCTGGCATGCCCAGGCCAATACCTGCAGGCGTTTTGGTAACATGGCTGCTGAGGAATCGGGCCAAGGGCCGAGGATGGATGTCCTTTAAGGGGATGGCACGGCCTTGTGTAATTGCTACAATTTTTTCAGTAACAAAGAGAATGTCCCCCTCTTGTATGTGGTCTTTGGCATACTGGGCCACAACAGACAAGAGTTGGTCGTCCTTCATGACAACGTGTGTCTTTATTGGAATACGTAAGTAGGTATTTTGATCAATTTGCACTTGCGGGTGTTTCACTTTCTTTCCCATGTGACCTCCAGGGTGTTTACTAAATGGTTAGATCCACTACCAATACGCCTTCAATCGTACCATTAATTCGCACTGGAATGGACGTGGTTATGCAAAATTCATGGGTCAACTGAGAAATATATGGGGCGGACCGATAGGCCTGGCCAGTGATAGCCGTCTTGTAGAAGGGTCGGTAGCTGACATCCATTTCCCCGTTAACGTCCATGGTAAACTGGAAGCCAATGCCGTCACGATCAAGGACAGCAACCAGCTCTACGCCGGGGTTTTGCTCTTTGAAGTTGAGAATGTCTCCCTTGGCCACTTGTCTAATTTCACTTGGGGACAGGGCCTGGACAAAGGATTTCATACGTTCAGTCACGGTCGCCACTTTTTGGTCGGTTTCTTGGTCTGTCTTGAGACCCGACTGATATTCCTTTACAACTTCCATTAATTCTTTAGAGATTCCGTGTAGACCTTCCATGGAGTCAGCCATACCTGTAATGCTTGCTGATTGTTCCTCAGAAACAGCCGCAGCCTCCTGGACATTGGCTGTTACGTCCTCCGTATAGGAAGTCACAGCGTCAACCAAGTTGAATATACCATTACTGACTCTTTGTTGTTCCTGGCAGAGGGATTGAATACCGTCTACAGACGTCTTGGTATTGTCTACAGCCTTTAAAACCTTACCCATTTGTACGTTGGACCCGTCTGCCAACTGGACATTGTTCTCTGTAGACCGTGCCAACCGTTCAATGTTGGTGCCGATGGTTCCAATCCGGTCTGTGATGTCTTTTAGAATGGTCGATATGTTTTCAGTTGACTCGTTTGACTGTTCTGCCAGTTTGCGAACCTCGTCGGCAACCACAGCAAAGCCCCTTCCGGCTTCACCGGCTCGAGCAGCCTCAATAGAGGCGTTGAGGGCCAAAAGGTTGGTTTGCTCGCTGATGGCGTTGATCAACTGGATGATACTTTCCACATCTTTCATTTTTGCCTTGAGTTCATCCATGTTGGCAGAAATCTCTTTGTTTTCTTCTGCACTGACGTACATTTCTTTAATGAGTTGTTTGGTACTTTTCGAGTTTTCGTCAACAATGGTTTGCATGTCACCTGACAGGGAAGAGGTGTCATTGGCATAGGTGGCTATTTTCGATATCCCTTGGACCATTTCTTCTGTGTCAGACCGTGTGGTTTGGCTTTTGGTTGCAATTTCGTCCACAGCAATGGCAATGTCAGAAATATTGCCAGCTACATTTTCAAAGGAAATGGATAGTTGAGACCCGGTTTCCTTGAGTCCACCTATGTGGTGGGACAGCTGTTCCCCTGTGATCAACATCTTCCCGATCATGGTCTTCATTTCCTTGCTCATGGCATCTACAGCACCTGCCACCTGGGCGTACTCTGCCTTGACTCCCTTGGGTAGCTGGGCGGTAACGTGGCCTGACGCAATGTCTTCCACATACTTTTTTACCGCCTCAGTGTGCCTTTTGCTAGAAAGGTGGTGAATGATACCGATGGGGATGGCCAATAAACCTGCCACTGTTATTTGAATCATGGGTCCCATGGGTCCCAATCCTACTACTGCGCCTCCGATGAGTAAACCACCTAAGGCGCCAACTGCAATCATTTCTGTCATTTGGCTTCTGCGTTTCATTCCCTCACTCCTTGTGTATAGTCCCCTATGGTTCTTCGATTTATCTTTCTATAGTAATACCATTCGGTTAAGGACTTTTCCTTCTTTGATATTGGATTTCCTATACATTTTAGTGAAGGAAAGGAGATGAGGGCGCAAAAAACCACCTACAGGATGATCTGTAGGTGGTTTTCTAATAAGTCATTTGATTATACCATTGCCAGCAATTTTGCTTTGACTTGGTCTGATGCAAAGGAAGCAGCTACACTTTTCTTGAATATCTCAATGAAATCTGCTTCTGTCATTCCATGGGCACGATTGATTTCCGTATACTCGTCAGACAAGGTGACGTCAGAAACCGTACGGTTGTCCGTACTTACATTGATAACCAGTCCGGCATTAAAGAAGTCCTTAACAGGATGCTTCTCGTAACTTGGAAAGGCCTGGGTATGCAAGTTAGACTGAGGGCATACTTCCAATGGAATTTGTTTTTCCATAACCAATTCATAAGACTGCGGATCATTTACGATGAACACGCCATGCCCAATACGTTCGGCATGTAAGAGTTCTACTGACTTGCGGACATTTTGGCCAATGCCCGTTTCACCGGCATGAATTGTAATGTGAAAACCATATTCCCTTGCTAAATCAAATGCTTCCTTGTGGAGCTCCGGAGGAAAATCTGCTTCATTTCCAGCTAAATCAATGGCGACCACCCCTTTGTTCAGGTATGGTTTGGCTTGTTGAACTAGGAAAATCGACTTTTCTACCGGTTCGTGTCGCATACAACACAGGATCAGGTTGCTGAGTATACCATGACGTTCTTCCCCCTGCTGGATGGCGTCAAGTACGGTGTCAACAACATCCGTAAAGCTGAGTCCTTGTTGCATATGGAGCAATGGAGCGAATCGAATCTCGATATACTTCACATTCTCCTTGGCACAATCCTCAAGCAATTCATCGGTTACCCGCCACAGGCCTTCCTTGGTTTGCATAACCTGTCCCGGATAGGTGAATCGCTCCAAGTATTCTTTCAAGGATTGACAATCTTCAGGTACTTGGAGATAGTCCAAGAGTTCATTCAGATCATAAGTGGGCAAATCGAGACCATATTTTCTGGACAAGTCCAGAATGGTGGAAGGACGGACACTGCCATCGAGGTGGCAATGCAGTTCTACCTTCGGAACGTTTTGAATCCAGTTCATTAGATCACATCCTTTTCGAATTCCCCTGGGAGATTCCCAACTATTATATATTCAATCCGCTGGGAATGCCAGTAAAACCGTTTCGTCTCAATCTGATTACAAATCAATCACGCCAGAGCGCCTCATGTTATACTAGTGTCCATAAGGAGGGAATATGAAACGACTACTCTTGTGTTTACTACTATGTTTGACAATGATTACGGGCATGAGTTTTGCAGAGCCACTTGCTCCGGTGATCGCTGAACCTGAGACTGAAACCTCAGCTGAGCCCATTACCCACTGGACAACCTTTGCAGGACCTCTAGTGATAGATGACACCATCGTTGATAATCAACAACTGGCCTGGCCCTTCTTAACGGACGGATCGACCATTTACATGCCTCTTGATTGGTATACCCTGAGGGTACTTGGATATCTCAGTTATTGGGATGAAAGTTCCGAAACCTTAATTGTTTATGACACATCCAATAAATTGACCAAGTTTCGTCAAAAGAAAGAGGGCTTTTCAGAGCCTTTACCACCAGCCATTGTGACAGCGGCAAAGCTGTCCTGGATGCAAGACGATATCACCCTGGGTGACCAGCCTATTATCAACAAGGGGGGCGTTTTATATGTTCCTTTAACTGATGCGGTTGTTGAGAAAGTGGAATGGGCGGCCAACACACATCCTGTGCTGGGTTTTCGACTGGCAACAGACCCAGACAAGTATACGACTGGGTTTGAAACGGCAGAACTCAATTATGTGGATGCCATGGCCCGGTTCATGATGAGTAGGAACAAGGCCCTTGCCTATGAAACAGCTCGATCTTATGTGACCATGGTACGTCGTGCAGCTACGACCTATGAGGTTGACGAGCTATGGATCATGGCCATGTTGTGGCAGGAGAGCTGGTACAAGGCGGACACCGAGTACAAGGGGGCCATTGGCCTCATGCAGATCATGGAGTCAACGGGTAGGAGTCTTGGCCTAAGTCGGTCCCAACTTTTTGATCCAGAAACCAGTATTACCTATGGGGTTAAGTATCTCAAGCAACATGTGGATATGTATGATGGTGACCTGGAAAAGGCAACCCTGGCTTATAACCAAGGGAGTACCCGGGTCAACAAGGGGACTTATAAGGTTTGGTATCTCAACCAAGTCCAAGAAAAGTATGACGTTATTAAGACCTGGATTGCTGAAAACCAGGATGAGTAAGTAAAAAAGCCTGAGAAGGGAAGTTCCTTTCTCAGGCTTTGCTTGTGTACAAATGTATTTGTGAGTCTTGTGGGCGTCTAAGTTGCCTGGCCCAGTTGAAGGGCGTACAAGAAAATGAAGAATAGGGCAATGATGGGCACCACCACATTGATTAAGAGGCTAGGGCTCCACCGATCTCCCTCGCGTTTTAACCGGGTGGAGTTAACCAATAAGCCCATGCTGGAAACAATCAGCTGAATAATAGCCAGTCCTGCTGCAATGTAGAGAAGGGTTTCGTCCCACCGGGTTCTCCGGGCGTAGGACCAGAATTCATCCAGGCCGTATCGTTCCTCAGGCATGGCCTGGAGGAGGAGGGTGGAAATACAGATGGTTAAAAACCAGCTGACCAAGGCGAAGATCGGGATGGAACGTACCCGCCAATCGTCTCCGCTTCTCTTATTGGTCGCATACCCATAGATTTGCTGGAAGAGGTTTGAGAACCCCTCCACTGACGACGTTTTGCGAATACCCTCTGACTGCTTGGTAAAAATAAAGTTCATGAGCTTGGTCCGATCGGCCTCTTTTAAGTTGTGGAAGTTGAGACGGAGGTCGTATTGCTTAATGGAGTCTGGAACTGGATTGCAACTAATCACTTTGGAGTCCACAACCATGGGACTGCCATCTGCCAGGATTAAATGCATTTTTAGTTCTGACTCAGCGGGGATTCTTTCATGGACGATCCCTCGCAGTCCTGTTGCACTGAGGTTTTTTATAAGGACGTCTTTGGAAACCCCATTTCGCTCATACTTGAAAGTTTTCAGTATGGATAAACGGAAGGATTCCCGCCGTTGTTCACGACTGGGGGCACTAATTTGGCGCACCTTCACCAGGGTCATATCCTCGTTCTTGTACCGGTCAACGATTTCGACCTTCATACTGTAGGCCAACTTTGTATTCATGTCATCCAGGAGGGTGAAGAGCATTTTAAAGCGCTCCCCCGCATGCATGGGATAGTTCATTCCTTCAGAAACAGGGGCCATTACAGAAAAGGTCTCTCCATCAAAGCCCCGCTCAATAAGGGTTCGAAGGCGGATTTCTTTATTGTTTTCATCTTTAACTATAAACTCAACGTTAACTCCGGGCTTTAATTTAGCAATCAAATCCATTTTTTCACCACCATTCACACCTGTCTATTCATATTATACCAAATAATTCGATGCTTATTCCTTAGAGTAAAAAGACATGAAGGTGCAATTTTTCAGATTTTTTAAATAATTTTCACAAGGATGAAGGATTCCCTTCTCCAAAAGGCGAATCAGTAGAGTAGAAAGCCGTAAGTGATCTTTCTTTCCTTGTATGAGCTACTATTGGATTCAGCACCTTCAACGTGAGGGTGCTACTTTTTTTGCTATGATAGAGCCTAAGTAAGATATGACCCTGCCATCGACAGACTATCTATTTGGTCTTGAGCAGATGCCGGCAGACGCTGGGAAGGTAGACTTGATTGGGGAGATTGTTCGACTCAAGCAGAAGAAGTAGTACCAACATACTTGGTCAAACACCCATAAGATAAAAAAACCGACTTCCTGAAAGGTTAGGAAGTCGGTTTATTCGTTTTATCAGGCCTTGCTCTGGGAAGCTGTCGCTTGCTGACCAGGGACCAATCTAATAGTGCTTCACTTATTTAACAGTTTCAACATCAGCCGATAGCTGATAAACCACGTCTTTTCGTTCCACAATAATGGTGGCTGTCTCCCTTAGAACCGGGTCCTTTTTGATGTTTTCAAGGAGTTCGCGGGTAGGGTTAATGGCCACTGGATGTCCAACGCGGCGCAACATGGAGATGTCTCCATTGGTGTCCCCATAGGCATAGGACCGTGTAAAATCGATATTGTATTTTTCGGCAAATCGATTAATGGTCCGAGTCTTGTTCTCTGCATCCCAGTTGGGAATGACTTCTCCGGTGAACTTGCCATTCTCGTCCAGGAGATAGTCTGTGCCCTTGTAGTCAGACACGCCATATTTCATGGCCATCTTGGAGACCAGGTAGTCTGGGCTACCGGAGATGAAAAACACCTTGTGGCCCCTGTCTTGGTGCCACTTAATCCGCTTTCGTGTGAAGGAATAGACCTGGTCGCCCTTAAGGGCGATGACTTGGTCATTGATGAAATCGAGACTGATGAGGTCCTTGCCTGTGAGGGCTTCAATATAGATAGCTGCAAGTTCTTCCATATAGTCCTCATACTCACCAATTCGCCTCTGCCAGTCCGCATAAGTATGCTTGACATGGCTGTGCCAAAGGGCTGGGTCAATGACTTCGTAGCGAATGAGTTTTTTAAAGTGTTCGATCATCAAGGAGTCTCTGTATAGTGTACCGTCAATATCAAAAAAAGCTGCTCTTTGCATGATGACCTCCTTCGTTGTCTATCGTTTAAATGGTTGCTTTGTTGGTATAAATGTAATATCTAAAACCCATACTTGTATACCTGATTCTTTAATACATATCCCAAATATAGGTTGTTTAACCGCAAGGACTTGGTTTGGGGTTTGAAACACAGTATAGCATAGCAAAGAGGGAAGAACAAACGAAGGGTGGTGCGCAGCATGTTATATGTATTGACTGCTTTGTTGATTACCGTAATCATCGGATACTGCGTTGAAACCATTAAGATGAGAATCACCCTGGATCAAGTACACAAGTTGAACAGGGAAATGGGTAAACGGATCGACGCATGTGTAAAGGACGCCATGGAAGTAGACATGTTCTTGGTGTATGAGTTGCGCTCTTTGATCACTGAGGAGTACTTGGACGCCGACAAGATTGACGACTTCCGCATTTACAAGGTAGACCAAAAACGGATTCGCCTGGCATTTCGAAAGAAGCTGGCAGTTCAAAAACTGGACATTTATGTGGGCAACACAATCCACCGATTGGAAGACATTTCGCTGGATTACATCGATGATCAGAACCTTGGTGAAGCACTTTAGTGTTTAAGGTCAAGGGGGTTGGGTATATTACCAATAGACGAAGTTCTTTCGTCGACATCCTTCTTCCAAAAGGAGGATTTAAAATAGGCGAGCATAGGGACGTAATAGCAGACGGTGGTCTGTAAGAACGATGCGAAAACTCAAACTGAAACATGTTGGAGACGTGAATTCTAAGGAACAATGAAACACGCAACACGTAACAAAGAATTAGGCTGAAATGTCGATTGAAAGATCGGCAGGGAGGTATGCTTATCGAAAAAGATAACTGTTTTACAACTGAATACGATTCAACGAATCGTGCTTATGTTCGCTGAATGGGCTGATGATAACACCGGAATAATCAAGTGTAGACATCAGCCCATTGCTTTTGTGTGAAAGTGATCTAGTCAAATCAAGTTCCTAGGTTCACCATAAGAATAAAAACAAAGCCATTACCATGGGAAGGTCCGCTTCCCTTTGGTTATGGCTTTTTGCTAGCAAAGTTTAAGGATTTTCATGAGGTTGCGGGTCATTTTAGCAGTCATACCCCATATGGTTCGTTGATCATACTCATAGAAAAGGATGTCATAGGACCCATTCCGCCAGTTATAGGATTTCCCATTGTGGATCTTGTGGAAGGGAAAATCCTCGGGAAAATTAAAAACGGACTCGACAGTGTACTTTTCGGGTTCGTTGTCATACAGATAGGCCACAGGAACTGTGAAGACTTCCTTGACCTCGTCGGGATTAAAGGGTAGGTCTTCAATGCTATTAATCTTCAACCGCCCAACGAATACATAGATCACCACATTAAAAGGGGTGATAATGGGCTTGATTTCTTCCATGATTTCTATTTGATCTGGTTGGATACCCAGTTCCTCGCAAGTCTCACGGATTGCTGTGTTCATGGGGTTTTCATCAATTTCCATACGGCCGCCTGGGAAGCACACTTCCCCCGGCTGGGACTTGAGGTTTTCGGAACGTACCTCGTAGAGCAGGTGTTGGTCTCCTTCCACTTCAACCAATGGGATGAGGACTGCATAATAATGATACGTGCCTCCACCATTAAGTTTGTGGGCACGGAGTTTGTTTCTGATTTTGTCTATATCCATGGGCTCACCTCGTTTCTATCTTCATATATACCAAAAAAAGCGGTGTCTGAAAACACTGGGAATGGTATGATGGAAAAAAGAGTAGATTAAAGGGGTAGTGGAATGAAACATATCTTCGTTGTGGATGACGAAAAAAACATCCGAGAACTGATTCAAAAATATATTGAAAAAGAGGGATGGCAGGTGACCCTATTCCCAGACGGCCTCCAGGTCATCGATCAAATGGAAAAGGTCCATCCTGACCTCTTGGTGTTGGATATTAATATGCCTGGCATTGATGGGCTAGAGCTGTGCAAGGAAATTAGGAAGCGCAGTGAAATTCCTATTATATTTGTGACGGCTAGGGACGACGAGTTCGACCGGATTATCGGCTTGGAACTGGGCGGAGATGACTACTTGTCAAAACCCTTTAGCCCCAGGGAACTGATTGTCCGTATGAAAAACATTTTTAGACGGTTGGGTAAAACTGAAACCGTCCGTGAACATATTCAAGTACAGGATGTCCAGTTACTGACGGACAAGCGTTTGATCAATGTGGGGGATACACCCCTGAAACTCACCACAAAGGAATATGAATTGATGGAGTTCATGCTCCGAAATGCAGGCATGCCCTTTACTCGGGAAGGTTTGATCGAAAAGGTATGGGGTTATGATTACTTGGGCGACTTACGGGTGATTGATGACTTGGTCAAACGGCTTCGAAAAAAGCTAAAGGATAGACAATCGGACTTAAAGATAGAAACGGTGTGGGGCTATGGCTACAAAATCGAAAAATAGAAGAGGAATCAGCCGGAAGATCGTCTTTGGCTATATCCTCATCCTGGTCATTACTTTTTTGGTCAGTACCTTTGTCTTTTCCCAGGCAACCCAAGCCTATCTCCTCCAGGACACCCGTGCGGGCCTTCGGGCCTCGGCAGACCAAATGGAAGAGATCGTTATCCGCTTTGCCAGGGCCAGGGTGGCCAATGAAGTGGCCAAGCGGAATAACCAGGAGTCTGAGGCTCAAAATTCCTATGTGGAGCAATTGGCCAGTGTGCGCCTGGCGTCTCGAGTGATTGGTAGTGATGTGGCCATTATCCAAAATGGTAAATTGGTTTATCATTCTGACCAGGACATGACTGTGGACAAGCTAAAGGAACTGATCAATAGTGCCCAGGCCAGGACTACCAATGAGATATTTGAGCACCGAGAGATCACCCTCAATGACCGGGTGATTGCCAACTTGATCGTCTATACGAAAATGGAGGACATCGCCAGTTTGCGACGGGTCTTCATGTGGGGCCTGGTCCGTAGTTTTGCTATTGGTAGTGTGATTGCCCTGGTCATAGGGGCCTTCCTTACAAAAAGGGTAACCAAGCCCATTCGGGCCATGCAGGCAGCCATCCAAGGCTACTCCTTCAAACAACCCATAGAAAATATGGGGATCAAAACAGGAGATGAACTGGAAGACCTTGCAGAGTCTTTTGAGAAAATGTCCGACCGGATCCAAGACTTACACCAGCATCAAAAGGAGTTTTTCCAGAACGCATCCCATGAGTTAAAAACACCACTCATGTCCATCCAAGGCTATGCAGAAGCCGTCCGAGATGGAATCGTGGAAGGGCCTGAAATGGAAGAAAGCCTAGACATCGTGATCGATGAAAGCCAGAGACTCAAAAAAATCGTAGAGGAAATGATCCTCATGACCAAGTTAGAAGACGAGGCAGAGTCTTTCCGTTTTCAGTTGACACAAATGAAGGAGATCATCCTTGGGACGACAAGATCCCTGCGGTCCATGGCCAGCAATCAGAATGTGGACCTAGACCTAGAACTCAAGGGCGACGGGATCGGAGACTTTGACGTCGACAAAATGACCCGGGCCTTTGTCAACATCATCGGCAATGGAATCCGCTATGCGGATACAGTGATCCATGTGCAAATGACAGAAACAGCCAGAGACATTCATATTGATATTTGGGATGATGGGCCAGGCTTCGAACCAGGCCATGCAGACAAGGTTTTCGACCGGTTTTATAAGGGAGAAAAAGGCGGCAGCGGCATTGGCCTTGCCTTAACAAAAACCATCGTTGAACGCCACGGCGGAAAGATCTGGGCAGAGGATGTGCCAGCAGGTGGCGCCCGGTTCAAAATGATTATCCCTCGGTCACCGACAGATAACGAGTAATACAGAAAGCGAGCAATCATGAAGAAGTTAGATGTCCTCCTCATCCTATTTTATCTTGTGGTCAGCCTTGGCCTTGGCTACATGTTTACTGTGGACGATGTGGTGGACAACAAAATCGTAGAAATCTCTGTGGACAACCAGCTCCACCGGAGTTACAGTCTCCCATTAAAGGAGCCGGTTGAAATTACCCTCGACCAGTTGGGTCACAATGTCATTCGTATTGAAGGGGATGAGGTGTGGATAGTGGAAGCAGATTGCCCTGATCAGATATGTGTTCATGACGGCAAAAAGAGCAAGTCAGGGGACCTTCTAGTCTGCCTACCCAACAAAGTAGTCATTGAAATCAAAGGACAAAATGAAGCCGCAGTGGACGGCGTGACATATTAGTAAAGCGAGGTCAAGGACATGTGGGGTTCTATTATTGTATATGCACTCATTTTTTTCGCAAAGGTTATTGAAGTGTCACTCATGACCCTCCGGGTTGTGCTGATTACCAAGGGAGAGCGACGCATAGGTGCTGTGATTGGCTTCTTTGAGGTTTCCCTGTGGATCGTGATTGCCAGTACAGTGATTTCAGGGGTAGCCGATGATCCCATTAAGGCCATTGTGTATGCCTTAGGGTTTTCCTGTGGCAACTACATGGGCAGTATTCTGGAATCCAAAATTGGTCTAGGTGTGTCAGAGATCAAGGCAATCGTAAAGAAAATCCATGGCCAGGACCTGGCCAAGCACATGCGAGAACTGGGCTATGCAGTCACTGTTGTTGAAGGGGAAGGGATGAATTTTGACCGCAATATTTTGTTTATGTTTGTAAAGCGGAAGAATGTAAAGGCTTGTGTCCAAGCATTGACCTATTCCCAGTCCAATGCAGTCATCACAGTGTCAGAGTTAAAGCCCATGTACGGTGGCTTTGGCTTGATCCGAAAATAGACAGTAAAGTCCCAGACTCAGCGAAAGGTCATGTCGAGTCTGGGGCTTTTATGTTATAATAAATCGACGAACATACGTTTGGAGATGAGCTTATGCAACGCAAAATACTACATGTTGATTTGGATGCCTTCTTCGCAGCTGTGGAGGAGTTAGATCATCCTGAATATAGGGGCAAGCCCTTGATAATAGGTGGAACTGGCCGGCGGGGCGTTGTATCCACCTGCAATTATGAGGCACGTAAGTATGGTGTCCATTCAGCCATGCCTGGTTTTAAGGCCAAGCAATTGTGTCCCCACGGGATCTTTGTGAGGGGCAATATGGAGCGCTACAAGGAAATGTCCGACCAAGTGTTTGACATCCTCTATGGGATTACGGACAATATCCAGCCGGTCTCCATAGACGAGGCCTATTTAGACATTACAGATCTCTACCAGTCACCGGAGTATGTAGCTAGGTACATTAAAGAAACCGTTTTTAAAGATACGGGTTTGACGATTTCTGTTGGGATATCCTACAATAAATTCCTTGCCAAGCTGTCCTCTGAGTGGAATAAGCCTGATGGTCTTTACCAAATCACCCCTGATATGATGCCGGATGTCCTCAAACCCCTGTCCATATCAAAGGTCCATGGTCTTGGAAAAAAATCTGCAGCCAAGCTCAATCGCATTGGGATCTATACCATTGGGGACTTGTTGAAGTTTTCCAAGGAGGATTTGGTCCTGATCATGGGTTCCTGGGGTGGCGAGATTTACGAAAAAATCAGGGGTCTTGATGACCGTCCAGTCCGGGTTGAGCGGGAAAGGAAGTCCATTGGTCGTGAAACAACCCTAAGGGAAGATGTGAGTGATGTAAAGGTCCTTGAGGACTATATCAGGAAGTTCAGCGCAAAAGTAGCGTCTGACCTGGCGCGTAAGAACATGGAAGCCCGAACAGTAACCATTAAGTATAAAACCTTTGAGTTTGAAGGTCATACCAAGTCAAAGACCCTGGGGATGTCGGTTTATCTGGCAGAGGATATAGAGCGGGAAGCCCTTGCTCTTATGAAGACCATTACCTTTGACAAGGCTGTTCGTTTAATCGGCCTGTCCCTATCGGGGCTTACACCCATGACGGAACGGCAAATGACCCTTTTTGATTAAGGGTGACACTTATTTTAACATAAAACATAAAAAAGCTACAGCAGTGGGTTGATGCAAAGTCATACGCCCAGGCTGTAGCTTGTTTTTATTTTTGGATGAAAGGAAGGAGCAACTCCAGGTCGTTTTGCATGAGGTAGGAAAAGTCTTCTTTCTTCACTTTAAGTAGTTCGATTGTAAGGACGCCTTGGTAGCCTTTTTGGCCCAGCAGGTCCAGGGGTCTGTCCATGGAGACCGGAAAGTCTTTTAAGGGGCGGTGGTCTTCCTTGCCATCAAAGCCATGTATATGGGCGGTCTGGACGGCGTTCAAGAACTTTTCTTGCCCATATTGCTCTTCTGACCAGGACCTGGTATGGGTAATATCCCAGCAAACCCCCAGGCGGTTGTCTTGGAAGGTTTCTATCACATGCATAAGGTCCTCGATCTTACTCCCCAAGTTAGGTGTGGCTAGGGTCTCTAAGGCAATAGCCAGGGGCCATCCTTCCCTATCAATCCGTTCAAGGGCAAAGTCGCAGAAGGCCTTTATATCATCTAAGGCCTCTTGTCCCCTGTGTGAAGGGCCATGGATGGTCAGGGGAATGGGGGCCTTTCCTTGGAACTGAACCAGGCGATCAAAATATCCCAAGTAGTTCTTACGTATGTCCCCTTTGCTTCGGAAACCTGTAAGCCCAAAACCATCTGGGTCATAAAAGTCAGGTGCATGGGCAGTCAAGTCCATGTTCAGGTCCCTGAGTATCCTACAAATGGTGGTCCATTTACGGGTGTCGATCAGGTGGTCATGGGGACTACACTCAAGGGCGCTGAGTCCGAAATGATGCAAAGTCATAATATCCAGTTGCCATTGGTCTTCAGCCAGCCAAAACTCCGGCGCGGTCATCCCCAATTTCATTGTGATACCTCCCTAAAAAGTCTGCATTATAAGTATAGCATGTGGGCTTAGTTTGTGGAAAACTTTGTTGACTTTATCCAAAGCGAAGTGGTAGAATCAAACCGTATATATTCGGGGAAGGGAGCCTTTGCCAATGATCCTAATGATTGATAATTATGACTCATTTACCTATAATCTGGTTCAGTATTTGCAAAGCTTAAAGGAAGAAGTGACCATCGTTCGCAACGATGCAATTACCATAGATGAGATCCGAAAAATGGATCCGGAAATGATCGTTTTGTCTCCAGGACCCAAAACACCCAATGAAGCTGGGGTTTGTCTTGAGGTTGTAGAAAAGTTACAAGGAGACTTGCCGATCCTGGGCATTTGTCTAGGTCATCAGACCATTGGCCAGTGTTTTGGGGGAAAAGTTGTTAAGGCCATTCAGCCAGTCCATGGCAAGGTTCATCCGATTACCCATACCAATACGGGTGTGTTCAGTGACTTGAATCAGCCCCTACAGGTTACCCGCTACCACTCCTTGGTTGTTGAACGGTCTACATTGCCAGCCTGCTTAGAAATCACAGCGGAAACTGCTGAAGGGGAAATCATGGGTTTCAAGCATACAACCTTGCCCATTGAAGGCGTCCAGTTTCATCCAGAGGCTGTTATGACAGAACAGGGGCATGAACTGTTGGAGAACTTTTTAGTGCGAGCAAGGAAATGGAAAAGGGAGGTCAAAGGATGATTTTGAAAGAGATACAAACCCATCTGAGTGCCTTTGAGATCCACTTGGCCCTGGAAAATGGCCCTGGAAGTGTCTTTTTGGATAGTGGAAAGGACCCTGAAAGATTGGGGCGCTATTCCATAATAGTAGCCAACCCTTATTCGGTCATTAAAAGTAAGGACCAGGATGTTTGGGTCGACGGAATCCACGAAAAAGGTAACCCCCTTGATCGCTTACAGCAATTGATGGCAACACAAACGCCCAATGCAACCTATGCCTTTGACATTCCTTTTATCGGCGGTGCCGTGGGCTTTTTCGCCTATGATCTTGGTCATCATATGGAAGTCCTTCCGAGAACAGCCGTGGATGACGTAGGTGTTCCGGACCTATTTGTGGGTTTATATGATGGTGCAGTTGTCGTAGACCACCTTGAAAACAAAACCTATATTACTGACGCGGGTGTACGTTCTGGGGAAAGAGATCGAGTGGAGGAAAAACTACAGCAGATTCGTGCTTTTGAGAAAAGCCCTAGCCAAGCGCCTGTGGTCCTTCATAAGAATCGTCCCGACTTCCAATCTAACTTTACCAAGCCTGCATATATTGACGCATTAACTCAAATGAAGGAATATATCCGTCAAGGTGATATTTATATTGCGAATATGACCCAACGATTTCAAACTCCATTGAGGGATAAGCCCTTGGGTTTATATAAAAAGCTAAGAGACGTAAATCCAGCTCCTTTTGCGGGCTATTTAGATTTTGGACAAGGACAGATCCTCTCCAGTTCACCGGAACGTTTTATTCAATTAAGAGGTGGACAAATTGAAACCAGGCCCATAAAGGGAACGGTGCCTAGGGGGAAGACGCCTGAAGAAGACCTTATCAACCAGGGAATCCTGCGCAACTCCGAGAAGGACAAGGCAGAGTTACTTATGATCGTTGATTTGGAACGCAATGACCTCAGCCGAATTGCTAAGGTTGGCACTGTGAAGGTTCCTGAGTTGTTTACCATTGAGGAATATGCAACTGTCTACCACTTAGTGTCTACGGTAACCGCAGACCTTAGGGATGACCTGGACGCCTTTGATGTGATCAAGGCCACCTTTCCAGGTGGGTCAATCACGGGTGCACCTAAGATCAGGGCCATGGAAGTTATTGATGAACTGGAACCAACCCAGCGCAATATCTATACGGGGTCTATTGGCTATATTGATTTTAATGGCAATGCAGACTTAAATATTGTTATCCGGACCATGGTACTTAAAAATGATCAAGTCTATTTCCAAGTGGGTGGTGGGATCGTTTGGGACTCTGATGTAGAAGCTGAGTACCAAGAAACCCTCGACAAGGCCAAGGCCCTTATGGAAGCCTTGAGTTTGTAGGTGGCCTATGACGACTCCGCTGGCAAGTTTACAACAAAGTAAGGCCTTTAAATACGGTATGTCTGTATTTGAAACGGTTCGATTTGACCGAGGTAGGGCCCATAATGTCGAGGCCCATTTTGAGCGGTTTTATCAAGGGGCAAGTTTTTTAGGTTTGCCAAAGCCCAATAAAGAGCGATTTGTGGCCTGCATTGAAGCGGCCATACAGTCAGCCCCCAAGGGGCAAGGGGCCATTCGAATTCAACTGGTCGATGATGATCAAGAGGCCCGTTTGAGTTGGTCGGTTCGGCCCATAGCTTATAAGATTGAAACTTACAAAAAGGGCTGGCGTGTCTCTTACGGTCAATATCCCAAGTGGTCCAAAAACCCTTTGTTACGATTTAAAACGGCCCAATACGCCCTCAATATGCTGGAGTTACAAGCTGTGAAAGCACAGGGTTACGACGAGGTTTTGTTCGAAAATGACCAAGCTCATGTTACTGAAGGAGCCATTAGTAACCTATACATCATAAAAAACAATAAAATCATGACTGCACCTTTGACGGATGGACTCCTTCCTGGAACCATGCGGCAAAGGGTCAATACATGGTTAGCTCAACATGCATATACACTGTATGAACAGTCTATCAACAGAGACGACATTCTTGGGGCGGACGCGATCTTTGCGACCAATGCCTTGGTGGGG
This sequence comes from uncultured Peptostreptococcaceae bacterium, assembly GCA_964342805.1. Classification (GTDB taxonomy): domain Bacteria; phylum Bacillota; class Clostridia; order Peptostreptococcales; family Acidaminobacteraceae; genus CAYFHQ01. The sequence continues at coordinate 6,873 of CAYFHQ010000036.1, read as the reverse complement.
ATCGTGCGTATCTCTGAAGTGGATGGAAAATCCTATGATGACCACCCCGTGATCGCGACCTTACAAAAGGGCCTTATGGGGGACTGGACGATTGAAGATGAAACGAGGTAATGAACATGTCTGTAGATAAGAAGAGAATTGAAAATGCGGTTAGAGAAATTCTAGCGGCAATCGGAGAAGATCCAGATCGAGAAGGTCTAGTGGGTACCCCAGATCGAATTGCAAGAATGTATGAGGAGATTTTCTGCGGTTTGCATGAAGACCCAGCCCAGCACTTGGACGTTATTTTTGAGGATGACGACCATGAAGAATTGGTTCTGGTCCGTGACATTCCCTTTTATTCCATGTGTGAGCACCATATTGTACCCTTCTTTGGCAAGGCCCATGTGGGTTATATACCAAAGAACGGTAAGTTGACGGGTCTGAGCAAGCTGGCTCGCGTTGTTGAAACGGTTGCCAAAAGACCCCAGCTTCAGGAGCGGTTGACTTCGAATATTGCAGATGTGATTATGGAAAAATTGTCGCCTTATGGGGTGATTGTAGTTGTAGAAGCTGAGCATATGTGCATGACCATGCGAGGCGTGAAAAAGCCAGGTAGTAATACGGTGACGTCAGCGGTTCGAGGCATTTTCAATGATCGTCCAGAGTCCCGGGCTGAAGCCATGAGTTTGATTTCATTTGGTAAGTAATATGCCTATGAAAAACTATGCCAAAAAGGCTTATCAAACCCGTGTCTTACAGGCCCATGGGAAAGAGATCATACTGGGTCAACGGACCCTTGTCATGGGCATACTCAATGTGACGCCGGATTCTTTTTCGGATGGTGGCCGGCACAATGAGGTGGAGGCCGCCCTGGCCCATGCCAAAAAAATGTTAGCAGAGGGTGCCGATATTATTGATGTGGGTGGAGAGTCCACACGACCAGGCGCTAAGGAAGTCAGTCTGGAAGAGGAAATACAACGGGTGGTGCCGGTCATTGAGGCCCTGGCCCGTGAAACCGACGCCATTATTTCCATTGACACCTATAAGGCCCAGGTGGCTGAACAGGCCGTAGCTGCCGGTGCCCATATCATTAATGATGTTTGGGGTATGCAGCGGGAACCGGAGATTGCCCAGGTTGCTGGCCGCCATAAGGTACCGGTGATAGCCATGCATAATCAAAAAGGTACGACTTATGATGGTGATATTCTTGAAGCCATGAAAGTCTTCTTCCAAAGAACTGTGGCAATTGCTGAAGGGGCTGGTATGCGTCTGGACCAGTTGGTCTTAGACCCTGGTATTGGCTTTGGCAAGACGCCTATACAAAATGTCCAAGTCATGGGGCGCTTGCAGGAACTCAATGAGCTGGGATATCCGGTACTATTGGGGACGTCAAGAAAATCAATGATTGGTGCCATTTTGGACCTGCCTTCTGACCAAAGGGTGGAGGGGACCATAGCCACCAATGTACTAGGTGTAATGGCGGGATGTGAAATCATCCGAGTCCATGATATTGTTGAAAATCGTCGGGCGATTCGAGTGGCAGATGCCATCGTAAGAGGTTGGAATGGATAAGATAACCCTAAAAAATCTAAGCTTCTTTGGAACCCATGGGGTTCTAAAGGAAGAAACTGTGTTGGGACAAAAGTTTTTCGTGGATGTTGTCCTCCACACGGATACCCAAGCAGCGGGACTGAGTGATGATGTTGGTCAAACAGTTAGCTATGCAGACGTTTATGAAGATGTAAAAATTCAAGTGGAAGAACGTCGTTATGACTTGATCGAGGCCCTGGCTGAGCAAATTGCTGGGGACATACTTACTAAATATAAGGCCATTGAAATGGTTGACGTGGAGATTCGAAAGCCAGAGGCCCCAGTACGGGGAATCTTTGACTACTTTGCTGTGACCATTAGGAGGTCACGATGAGTAAGGTGTATTTAGGCCTAGGCAGTAACATGGGAGACCGAAGGGAATACCTAAACAAGGCCTTGGCGATCTTGAGGAATCATGATAGAATACAAGAACTGCAGATCTCGAAATGGTATGAAACAGAGCCCGTGGGCTATGTTGACCAAGATCCATTCCTCAACATCGTTGTTGAGTTGGTAACCAACTTGGACCCATATGAAGTTTTGGGACTATGTGCTGAAATAGAAGAAGAATTGAATCGTGTTCGTGTGATCCGCTGGGGTCCACGGACCATTGATGTAGATGTGCTTTTATACGATGACTGGACATCCAAGGATGAAAAACTCTTGGTACCCCATCCGCGTATGACAGAGCGCGCTTTTGTTATGAAACCACTGTCTGACCTGTGCCCAGATCGTTTAATAGGTACAAGAACCGTTCAGGAAATAGCTGAGGAGCTGGGGGCAGTGGGAATCCAAGAGGTCGAGTAATGAGACAGATTTTATTGGGAACACCCATTAGTGTACAAGTGAAACATGTTACCTTTGGCAAAGGCCACCGCCCCGTCATGATCTCGGGTCCTTGTTCCGTAGAGTCAAGGGAACAGGTGATCGAAACGGCTGTTGCCCTGAAAAAGATCGGGGTGGACATGCTAAGAGGTGGGGTGTTTAAGCCTAGAACGAGTCCCTATGCCTTCCAAGGGCTGGGGGAAGAGGGCTTAAAATACCTAAAGGAAGCCTCAGAGATCACCGGTTTGCCAATCGTAACGGAGTTAATGGATGAGGCAAATCTAGACTTAATTATGGAATATGCAGATATGATCCAGATTGGGTCAAGAAATATGTATAATTACTCTTTACTAAAGGTAGTTGGGGGTGTGGTTAAGCCCGTTCTGCTCAAGCGGGGGATGTCAGCGACCATCAAGGAATGGATCATGGCTGCAGAGTACATTGCTGCCAGCGGGAACAAGCAGATTGTCCTTTGTGAGAGAGGGGTTCGAACCTTCGACAACTATACTCGAAACACCCTGGACCTTGCTGCTGTGCCGATTATGCAAAAGGAGACCGGTTTACCTGTCATTGTAGATCCAAGCCACGGCACGGGTATTCGAGACCTGGTAGCCCCCATGTCCCATGGCGCGATTGCTGTTGGTGCCGATGGCTTGATGATAGAGTCCCATATTGATCCAGAGCATGCCCTATGTGATGGGCCACAGTCTTTGACGCCAGACCAGTATGAAGCCTTGGTTACAGCCCTTAATATACCGTTTGGGCGTTAGTTGGCCTTGGTTCTGAGCTGGTTAAAAGTTATTGAAGTAAAAAATAAGCTGCTACAAGCCCTTTGTTAAGGGACTTGTAGCAGCTTTTGTTTGCTTATAACCACGGGTTCTAGTTTTGAATGGAGTTAAACAGCTTCAGGAACTCATTGTCGCTATTTAGGTATAGGGTTGTGTTTTCGTCGAAGGTGTTTTGATAAGCCTTCAAGGTTCTCCATAGCTCATAGAACTCAGGATCGACTGAGAATGCGTCTGCATAGATCTCAAGTGCTGTTGCGTCAGCTTCACCACGGATCTGCTCACTGGTCTCGATGGACTCAGCAACGATTTGGGCTACTTCTCGGTCTGTGTCAGCTACTGTGTTTCTAAAGAGTTCTTCACCTTCAGAACGGTTTTGCTGGGCGATGGCTGCACGTTCTGCAATCATCTTGTTGTAAGTAGAACGGATATTGGCTTCCGGTAGAATGGTACGGTAAATCTCAATATCACGAACAACAATACCTCGAGAAGCCAAGTTGTTGTTCAGTTCCAACATCGCTTCATCCAAAACGGCGTTTAGTGCGTCTTTGTCCGTCAGGAACTCACGGGCATTCAGAGTGTTGATTTTTTCAATGACTCTTGCGTAAGCAATTTCGTCCAGCTTTCGGTTGGCTGCAACAATTGTGCCGTAAGATGATCTAAACAAGCCTGGGTGGGAAATTTCCCACTGGGCATACATGGCGATATCGTACTTGATCTTGTCGCGGGTGTTGATTTCAGCTGTATTGGAAATGTAAGTGATCAACTTGGATGTTTCTTTGTCTACAGTTGTGATAAAAGGAATCTTGAAGAATAGACCCTTGTCGCGGATGACTTCAACATCCTTAAACTTGTCATCCAGTAGGGTTTGCTGTTCAGCCAGGTTATTGTCGCGGTCGACGATTACCTTCTTTACGGAACCCAGTTCGCTGACAACAGCAACCTCGTCTTCAGCAACCGTGTAGATAAAGCTGCTTGCAGACATGAGGAGGATAACAATAAGAATACCAAATCCAATCCACTTGGCTGTTCGAAGGGACTGCTTTCGGATTTCGTCAGCAGAAGGTCGCTTGGGACCACTACCCTGGTTTTGGTTCTGGTTTTGATTCTGGTTGAAGTTCATGTTGTCCGCAAACTTACGAACGTTGTCTTGAAAATCTTTACCTTGTTTAATATCCATGGGATCCCTCCTTCCTAATTATTGCCCAGTTGATCTGGATTCAGTGGAATGTATTTAATGGTGCCGTCGTCGTTGAGGTCAACGATAACCTTGTTCTTAACCTTGGTCATAATGCTTTCCATGGTTTCGATGTAGAGACGTTTCTTAGTGATTTCCTGAGCAGACTTGTATTTCTCATATACCTGAAGGAAGTTTTCCACGTCACCCTTTGACTGTGAAACTGTTTCAGCCTTGTAGGCTTCTGCCTTCTGAATACGATCATAAGCCTCTGCACGGGCAGCTGGTAGCTGTTCGTTTCTGTATCGTTCTGCCTTGGAAACAAACTCGTCCTTTTCGTTCTGGGCGATAAGAACGTCTTCGTAAGCCTGCTGTACTGTAGACTCAAGGAGTACGTCTGTTAGTTTTACTTCAGAAATGGTGATGCCTAGGCCATAGCCATCCACCTTGCGAGAAAGTTCTGGTAGTACCTCTCTGGCGATGGAGTCCTTATTAATCAGAGCGTTGTCTAGGTCTTGGTTCTGCATGTTACGACGGAGCACACTCTCAAAGGCCAGACGTAGGGTACCGTCTTGGTCGTCTACATTGTACAGGTAGAGGTCCGGTTCTGTAATTCGGTACTGGATAACTGCACCGATATTTACCAGGAAGGAACCATTTGTTAGTACAATCTGTTCTTCTGCCACGTCCACATAGCTTGGTGCTGAGGTTGGTGTTGGATCACCTGCTGGAACATAACCGTATTGAACGGAGTATTCCTTGTTGATGTTCACAATCCGTACCCGGTCAATGATGGGTAGCTTAAACTGTAGACCTGGTGTATTCACAATATTAATCTTTTCGCCAAATCGCTCAATGACTGCGACTTCGGCATTTGCTAGAACATAGTAACTCTGTGAGCCAATAAACACCACAAGGACCAATGCTACAATGATCAGTGGTAGTGCTGCAAATCTTTTTCCCATGTTCATCCTCCTTTACTTACTTTCAAGGTTACTCTTCTTAGGGAGTAGTTTCAATGGGGCGGACACCTTTTTAATGGAAATTTTATGATTATAAATAATCTATTAAACCCCTGGAAATTGGTTTTAGAGGAATAATGGGGTACAATAAATGCCATAAGGGGGTCACGGTATGAAACATTGGCTAGAAGAGATTCAGGCGCTTCAAAAGCGTTTAATCAGACACAATATACCCGCATATAGTGCTCAAATGGCATATTTTTTCTTTTTGAGCTTGTTTCCATTCTTGATTGTGCTTTTTACGGTGCTTACTCTTTTTGAAGTGGACTTAAACTGGTTACGCTTTCAAATTGGCACGATTCTACTTCCTGATATTGCTCATATGCTAAGTGCTTATGTGGAAAATGTTGTGCTGACCCAGGATGTGAGTCTCTTGTCCTTTTCCATTCTATTGACCCTCTGGTCAGCTTCCAGGGCCCTGAGTGCCCTGGTACATGCCCTCAACCAATCCTATGAAGTGGTTGAGGATAGAGGGTGGCTCCAACGTCGCCTCATGGGCATGGTCCATACCATACTCCTGTCTGTGGCCATAGCCGTAGCCTTGATCCTGCCAAGCATTGGTCGAAATGTCCTTGAATTTTTACAGGATTACCTGCCCATTAGTGATGGATTTATTGACTGGTTCACAACCCTAAGGTGGGTAATCGGCGTTTTGTTGCCCCTGTTTGTCTTAAGCATGATCTATATGTTTTTGCCCAATAGAAGGTTGGGTTTTAAAGATGTGATCTGGGGCACCATATTTGCTTTTTTTGGCTGGTTGGCCCTGTCGGTCGGGTTTTCTTACTTTGTATCAAACTTTGGTCGATTCTCCATTGTGTATGGGTCTCTGGCGACCGTGATCATTTTGATGATTTGGTTATACATGTCCGGCATGGTCATTATGCTCGGCGGTGAGATTAACTCCTTAATTTATGAGTATAAAACCCAAGGGTTTCAGAAGGATAGGGGGCAGGAGGAAGAATAAGGTCCCATGGTGACTAAACCTAAAAATCACCCCATGCCAGATGGCCGTGGGGTGATTCGATATTACTTACGTTTAAAAACACCAAAGTGGAAGCACATAAGGACCCAAGCTACTGCCAGTGCCCCGTATAGGGCATACTTGGCTGGGTCGGGAATTGAAAAGGTGGAGAATAGGGACGCAAACATCAAACAGGCGACTGCATAAACAATGGCTGAAAGAATCCGTTGGCCCGTGGTATGTTCGGTGTTGCGAACACGATCTTTTTCTAGGCGTTGTTTCAATTCAAACAAATCAAATTTCTTCATATATACCCCCGCTTTTTAGACTATAGAAATACTCTACCACAGTTTTCATGGTCGTGCGATGGGAATTGATCAAAATGTTACGGTTATATTACAGGAAAAAATACTTGTTGCGAAAAAGTTTAATGTCAGGTATACTGCGTATGTAAGCGATTGGGTAATCGGTACCTGATCACAGATGAAAGGAGGTTACGAGATGATGACTACTAAACTACGTTTTGAATTT
>CAYFHQ010000035.1:0-31652 GCA_964342805.1 uncultured Peptostreptococcaceae bacterium | reverse complement strand
TGAGATGATTGCTCATCTCGGTTGTTCTATACTGTTCAGTTTTCAAGGATCAATTCGTTGCCGCTCGTTTCAGCGACCATTTCATTCTATACCCCAGAAAACTCAAAGTCAACAACTTTTTTTACGTTTTCTGAAGTTTTTTATTTTGCGTCTTCAGCGCTGTGTTGCCGCGCCTCAGGTGCTCACTAAGAATAACAAACGAGACCAGTAGTGTCAACGGTTTTCGTGAATTTATTTTGAGAAACGAAATAGTCAGAATACCGTAAATCTTCAGGGCAGGCTAGGCGAATATGGATAAGTTCTTGCCATGGAATCTTGAATGTCTAAATGTAGTGGTTGGTTCATAGGAATCACTACATATAGTGTATGACTCGCCACCCGCTTGGAAGCTTCTTCTATTATATAGTAGGCGGACACACGACACCCTGGCCAGGGAACAGCCTATGTTGGCAAATAGATTGAGTCAAATGCGCATCTTATTAATAGAAAAAAGACCTGAACAGTCTCTGCTCAGGTCTTTAAAATGATCTACTTATTTCTGGATCGGCTTCATGGTTGGGAATAGGAGAACGTCACGGATGGATGTTGAGTTGGTCAACAGCATCATCAGACGGTCAATACCGATTCCTAGACCACCTGTTGGCGGTAGACCTACTTCAAGAGCATTAATGAAGTCGTCGTCCATCATGTGGGCTTCGTCGTCACCGGACTCTCTTTGCTTTACCTGGTCCTCAAAACGACCGCGCTGGTCGATTGGGTCATTTAGCTCAGAGAAGGCGTTGGCGATTTCCCATGTGTTAACGAAGGCTTCGAAACGGTTAGTGATCCGAGGATCGTCGCCATTTCGCTTGGCCAGTGGAGACACAGCAACTGGGTGGTGGGTGATGAAGGTCGGCTGGATCAGGTACTCTTCGCACTTGTCTTCGAATACTTCATTCACAACGTGACCCCAAGTGTGGTGCTTCTCCGTATGAACGCCCAGGTTCTTGGCAGCTGCCTTGGCTTCCTCGTCGTTCATGCCTGTGAAGTCGACACCCGTGTACTTTTCAATGGCCTCTGTCATCCGCATGCGGTTCCATGGCGGCGTGAAGTCCAGTTCCGTACCCTGGTAAGTGATCTTGGTAGACCCATGGGCCTTTTCGCAGCAGTAAGCCACCAGCTCTTCAGTAATACGTAGCACGTAGTCAAAGTCTTCGTATGCAGCATAGAGCTCCATTGCAGTGTACTCTGGGTTGTGCTTGATGGACATACCCTCGTTACGGAACATACGACCCATCTCGTATACCTTGTCAAAGCCGCCTACGATGAGACGCTTGAGGTATAGTTCATTGGCAATACGCATGTACATATCAATGTCCAGGGTATTATGGTGGGTAATAAATGGTCGTGCAGACGCACCACCGGCAATTGTGTTTAGGATCGGCGTGTCTACTTCTAGGAAGCCTTCGCCGTCCAGGTACTCACGGATTGCCTTTGTTACTTTATTTCGAATTAGGAATGCTTCTTTTACTTCCGGGTTCATGATCAGGTCTACGTATCGCTGGCGGTAGCGTAGATCTTGATCCTTTAGACCGTGGAACTTCTCAGGTAGAATTTGTAGGGACTTTGAAAGTAGGACAATCTCTTCCACGCGGATGGAGATTTCTTCTTTCTTGGTCTTAAACACAGTACCTGCAACACCTACAATATCGCCGATGTCATATGTACTGAAAATATCAAACTCTTCTTCACCAATAGCGTCCTTACGTACGTAAGCCTGGACACGTCCTTCTGCATCGAGTACATCGATAAAAGCCGCTTTCCCCATGACACGTTTGGCCATAATCCGTCCTGCAACACGAACATTTTCTCCTTCAAACTTCTCGAAGTCTTCGAGGATCTGTTTACTGAAGGCAGTCCGATCATATCGTTCCTGTTTAAATGGGTCACGTCCCATTTCCTGCAGTTTAGTGAGCTTGTCTCTTCTTACTTGAAGTAGCTCATTCAGATTTAGCTCCTCGCTCATGTGGTCACCTCCGTTATTTTCCTACATTTATTATTTTATATTTAGCAGAGCCGTCAGGCACGTCAACTTCTACTACATCGCCAACTGCTTTCCCAAGTAAGGCTTGGCCCACTGGTGACTCGTTAGAAATCATGTTTTCAATAGGATCTGCTTCCATTGCACCTACAATAGTGTACTGCATTATATCATTAAATTCAACGTCCTGCAATTTCACCACACAGCCTAGGCCAACCACGTCACAATTGTCTGTGGTTTCAATGATTTTTGCCTCGGCCAACTGGCTTTCCAGTTTTGCGATCCGGGTCTCAATGACAGACTGGGCCCGCTTTAGGTCCTCGTACTCTGGATTGTCGGTCAGCTCACTATACTGGGCTGCCTCGTGAATGGCCTGGGCGATTTCCTTACGATCCTCTAACTTGAGGCGTGTTAACTCCTGCTGCAGCTTGTCATAGCCATCTTGGGTTAATAGGACTTCTTTCATATCATTCACTCCTTTGGGTACTGACCGGTAAGCCATCGTGTGGTTCCATGCGGGTCTACTGGAGTTCCAAGGCAGATTCTAGTAGCTTTACGACTTCCTCCGCAGACGTGGACCGGTTGATCTCGTTGCGGATAGCTGCACTTCTTGGAACACCCTTCAAATACCAGGCGGCGTGTTTTCTCATTTCCAGAATGCCAATCCGTTCCCCCTTGACCTCCAGCAAGTACTGGAAATGCTTAGAGGCAACGCGAATGCGTTCTTCTACACTGGGTGGCGCAATCCGCTCACCTGTGGCCATATAGGTGGAGACTTCCCTGAGTAACCAGGGATTGCCTTGAACCCCCCGGGCGATCATCAGGCCGTCACAGTTGGTTTGCTCCTTCATTGCGATGGCGTCGTCCACGCTGAAAATGTCACCGTTACCGATTACAGGTATATTCACTTTTTCTTTTACCCGGCGGATAATGTCCCAATCAGCCTTCCCGCTATAAAACTGCTCTCGGGTCCGGCCGTGGACAGCCACAGCGTCTGCACCAGCAGCCTCTGCCATGGCGGCAAAGTCAACGGCATTGATATTGTCGTCATCCCAACCCTTGCGGAACTTGACTGTTACAGGCTTGGTGGAATGTTTGACCACTGCCTTGATCAAGGCTTCTGCCTTCTTTGGGTCCTTCATGAGGGCTGATCCCTCACCATTCTTGACGATCTTGGGCGCAGGGCACCCCATATTAATATCCAGGATGTCGTGGTTGTGGCCATTGATCTGGTCCATAATGGCCACAAAGACCTCTGGGTCGTTGCCAAATAGTTGGAGGGCCACTGGCCGCTCTTCTTCTTCGATGCGCATGATCCGCGCTGTTTTTTTATCACCATAATATAAGGCCCGAGCGCTGACCATCTCCGTTACCAGGAGGCCTGCACCATATTCCTTACAGATTCTGCGGAAGGGCAGGTCAGTCACCCCCGCCATGGGACCAAGGATTACCGGTGACCCTAATTCAAATGTACCGATTTTCATTTTCTATCCTCTTCTTCGTTGGACGCTTGTGTAGAACACGTCTATTCAACACTTCTATAGAAAGAAGCCGAGTGCGAACACCCGGCTGTCATTGTCTAACTTGTTATGCTTTGCGGTTCATTTCGTAAATGTACTGGAGACCTTCTAGGGTGAGGAACTTGTCCACCACATCAATGGTCTTGGACTCGGAGGCGATCAAGCTGGCTAGACCGCCAGTGGCCACTACCTGAATATGACCTCCGCCTAGTTCTTCCTTCATCCGGTCAACAATATAGTCAACTGACCCAACATAACCGTAAATGACTCCGGCCTGGATGGACGCGGTTGTATTTTTGCAGATGAGTCGGTCCGGCTTGACCAGTTCAACCCGGGTCAGCTTGGCTGCCCGCTGGAACAAGGCGTCGGATGAAATTTTAATACCCGGCATGATGGAACCACCCAGGTATTCTTCCTTGGGAGAAATGGCGCAGTAGGTCGTCGCCGTACCAAAGTCCACCACGATCAATGGACCCCCATATTTTTTCACGGCTGCAACCGCATTCACAATCCGGTCTGCCCCCACTTGGCGCGGGTTATCGTACTTAATGTTCATGCCCGTCTTTATGCCAGGACCCACAACAATGGCTTCCCGATTACAATAGGACAGGGCCATGTGCTGGAGGGAGTACATGATAGTCGGAACTACGGAGGAAATGATCACGTCTTCCACGTCCGTGAGCTTCAATCCTTCATATTGAAACAACTGGTTGACGAACATACCCAGTTCGTCAGATGACTTGCTTTTATCTGTGGACATTCTCCAATGATTGGTTAGCTTGCCGTCCTTAAAAACACCCAGGACAATATTGGAGTTCCCTACGTCGAATGCTAATAGCATGGATTCACCTTCTTTGCTGGTTTTCACACAGCATATCCTATCACAGGCCTAGTGCGTATGCAATGGCTGTGAACCAATTCCTTCTTATATATAGCCATTACGGGCACGGACAGAAACCTCCCCGTAAAAGATCGTTTCCCGTCTGCCGTCTTCATAGTCCACAACCAGTTCTCCATTGGGGTCAATGTCCACTGCATGGGCATTGGTGGTAACCCCCCTGTGAATGATGCGCACGTCACGGCCAACCGTCACAGACCGCTTGAGGCAAATCTCGCGGGTCATGTCCAGTGCACCGGAGGACAAAAAGTCTCCATAGAGTCTGGTGAAATGGCCTGCAAAACCCCGAACCAGACTTTTCCGGCTCACCATTTTTTCTGACTCCTGGTAGAGGGAGGTGGCTATGGGCTTGAGGTCCTCTGGGAAGGAGGGGGTGTTTACATTGACACCGATCCCCACCACCACATAGTTAATGGTATTTAACTCTGCGCTCATTTCGGTTAGGATACCACACACTTTCTTACCGCTGACAATGATATCATTGGGCCATTTAATCCCAGCAGGTAGTCCAGTAATATCCTCAATGGCCTCTGCCATGGCGGCTGCCCCAATTTGGGTGATCTTCGAGGCTTCCCGCGGGTCGATATCAGGGCGTAGGATCAAGGACATCCAAACGCCAGTCCCTTTTGGGGACGACCATTGGCGGCCCAGACGACCGCGACCGGTTAGTTGCTCTTCTGCAATGATTAACATGCCTTCTGCAGCATCCTCGGTGGCCACTTGCTTGGCATAGGTATTGGTAGAGTCAATGGAGTCAAAGTGTTTGACCACTTGGATGAGGCTGTCTGAACCCAGTTCTGCCATTAAGGCGTCTGCGTCCAGGCGGTCTGCGTCCTCCATGAGCCGGTAGCCCTTCCTTGAAACCGATTCGATCTTATAGCCTTCATCTTTGAGCTGCTGAATGACCTTCCACACTGCCGTCCTGGACACGCCCAAGAGCCGACTGAGGGCAGCACCGGAGATGAACTGATCTTTGTTTGCTTTCAATGCTTCTATGACTTCCCGTTTCATGGTTTCCTCCCGTGGTAAAATTCTCTAACGTTTATTATAGCACAGGGAGGATAGAGAGCGAAATGTAGACCTTGACCAAAGGAAAAAACAGCGCCAAGTCCAATGGACCGGGCGCTGTTTGGTTTGATTGTATATCTAGCTTTCTTATCTTGCGAATAGAGAAAGTAGAACACCTGCGGAAACCGCAGAGCCGATAACGCCGGCAACGTTTGGACCCATGGCATGCATGAGTAGGAAGTTTGAAGGGTTTTCCTTCTGGCCAACTACCTGAGACACTCGGGCCGCCATTGGTACCGCAGATACACCTGCAGAACCAATCAGTGGGTTGATCTTACCACCAGACAGCTTGTTCATAACCTTGGCAAGGAGTACACCTGTTGCTGTACCAATACCAAAGGCTACAATACCTAGACCGATGATTACAAGTGTTTCTACCTTTAGGAACTGCTCAGCTGTTGCAGTCGCACCAACCGTGATTCCAAGGAAGATTGTAATGATGTTGATCAGGGCATTCTTTGCCGTGTCTTCAAGACGAGCTACTACACCTGACTCCTTGAATAGGTTACCTAGCATCAGCATACCAACCAGCGTAGTTGCAGGTGGTACGATTAGGGATACAAGGATCGTTACAAGGATTGGGAAGAGTACTTTTTCCGTCTTAGAAACGGGACGAAGCTGGTCCATCTTGATCATTCGCTCCTCTTTCGTTGTAAGGAACTTCATGATCGGTGGCTGAATTACCGGAACCAAGGCCATATAGGAATATGCCGCAACGGCGATTGGACCCAGTAGGTGTGGTGCAAGTTTGGATGTCAGGAAGATGGCTGTAGGACCATCGGCACCACCGATGATACCAATTGACGCTGCTTCCTGTGCGTTAAACAGACCGGAAGCAATCGCACCAATGAAGGTTGCAAAGATACCGAACTGTGCAGCAGCACCCAGTAGTAGGGCTCTTGGGTTGGCAATTAGTGGACCGAAGTCTGTCATTGCCCCAACGCCCATGAAGATGATCGGTGGGAAGATTCCCAACTTATTACCCTGGTATAGGTAGTAAAGCAGACCGCCCGGTTGCTCCAACTTTGTTGTGGCGTCAGCCATGCCTGCCACTTGTTGAAGACCTTCACTCAAATGAATATTGGGATAGGCCGCTAATTCTTTGGTCATTTCCGTTAGCTTGTACATCGGTGCTTCCATTAGACCGCCCAAAGGTAGGTTGGTCATCAGCATACCGAATGCAATCGGTACAAGCAGTAGTGGTTCAAACTCTTTTACAATTGCAAGGTAAAGCAGAACGCAGGCCACAAGGATCATGACAGCGTTGCCCCACATCATGTCATTGAAAAGAGCATAGAAACCCGTGGACGTAAGAAAGTCCATAATGGCTTGTATCATCTGATTCGCTCCTTTCCGATTCGTTTGTCCGTCTTTTGCCTATTAGCCAATAACGATCATAACGTCGCCGGAGTTTACAGATGCGCCTTTGTTCACGTGGATAGAAAGAACCTTGCCATCCGCTGGTGCCATGATTTCATTTTCCATCTTCATTGCTTCTAGGATCATGATGACTTGGCCATTGGATACAGAGTCGCCTTCAGCAACTTTGATGTCCAGAACAGTACCAGGCATTGGAGCAGTAACAGAGCTACCGCCAGCTGGTGCAGCTGCTGGAGCTGGCTTTGCAGCAGGCGCTGGAGCTGCAGCCGGAGCTGGAGCAGCAGGTGCCGCTGGACGTGGAGCCGCAGCACGAGGTGCTGGAGCGCTTACGCCGCCTACTTCTTCTACGTCTACTTCATATGTTTTACCGTTTACGGTGATGTTAAACTTCTTCATGATTCATCCTCCAGATTGATTTTCACGAATTTCAATACAGATTTTTTTACCTTACAGGTTACCGCTCATTTGGTCGTTTCGACCTGCGCGACCCCAAGCTGGCGTCGCGTCACCCACGCGTACAATGTTGCGAACAACAATGTTGTGGATAGACGTGTTCATGCTGGCTGCAACTGCAGCAGAAATAACAGCAATCAGTTCTTCGTCTTCTTCAGCTGCTACAGCAAGAGGTGCTGGAGCTGGAGTTGGCGCTGCAGGAGCTACTGCAGTTACCTTGTTGGCATTTTTTCTTTCCTCAGCGGAACGTACCAGACGGGAATAGAAAATGGTAATGCCCCATAGCAACACAAGCGCTGCGAAGGTGATAATCATACCAAGTGCTGTAACATATAGAGATGCTACAAGTTTATCGCCCCAAGACATAGTTGCAAAGATCTCAGGATCTGCGAATCGTTGAAGTAATTCCGTTACACTCATCTAGGCACCTCCTATAGCGGAATGTTGCCGTGCTTTTTCGCAGGACGCGCTTCACGCTTAGAAGATAGCATGTTGAATGCATCTACCAGACGAGGACGTGTAGCCGTTGGCTCAATAACGTCGTCTACGAAGCCACGTTCTGCTGCTTTGTAAGGTGTTGCAAATTCTGCTGTGTATTCATCAACCTTCTGCTGACGCATTGCTGCTGGGTCGTCTGCAGTGGAGATTTCCTTACGGAAGATGATGTTTGCTGCACCCTGTGGACCCATTACTGCGATCTCTGCACTTGGCCATGCAAGAACAAGATCAGCACCAAGATCCTTAGAGCACATTGCCAGGTAAGAACCGCCGTATGCCTTACGAACGATTAGGGATACCTTTGGCACTGTAGCTTCAGAGTAAGCATATAGCATTTTCGCGCCGTGACGGATAATGCCACCATATTCCTGAGACGTACCTGGTAGGAAGCCTGGAACATCGATGATGTTCAGTAGTGGAATATTGAATGCGTCACAAGTACGGATAAAGCGAGATGATTTGTCAGAAGCATTGATATCTAGACAACCAGCAAGAACCTTTGGCTGGTTTGCAATGATACCTACGGACTGACCGTTAATACGAGCAAAGCCAGTTACGATGTTTTGAGCAAAGTATGGCTGAGACTCAAAGAAGTTGGCGTCGTCAACAATCAGATTGATCACATCTTTGATGTCGTATGGCTTGTTAGAGTTATCCGGAATAATGGAGTTTAACTCTTCTGTCATACGGTTGATGTCGTCTTCTGTCATGTAAGCCGGAGCTGTTTCCATGTTGTTAGATGGTAGGAAACCAAGTAGGGTTCTGATTTCAGCAATACATGCTTCGTCATTCTGAGAGATGAACTGAGCAACACCAGAAGTACGGTTGTGCGTCATTGCGCCACCCAGTGCTTCCGCTGAAACTTCTTCACCTGTTACCGTCTTGATTACCTGAGGACCAGTGATGAACATCTGAGATGTCTTATCCACCATGAAGATAAAGTCAGTTAGTGCTGGAGAGTATACCGCACCACCTGCACATGGTCCCATGATTGCAGTGATCTGAGGAATAACACCAGATGCCTGCGTGTTTTTCATGAAGATTTTACCGTAGCCAGATAGGGCGTCAACCGCTTCCTGGATACGTGCACCACCGGAGTCGTTTAGACCAACAACTGGCGCGCCAACCTTCATAGCATTATCCATTACCTTGCAGATTTTCGCTGCGTGCATTTCACCTAGAGACCCACCTACAACAGTGAAGTCCTGAGCGTAAGCATACACCAGACGACCATCTACTTGGCCGTAACCTGTTACAACACCTTCAGCAGGTGCGTCTACTTTTTCCATGCCAAAGTTTGTACAACGGTGCTTCACAAAGGCATCGATTTCAACGAAAGTCCCTTCGTCGAAAAGTAGGTTAATACGCTCACGCGCTGTTAACTTACCCTTTTCATGCTGCTTCTGGATGCGCTTTTCCCCGCCACCTAGTTCAATCTTGGCTTTTCTTTTGCGCAAATCTTCCAGTTTGTGCATAGACATTTGTTTACCTCCCACATTTTAAACAACAGTTGGCTATATGCCAGAGTGGGTTCTCAGTTTGAGTTCAGCCGCTCCTCCTGGCCCGCTGTGCCCGTTCCTCTGTCTTGCAAACGCTTACCCGGCCCAGGGATCTGTCGCCTTTTCAAAAAGGAATTCACTCATGAAGTAAATAGTATTGCTACTATCTTTCGCTCAATTCAACAAGTACTCGGTGTGAGCTCTTTGGGTGTACGAAAGCAATTTTCGCACCGCCAGCGCCATAGCGAGGCTGCTCGTCGATCATACGCATACCCTTTTCTTTCATGTATGCAATTGCTTCTTCAATGTTATCTACGCGGAAAGCAAGGTGCTGTACGCCTTCGCCGTTCTTTTCAATAAAACGAGCGATTGGACCGTCTTCAGAAGTAGACTCAAGAAGTTCAACTTCTGTGTCACCGATTGGTAGGAATGCAACCTTAACTTTTTGCTCTTCTACTACTTCTGTGCCTTCAACTTCTAGGCCAAGAACGTCACGGTAGAAAGAAAGTGTTTCGTCTAAGTTTTTCACAGCGATACCGATGTGATCAAGTTTCAAAGCTTTCATGTTTAGTCCTCCCTCAGGAAATTTCACTTCATTTTAACATGCGTTTTCGTATTTTCATATGTTTAATGATACTAATTAACGGAGTTTATCCTAATCATTTAAAGGGTTTTGGCTATAAATTTAATTAAATAAACCTACCATTTCCCGGTGAAAAGAAACTCCAGCAATTGGTATCATTAAACGAGACGGAACAAGTCACCTGCGTAGTCAGCTGCCAGTACCGTCTCAGTTTTAAATGATTTCTTGATAGATTGTGTCGCATGCAGTATAGGGATCGTTCTTCCGTTTAGCTACTTCAGTGGAAAGTCGATCAACCAGTTCGATCTTATAAGACTGGTCCATCATGCGATTGATCACACGATGCTTCACAAGCTCCACAATTTCGTTTCTTGCATTTAGAATACGGCGTTCAAGGAACTTTCCTTCTTCTAACATGTATGTTTTATGGTCGTGAATGGCGTCAAACAATTCATCGATTCCTTCATTATTAATAGCCACTACCATATTCACCGGTGGTCGCCAGTCTTTTTTATTGAAGTCCAACATCATGTCGATTTCGCGAGCGGTCCGCTTGGCACCGTCTCGGTCAGCCTTATTCACTGCAAATACGTCCCCAATCTCCATGACGCCAGCCTTAATCGCCTGTATGTCGTCACCGAGACCTGGAACCATAACCATGAGTGTGGTGTCACAGGTTTTTACAATATCAACCTCTGACTGTCCTACCCCAACGGTCTCAACGAAAATGTAGTCGCACCCATAAATGTCTAAGACTTTTATTGCTGCGCCTGTTGCTTCTGATATACCGCCCAAGTGGCCCCGCGCTCCCATGGAACGGATAAAGACACCTGGATCTGTATTCAATTGACTCATTCGGACACGGTCACCTAGAATTGCACCACCTGTAAAAGGACTGGTCGGGTCTACAGCGATAATGCCAACGGTTTTCCCTAGGCTTCTCGCCTTTTTGGCTAACTTGTCTGTCAGCGTACTCTTACCAGCGCCAGGAGGTCCCGTTATACCAATCACGTAAGCTTTTCCCGTATGCTCATACAAGCCTTTGAGCAATTCAGTGGCCTGTGGATCATTGTTCTCAGCTAGGGTGATCAAGCGGGCTGCTGCCCGCTTGTCACCTTTGATTAGTCTTTCACCTAGGTTCATAAGACGGCCTATCGCTTCACGTTGTTCTTAATGAAGTCGATTGTCACGTCTGTTGGTGTACCTGGAGTAAATACTTCAGCAACACCATTTTCCTTTAGGAAAGGAATATCGTCATCTGGGATTACGCCACCTGCAACAAACAGGATGTCTTCAGCGTTTTCGCCCTTCAGTAGTTCTTTTACTTTTGGAAGTAGTGTGTTGTGTGCACCCGATAGGATGGAGCAAGCTACACAATCAACGTCTTCCTGTATTGCAGCGTTTACGATTTGCTCAGGTGTTTGGCGAAGTCCTGTATAAATAACTTCCATACCTGCGTCACGTAGTGCTCGAGCGATTACTTTCGCACCACGGTCATGGCCGTCAAGACCTGGCTTTGCTACCAGTACTCTAATTGGTCTATCCATTACGAATCCTCCTAGCTCTACTTGAACCTACAGATTTACTGTCTGCTGGTATTCACCGAATACTTCACGCATAACGCCACAGATTTCTCCCAGCGTACCGTATGCACGAACTGCGTCCAGAATGAAAGGCATTACGTTTTCTTCGCCTTCACAAGCCTTACGTAGGGCTTCTAGCTTTTCTTCAACAACTGCGTTGTCACGCTTAGCGCGTAGATCAGCTAGTTTTTCCTTCTGACGCTCACCAACGGACATGTCAACCTTAAGAAGATCCTTTGGAGCTTCCTCTTCGATCTGGTACTTGTTCATACCAACTACGATTGTCTTACCTGCTTCAACGTCCTTCTGGTAGTTGTAAGCAGCGTCCATGATTTCCTGCTGGATGTAACCCTGGTCGATCGCCTTCGGCGCGCCACCAAGTTCATCGATCTTGTTGATGTATTCCATAGCACGCTCTTCGATCTCAGCCGTTTTCGCCTCGATGAAGTAAGAACCTGCAAGTGGGTCAACTGTGTTTGTAACACCAGACTCGTGTGCAACGATCTGCTGTGTACGAAGGGCAACTCGTACGGAGTCCTCTGTTGGAAGGGCAAGAGCCTCATCCTTAGAGTTGGTGTGTAGGGACTGTGTACCACCAAGAACTGCAGCAAGGGTCTGGATAGCAACACGTACGATGTTGTTTTCAGGCTGCTGAGCAGTCAGGGTAGAACCACCTGTTTGTGTGTGGAACTTCAGTGCCATGGACTTAGGATTTGTAGCGCCGAAACGCTCCTTCATAATACGGGCCCATAGGCGACGAGCCGCACGGTACTTGGCAACTTCTTCTAGAAGGTCGTTGTGTGCATTGAAGAAGAAGGACAGACGAGGAGCAAATGTGTCAACGTCTAGGCCTGCCTTCACAGCAGCTTCAACGTAAGCAATACCGTCAGCCAGTGTGAAACCAACTTCCTGAGCAGCAGTGGAACCTGCTTCACGGATGTGGTAACCGGAAATAGAAATTGTATTCCATAGTGGAACGTCCTTAGAGCAGTACTCGAAGATGTCTGTGATCAGACGCATGGACGGCTCTGTTGGGAAGATGTATGTACCACGGGCAATGTACTCTTTCAGGATATCGTTCTGAATCGTACCACGTAGTTTTTCAGATGAAACGCCTTGCTTTTCTGCTACTGCAATGTACATTGCTAGAAGAACAGACGCAGGAGCGTTAATAGTCATAGAAGTGGATACCTTGTCCAGTGGAATACCGTCAAATAGGATTTCCATGTCTGCAAGGGAGTCAATGGCAACACCAACTTTACCAACTTCACCCTCAGATAGGGCGTGATCAGAGTCGTAACCGATCTGTGTTGGAAGGTCAAATGCTACAGATAGACCGCCAGAACCTTGCTCAACAAGGTACTTGTAACGAGCGTTGGACTCTTCCGCAGTTGCGAAACCAGCGTACATACGCATTGTCCATAGACGACCTCGGTACATTGTTGGCTGAACACCACGTGTGTAAGGGAACTGACCTGGCAAGCCTAGGTCACTTTGGTAGTCAAAACCTTCCACGTCTGCTGGTGTATACAACCGATTTACAGCATCGCCTGAACCTGTATAAAATTCTTCTTGTCGTTCAGGACGTTTTGCTAGAGCTTTTTCTGTTTTTTCATTAAATTTTTGAACGTCATCTTTGATGCCGTTCAGCTTGTCATTTTGAAACATGCTCTTTCTTCCTCCTTTGATATTGATGATACTCTCGCTTATCCACTATAGAATACCACAAAAGCCTTGAAACAACTGTGGTTGGCAGAAAGTATAATTGTATACTTTCACGCCATAAGATAATGGTATGCAGCGGTCAATCTCTATTTTTATGACCGCTGCAACCTTTATTTACTTAACCTTCATAGAGCCTGTTTTCAGGAATCTGTCATGCCAGCTGAGGGACTCACCAATAATGTGCGGAATGTGCTTATATTTGCCCGATTCAGCACGGTCAAGATAGTCTCTTAGCATGGGTTTGTAGTCCGGATGAGCGCAATTTTCAATGATGGTTCTTGCACGTTCCTTTGGAGACAAACCACGGAGGTCTGCAAGACCTTGTTCCGTAACAACGACATGTACATCGTGCTCAGTGTGGTCCACGTGGGAAACCATAGGAACGATGGAAGAAATATCTCCATTTTTCGCTGTGGAAACCGTTGTGAATATGGTCAAATAGCCATTTCTTGTAAAGTCACCAGACCCGCCAAGGCCATTCATCATACGGGAACCCATGATGTTGGTAGAATTTACGTGGCCGTAAATATCAAACTCAATGGCCGTGTTCATGGCAATTACGCCAAGGCGACGAGCCGTCTCTGGGTGGTTGGAGATTTCCATGGGCCGAAGAACACAGTGGCTGGCATAGTGCTCCATGTTGTCCAGCAGTCGCACAAGACCTTGCTCAGAAGGCGTGAAAGACGTACCTGAAGCAACCGTTACTTTACCCGCATCGATCAAGTCGAACATGGAGTCCTGGATAACCTCAGTGTAGCATGTTAAGTTCTCAAACTCGGAATCTACCAGGCCGCCAAGTACCGCATTGGCAACTGAACCAACACCCGACTGGAGTGGCAGTAGGTTTTCAGGTAGTCTGCCTGCTGCTACTTCGTCTTTAAAGAAGTTCATAATATGCTTGGAAATTGCCTTGGAATCCTCGTCGATTGGACCAAGAGGCCGAACCTTGTCAGACACGTCACTTTGCACAATGGCAACGATCTTGTCTGGGTCACAAGGAATATAGGTAGTACCGATGCGGTCTCCCGAAGCTGTAATTGGAATCGGCTTTCTAAACGGTGGCTTTTCTGTCATATAAATGTCGTGAACACCTTCCAGGGCCATGGGCTGGGACGTGTTGATTTCTACAATTACTTTTTTGGCATTTTTAATGGCTTGAGGCATGACCCCAACGGAAGTAGTTGGTACGATCCCGCCGTCTTCTGTGATGGCCAGGGCCTCTACCAGGGCGATGTCTACTTCACCAAAGTAGCCATAGTCCACAAACTGAGGAACGTGACTCAGGTGCATGTCTGCATAGTTGATATTCCCTGCGTTGATACCATTTCGTGTGTCTTTTTGTGTCTGGTATGGGAAGCGACGTTTGATGACGCCAGCCCGTGCCAAGGCACCGTCAAGTTCGTCCCCTACGGACGCACCCGTAATTAGAGTGATACCCACTTCTTCACCCAACTCTGCACGTTTTGCCAATTCCAGTGGCACAACTTTTGGATAGCCCGATGGTGTAAACCCTGACGCTGCGATGACCATGCCATCTTCAATGATTTTTGCTGCGTCGGCAGCGCTCATTACTTTATCGTTCAATGTGTTCATTCGAATTCGTTCTTGAAAAGTTGCCATTGTTTCCTCCCCTTTTGTAGGTACGAAGCTGTTAACAAACAAAAAAGAGTCAGACCCCTGGTCCTGGCGGTTTTATCCGCAGGATCGTGGAGCCCAACTCTTTATCTTCAGGTCAAAGGGTGAAAGGTCATTTCACCCCATTGAAAATCAGGTTGAACTTTATTGTGCTGTGTCCATCACCATTTGTCGGAACTTCTCGTTGCACGTTCGGATCGCCGAGATCAAGGCCTTTTTAGCTGACCCGTAGTACTGACGATTGAACTGTGCCTCAATGGCTACTAGATCATTGATGTTTTGTCCGATGACCAGTGATTTGACAACATTTTTACCAATTACAGTGGCCAAGGTGCAATCCACCTCATTGATCACGCCCGTGTCTCGATCGACTAGCATGCCTACTGCAATGATGGAATACAATTCCGCTGCTGTAATGCCTTTAGGTAATTTTGCATACCCCGTAACAAATACTTCGTTTTTATTCACTTGATCACCCACCCTGTAAACTACAATAACGGTTGCCCTTGCTATGACTCATTGTACGTCGAATGCCGTCGCTTGTAAATGTCTACATGGGTAAGCGGTGAAGAATAATTGTGAAGATTACCATACCCAGAAGTGCGAACGGGTAGGTTGCACCATAACCTGCCGCAGGGTCATCTGATCCAACTGCGTCAACAGCTGCACCTAGACCTGGTGTAGAAGTCATACCACCACAAATTGCGCCAGATAGCATGATCCAGTTGATCTTGAAGACATAACGACCGATGAAGAAACCAATCATCATAGCAACAATACCGATTACTAGAGAAACGATTGCTAGGCTGACACCGGAGCCCGTAAGGGCTTCAAATACCTTAAAGCCATATCGAAGGCCAACGATTGCTAGGAAGAAGGCTAGGGAAACCTGGCGTACAACACCAAGGATTTTGGAGTTCATACGGAAGTTAATGAAGCCGATCTTGCCAATGTGTCCCAGGATTAGAGAACCGATTAGGACGCCACCTGTGGAGCCCAGGGAGAAGTATCCCAGCCCCGCAAACCGGAGGTCTACTTTGAACTTCCCAAGGGTGTAGCCCGCCAGGCAAGCGATCATGAAACCTAGAAGATCAAATGGAACTTCTTCTACTACACGGCCACCAGCTGCTGCTTTTGCTTCTGCCATTTCTTTTTTGAACTGCTCATGTTCTTCCTTAACATTCATGCCGAAAATACGGGGGAAGAAGTTCACAGCGATAATTACGATCAAAACGCCAAATGGATAGCCGATTGCGTGTCCAACACCAATTCCAGCTTCCGCATTTTTCACGAATGCGTCTTTTTGTTCTTGTGTAAGGTCTTCTGTGTTTTCGATGGTTGCTCCGCCGTCACCAAGGATCGCCAACAACTGTGCTTTTTCTTGAGGAGTTGATTCTTTATAGTGGTTTGCCCTCTCTGTTGCGTCTTCTCTCGCCGTTTCCAGGGCTGCTGCAAGGCCAGGTGAACTTGTAAGGGCACCTGTGTAGACACCGGAAACTTCGTATGGGTTAGCACCTGACATTACTAGAGTTGAGCCATATGTAGCGGCTGCACCCAATAGGGTAATGACAAAGCCTAAGATAACAAACTTAGCACCGTACTTTCTCAGTACTGCGCCGATATCCTTCGCGGCCAAAAGCCCAACGGCCGCTACGAAGAGTATCAAGAATAAGAAGAAAAAGTTCTTGTCGATAACGCCAGATTTGATTAGCTTAGAGGCACTGCTGAAACCAGCATCACCTTCTGCAAAACCTTGCGCATACCGCATTACGCCCCAGCCGAGGCCAAGACCAGTGAATAGTGCTCCTGAAATACCAAAGTTAAACTTTCCAAATCTGATCTTCCCGAAAAGAAGACCTGTCGATACGGCGATGAACATGAGTACAAATGGATTCATCAACCATGCTGCCACATCAAATTTCATAACTACACCCTCCTATAGATCTTGAACACCCCTAAAACTACGCTCCTGGCCAGGTAAAACGTTTTCTTAGCGGATATAAAAAGGCACAGTTATACACAGCAAGCCCCTCACTTGCTTGATGTGTACAACCGTGCCATACTCACTCTACTAGAATGAAAGGTCATTTCATCCCCATAAATATGTGGGTCGTCTTTCTATTGTTTGCCTACGTTTTATGCTCGTAGACCTGGTACCTTGTTGAGTGTTATCCATTTATTGGTTCTGTTTCTTATGGATTCTGTTTCTTATGGACTTAAGCCCGTGCTACCCCTGTTTCTTTAGCGGCCTCACGAACTGCAGCGGCAACGTTTTTTCCTACCCGTGGGTCAAAGGCCTTGGGTAGAACATTTTCCACGTTGATTTCTGTGTCGGATAGGGTCTGGGCAATGGCTTTCGCCGCTGCCACTTTCATTTCTTGGTTAATATCTGACGCACGAACATCCAGGGCACCTCGGAAGATTCCCGGGAAGGCCAGTACGTTATTGACCTGGTTGTGGAAGTCAGACCGGCCGGTGCCTACAATGAAGGCCCCACCCTTTTTGGCTTCCTCTGGCATGATTTCTGGAACTGGATTGGCCATGGCAAAGACGATGGACTTGTCTGCCATGGTAGCCACCATGTCTGCAGTGACAATACCTGGGGCAGATACACCAATAAAGAGGTCCTTGCCCTTCATGACGTCTGCCAGATCGCCTTGTTCATTGTCCTTGTTGGTCCGGTCAACCATTGCCAGTTGGGCATGGTTGGCTTCTGGACAGCCCTTGTAGATGGCCCCAAAGCGGTCAACCAGAACCAGGTTGCCAATCCCAAGATCCAGTAGGAGCTTGGCTATGGCGATTCCTGCGGAACCTGCACCATTGATCACGGCTGATATGTCTTCCATTTTCTTGTCCGCCAGCTTCAGGGCGTTGAGTACACCTGCTGCCACAACAATAGCTGTACCATGCTGGTCGTCATGGAAAACGGGAATGTCCAGTCTCTCTTTCAGTTTTGCTTCAATTTCAAAGCACCGGGGTGCTGAAATATCTTCTAGGTTAATCCCACCAAAGACGGGCGCCATGCGCACGACAGTTTCTACGATTTCGTCCGCGTCTTGGGTATCCAGGCAAATGGGAAAGGCGTCTACATTGGCAAAATTCTTAAACAGAACTGCCTTGCCTTCCATAACCGGCAGAGAGGCTTCAGGGCCAATGTTGCCTAGACCCAAAACGGCTGACCCGTCTGAAACCACAGCAACTAGGTTGCCCTTGGCCGTATACTTGTAAACATCATCCTTGTGTTGGTGGATCTTGCGACAGGGTTCTGCAACCCCAGGTGTATAGGCAGTGGACAGGTCATCTTTGCCCTTCACGTCCACCTTTGACACCACTTCTATTTTGCCTTGACGCTCCTCATGGAGCTCAAGGGCCAATTTATTATAATCCAAGGTTTAGTCCTCTCTTGCGTACTTAGCACGTTCCGTGTCATACATGTTATTGCCTTTGGCGTCGATCACAACGTATACCGGCATGTCTTCTACCCGTAGACGTCTGATGGCCTCTGGGCCCAGGTCGTCATAGGCAATGACTTGACTCTCCTTGATGGTTGAGGTGATTAAGGCACCTGCACCACCAATGGCACCAAAGTATACGGCTCCATGTGTTTTCATGCCCTCAATGACCTTTGGGGCTCTTGCCCCTTTGCCGATCATGCCTCTGAGGCCTCTTTCCAGCAAGGGAAGGGTTAAATCATCCATCCGGTAGCTGGTGGTTGGCCCTGCTGACCCAATGACAGCACCAGGCTTGGCAGGGGCTGGACCCACATAGTAGATCACCTGTCCATCCACATCGATGGGAAGGTCTTCACCACGGTTTAAGGCTTCGATGAGTCTGCCATGGGCAGCGTCTCGGCCTGTATAGATATCACCACAGAGGAGGACCTTGTCTCCCGCCTGCAGGGTGTCGATCACCTCTTGTGTAAGAGGTGTCTGTACTCGAATAGTATTCGCCATCACAACCTCCTACAATATGCATTCAATATGCCGTGCGGCATGGCAATTGATATTTACAACAACGGGTAGACCAGCAATATGGGTGGGGAATGACTCAATGTTCACACCCAGTGCTGTTGTTTGACCACCAAGACCCTGGGGACCAATTCCCAACTTGTTAATGCGTTCTAGGGCTCGTTCTTCCAAGTCTGCCAAGTGGGGTTTTTCACTGGACTCACGGATATCTCTAGTCAAGGCATGTTTTGCTATTAAAGCAGCCTTTTCCAGGGTGCCACCCACACCTACGCCCACTACAATGGGTGGACAAGGGTTGGGACCCGCCAAGGACACGGTTTCAACAATAAAGTCTTCTACGCCTTGAATCCCGTCCGAGGGTTTTAACATTTTGGACTTACTCATATTTTCACTGCCGAACCCCTTGGGGGCCAGCGTCATTTTTAGTTGGTCACCCGGTACAATGTCCATGTGAATAATAGCTGGTGTATTGTCGCCGGTATTTTTTCGGTTGAGTGGGTCTTCCACCACTGATTTTCTTAAAAATCCTTCTGTGTAACCTTGTCGTACCCCTTCATTTACAGCGGTCTTTAGATCTCCGTCCACAAAGTGGATTTCCTGCCCAATTTCCAGGAAAATCACGGCCATGCCGGTGTCCTGACACATTGGAACTGCATTCTCCTGGGCGATATTGGCGTTTTCGATCAAGTCTCCCAAGATCGATGCGCCGATCGGCGATGGTTCTGCAGCCTTAGCACCTTCCAAACTTTGACGGATGTCTTCGCTGAGCACATAATTTGCTTCCATGCACATGTCTTTCAGTGCAGCGGTAATTTCATGAACCGATAGGTTTCTCATGAAGTGCTCCTCCCTAGATCAATTGCTGTCGTAACTGGTTGAATGAATATAAAAAGGCATAGCAATCAACTCGATAGACGAGTGTGTGCTATGCCGTGAATCCATACCGACTGAATGCGGGATGGCACCCAGATATGAATGAAGCAAGAACTTCAATCTCAAATTTTCAGAATATTATCTGTGAATCATTGTACCATAGAAAATTGTCGATTGAAAGGAATTCATTACAAAAAAGTCACGACATTGACGGATTTTTATCAATGTTTTTCTGTAGTCTAAGGTTACTACTTGCTTTCCAGCTTGGCCATAAACTTGTCTACATTAATGACAAAGCGGTCATGGGTGCCTTCACCAATCAGTTGCTTTTCATCAAAAGCCTGGACTTTGAACCGTAGTTTCTTTCCATCAACTTGAATCAGTTCAGCAACAGCACGAACCTTCATGCCCATGGGTGTGGCAGCAAGATGCTTCACGTCCAGGTGAATACCCACTGTTGACAGGCCTTCTTCCAGAGCTCCACCCACACAGTGCATGGCTGCGTTTTCCATAATACCAATCATCATGGGTGTGGCAAAAACGTACACACCACCACTGCCGAACTTTGCAGCTGTGTCCGCTTCTTCAACGGTCTTTTCCACTTCAAAAGTCATTCCTACTTGTAGCTGATCCATTGCATTCTCCTTTTACCCACCTGCCAGTGTGTCACTCCCTGACCCACCGGAGACTATTGGCTCCTTTTCTAGCCCTCTCTGGCTAGTATATTCACGAACATTTTACCACTTATCATAGTTCTTGTTCAGTATATTCCTTCTTATTATAAAAAAAGAACCGAGCCCCGAAAAGGGGTCGGTTCTTACAATTCTGTTATGGTCCTGTCTTTTATGGCTAATTCAATCGTTCACAGGGGTGACGACCTTAGACGCCAAAGTCCTTTTAGGCCTTGTCCTCCGGCGTTTCTTCCGGCGAAACAGCACTGGCGTCATGGGAGGCTTGGTCCTGGGACTCAGCAGCTTCCTTGGACTCGTCCATTTGAGCCTTGGCATTGATCAGAGCGTCAAAGGCCAGCTTCTCAGCTTCACGCTTTTCAGCCTGCTTCTTCTGAAGCTCTTCACGGCGCTTTTTCTCTTCTTCCATGTAATCACGTAGAGAGTCCATGCCTTCAGAGTAAGCCTTTTCGAATTCTTCACCACTGATGGTTTCGTATTCAAGCAGGGCCTCTGCAACAACATGTAGCTTGTCTACATTTTCTGTTAGAAGGTCAAAGGCACGATCATATGCATTGTCTACCAGGCGACGTACTTCACGGTCAATCTCAGAAGCCACATGCTCCGAGTATTCCCGCTGGGTCGTCATGTCACGACCCAAGAAGACCTCTTGTCCTGTGTTATAGGACATAGACCCTAGGTTGTCAGACATGGCATAGGTTGTCACCATGCCCCGGGCAATTTGAGATACCCGCTGCAGGTCATTACTTGCGCCAGTCGATATATCCTTGAGGACAATCTTCTCTGCAATCCGACCACCAAGAAGAACAACAAGTTCATTCTCAAGGTCAGACTTAGAACGGTAAGACACATCTTCCTGTGGTAATTGCAAGGTGAAACCACCTGCACGACCTCGAGGAATAATGGTTACCTGGTGAACTGGATCAGTATCAGGAAGCAAGCGAGCAAGAACAGCGTGCCCCGCTTCGTGGTAGGCTGTCAGCTTTCTTTCCTTCTCCGTTTGAACCCGGCTCTTCTTCTCCACACCAATAGCCACTTTTATGATGGCTTCTTTGATAATGTCCATGTGGATCAACTTGTCGTCTCTACGGGCAGACAAAAGGGCTGCTTCGTTCAACAAGTTTTCCAGGTCTGCTGGTGTAAAGCCATGGGTTGTCTTGGCCAATGTCTCAAAATCAACATCGTCTGCAACCGGCTTGTTGCGAGAGTGTACTTTAAGAATCTCCACACGCTCACGAATATCCGGACGACCCACAGTCACTTCACGGTCAAATCGACCTGGACGAAGGAGGGCTGGATCAAGAATATCAGGCCTGTTGGTTGCTGCAATCATGATAATGCCTTCGTTGTCGCTGAAGCCATCCATCTCAACCAGCAACTGGTTTAGGGTTTGCTCTCTTTCGTCGTGTCCGCCACCAAGACCAGCACCACGCTTACGACCTACGGCGTCAATTTCGTCGACGAAAACAATACAGGGTGCATTCTTCTTGGCATTCTCGAACAAGTCACGTACTCGAGAAGCACCTACGCCTACGAACATTTCCACGAAGTCTGAACCAGAAATCGTGAAGAAAGGAACGCCAGCCTCACCGGCAATGGCTCTAGACAAGTATGTCTTACCCGTACCTGGAGGGCCCACCATGAGGACACCCTTAGGAATACGGGCACCCAAATCGATGTATTTCTTCGGACTCTTTAGGAAATCAACGATCTCCCAAAGTTCTTCTTTTTCTTCCTTTAAACCGGCCACGTCCGCAAAGGTAATTTTCTTTCCTTCGTCTTCTTTGACCATTTTGGCCTTACTCTTACCAAACTGCATGACTCTGGAACCGCCACCCTGGGAATTCTGCATGAATACAAACCAGAATACCACCAGTAGCAAGACCAAGAAAATGGTTGGCAAGAACTCCACAAACCACGGTGTTGGTAGTGGTGGCTCAGAGTTCAACGACAAGTTGGCATCTAAAGCAGCTGCATATAACTTGTCCCCAAATGGATCTTCGATCATCCGCGAAACGTGTGCCTGGAACTCGACACCGTCCTTTGTTTGACCTGTGATCATATTGGTCACATCATCAATCTTGATGTTTAGTATTTCCTTCTGTTCAATCTTAGCAATCAAATCTGTCGTTGTTAGGTCTTTGATCTGCGGTTCAGCACCGCCTCCAGCAAGCCTTACGATCAGGAAGATCACAAAGAAGAGCAAAATGTAGAAGGTTGCTCCTTTGAAAAACTTCCGCATACATATCCTCCTCAAACCAAAGAATTACAGGCTCTACCATTGTAACATATACTAGTCAGGTGAACAACTTGACCAACGGAGTAAAAGAACCTGCGTCGTGTCGTCTGTAATCCGCGTCCGTTCTGACTTTCGGTGGCCCACGACCCAGAGTATTCCCTGGTCGTCACACACCAGTGGCACATGGTCTCGTAAATCACGGGGAACCTTATTATCCACAAAAAAGTCCTTGAGTTTCTTTCTCCCCTTCATTCCAAAGGGTTGAAATTTATCCCCATTTTTCCGAGTCCGCACACGCAAGTCCCCTTGCACTGCGGCTGCGTCCACATAAATTACATGGTCAGTGTCTGTCCTTCTTTTTTGTTGCGTGGACAGCTGTTCTATGGTCAAACAGCCATCTTTCACCCCAACCACTCTTTCCTTGTTCCTACCCTTTCGAATGATCAGGGTATCATAATTCACTTCAAATTCCGTCATTCCTATGGTCCGCATGGCTCCATGGGGTTTTCTACGGATCAACCCCACCACACCAGCCACTTGGTCACCACTGACATTTTTAAGCCCCTTGTCCTGGCGGAGGATCTCACGAACAATTCGATTGATCATGGCGTCATGACAGGCCTCTATGGCAGGCATATCCACCACAAGCCGTTGGGCTTCCTTGGGCACATGCTGGTCCATCCACTTCTGGACCATGGCGTTCATCCATTCACTCTCTTGGCGAAACTGAATGGACATGTCGAATAAGCGCTGAACGATATTGGGGTTAAAATGCTTCTCAATGTAAGGAATTAACTCATTCCGTACACGGTTTCGTGTATAGACAGTCTCCTGGTTGCTCAAATCATGCCGAGGGTCCAAGTGCCTTTCCTGACAATAAGCCTCCACCTGAGACCGGCTAAAGCCCAGCAAAGGCCGGATCACACCGTCACTGCGGACATAATCCATGGCTGCCAGACCATCAATACCCGTTCCCCTTAGAAAACGCATGATCATTGTTTCCCCTTGATCATTTTTGTGCTGGCCCACAGCCACCCGTTGGGCACCCACTTCCTGGGCTACCTTCCAAAAGGCCTCATAGCGCACATGTCTTCCTGCCTCTTCTAGGCTTTGCCCCTTTTCCCGGGCAATATGGGCAACGGGGGCTTCCACTAAATGAAATGCGATTTGGTGCCTTTCACAAAATGCAGCCACATAGTCTGCATCCGCATCCGCCAACGGGCCACGCAACTGATGATTCACATGCACAACATGTAGTTTCAGTTGCCACCGCTCGCGGATACGTACGAAAAGGTCCGCCATGGCCATGGAGTCTGGCCCACCGGAAATCCCGAGCACAACCGCATCGTTTTCCCTAAGCATTTGATGGTCTTTTAGTCCCTGTTCGAAAGCTTCGAGCATACCTTCCTCCCCACTTGAATACTCTTATTGTAGCATAGGTCAGGGGACACAAGAGTGAACATTTTATGAACGTTTAAAAAGAGCCAACCTATTGCAAAAGCATAGGTCAGCTCTTTGAAAGTCTTGAAATTATTCGCCAGAAACCACCAGTTCACGGATGTGGAGGGTTGGTGCCCCATACACGCTTCCGCCACCTGGAAGGCCAAACTTCAGGTCGTCGCCAATATTCACAATGTCAGTCAAGAGGGTGTAGAAGTTGCCCGCCACGGTGATTTGATTCACGCCACGGTCAATTTTCCCGTTCTTGATCAAGAAGCCATTGGCCTGGAGGGAGAAGTCCCCTGACACTGGGTTTGCACCGGAGTGTAGGCCTTGGAGTTCTGTGATGTATAGGCCGTTTTCAATGCGGCCAATCATGGTTTCGAAACTGTCCGCACCTGGTTTTACGTAGAAGTTACTTGGTGCAATACCCACAGATGACTTAAAGGAAGCCTTAACGCCATTGCCTGTTGGCTCAACACCGTCCACATTGGCTGTTTTCAGGTTGTGCATAAAGGTCTTAAGAACCCCTTCTTCCACCAAGGCATTGGGCTTGGTTGCCACCCCTTCACCGTCAAAGGAACGGGACTCAATCCCATTTTCCAGGTGGGGATCGTCCAGAACCGTCACGATGGGGTTGGCCACTGTCTCACCCAATTTCCCCTTCAACTGGGACAGGTCCTTTTGTACCCGCTCCGCAGAGAAGTTAGGGGAAAAGACCTTGATCAGGTCTGCCGCTGTCTTGTTTTGAAGAATGATCGGGTAAGCCTTTGAAGCCACAGGAGACGCACCCAGTTTGCCCAGGGCCTCTTCCACAGCTTGTTCAGCCAGTTTCTTGGGATCAAAGACCTTGAAGTCATTGCCCATGATATACTTGGCCGCTGTCTTCTGGTCGCCGCCGTCCTTGACCATAACCATGAAGTAGGCAACCGCATAGTTGTTCTTTTGAGAAACATCTAGGCCTTTGGTATTGCGAATTTGTACATCCGATGCGCCTTCCATAAACAAGTTGTAGGCTGTACGGAATACTCTTTCGTCCAATGACTTGGCATGACGCTCTGCTTCAAGAATAAAGTCCAACTTTTGCTCGTTGGTCACTTCTTCATAGGCTGGATTGTAGAGGGAAAGTTGCTTGTACTCACCCTTTGGCTCATAAATGAAGACTTCTTCTTCTGTTTCCACAACCTCAGCATTGGATTTTGCATTTTCGATCAGTTGGGGAATTGCCGTTGCTGCCATAAGCTCTGTATAGGCGTAGCCCATCTTGCCATTGCTGTAAATCCCACGGAAGGCAAGACCTGCTTCTTCCGAAAGGGCGTACTTGGTAATTTCACCTTCAAAACACATGGTCTCAAAGGACTTGCTGTTATCAATATATACTTCCATGTCTCCGAAGCCAGCAGCCTTGCCCGCTTCAAAGATTTCCTTCATCAATTGCTCAGTTGCCATTATTCTGCCCCCTTTCGGCCGCCTACTGTCAGTTCTGAAACCCGGATCATTGGCTGACCCACGTTTGTTGGGATAGAGCCCGATAGGGACCCACACATACCCTGACCATGGGCTAGGTTGTCACCCACCATGTCAATCTTTTTCAGAACGTCTAGGCCCGTACCGATCAGCGTGGCACCACGAACTGGTTCCGCAATCTTGCCGTCACGGATCATGTAGCCTTCTTGAACAGCAAAGTTGAACTCACCCGTTGCAGGGTTTACAGACCCGCCGCCCATGGTCTTGGCATAGAGGCCGTACTGCGTTTTGGCAAAGATTTCTTCCTGGGAAGAATCACCCGCTGCAATATAGGTGTTACTCATACGGGACGTTGGCTCATACTTGTAGGACTGGCGTCGACCACTTCCTGTTGGCGCCATGTTCATACGGCGGCCACCAATCCGGTCGATCAGGTAAGACTTTAGGACACCATTTTCAATGAGGACATTCTTCTGGGTTGGAATCCCCTCGTCATCAATATGATTGGAACCCCAGGCATGGGCAATGGTACCGTCGTCAATGGCCGTAACTACTGAGCTGGCAATCTGCTCACCCATTTTACCCGTATAAACAGACGTGCCCTTGGCAACGCTGGTTGCTTCAAGACCATGACCACAAGCCTCGTGGAAGATTACCCCACCGAAGGCATTGTCAATGACCACTGGCATTTTACCAGATGGACAAAGGTCAGCAGTTGCCATGGTAGTGGCAATACGAGCTGCTTCTTTACCATAGTCAGCAATGTTGACTGTGTCATAGAGTTCAAACCCACGGTGTTCACCAATATTTGCACCACCGGTTTGCATTTCGCCGTTGACCGTAGCAACTGCAGAGAAACCGGTTCTTGTTCGAACCCGACGGTCTTCTGCCCAGAGGCCTTCACTGTTGGCAATCAGGATTTGCTGGTCCTCGTCCAAGTAGTAGCCCGTCACCTGGGTAATGGTGTCAGCGTAGTTCTTGGCCGCCTCATAGCCTGTGCGTAGAAGGGCAACCTTGTCCTGCTTGGCAATGTCCCGGGGGAACTTTCGGATGTTATGGATAATGCTGTGGTCCTTCTTCACTAGGGAAATGCCCAGGTCCTTGGCAACACCTTTAATGGACACAGCTGCATTTTTAGCTACCTTAATGAGGTTTTCAGAAGAACTATCATTGGTATAGGCATACACGGAGTTGGTTCCATTGAACACCCGGATACCCACACCATAATCATGCCCTGCATTGGCCTGTTCGATCCTTCCACCGATCATGGCCAAATTGTTGACATACTTGTTTTCTACGAATACTTCAGCAAAATCCGCCCCAGTGGACAGGGCTGCAAGTATCACGTCTTCAACGACTCGCTTATCTAGCATAGTAGACTCCTTCATTTGATGTTTTTTAATGTACAAAGAATTTATTACTCTTACGATACCATGCAAGGTGGACTAAGGTCAATTTTTTTAAGTGAATGTTTAAGATATTCAAGGTTTGTTTACATTTCTCGTCAAGCATTGAAATTTCTTATCACTGCATAAAAACCATCAAATCCTTCAATTTCCCATTTGGTAAAAAGCCCCCTACAATGAGTGTGTCGTACAAGCTCAACACAGGAGGAAAAGATGAAAACATTGAGAACTACAGCATTGTTAGCAATGCTCATTCTTGCATTATTTGCAATGGGGTGCACAGCACAAGACCAACCTGCAGAAGATGCGGCACCAGCGCCAGCTAACACAGTAACAGAAACACCTGTCTTAAAACTAGGTGCTATCCCAGACCAAAACCAGGCCAAACTGAACCGCCGATTCACAGAACTTGCTACATATATTGGCCAGGAAACAGGCTACCAGGTGGAATACGTGGAAACCGTAGACTACGCAGCCCTAGTGACAGCTTTCGAACGGGGTGAAGTTCAGCTGGCATGGTTTGGCGGCCTGACTGGTGTTCAAGCCCGTAACCTGGTTGAAGACGCTGAAGCCATTGCCCAGCGACCAAGGGACGAACAGTTCCACTCTGTATTCGTTGCAGACAAAGGCCTTGGTCTTTCCTCTTTGGAAGACATTAAGGGCCACCGTCTGACCTTTGGTTCCGAAAACTCCACATCCGGCCACCTCATGCCTCGCCACTTTATGATGGAGGCAGGTCTGGATCTAGACGCAGACCTAGACGGTCAAGTCAA
The DNA here is from genome assembly GCA_964342805.1 of uncultured Peptostreptococcaceae bacterium. GTDB lineage: Bacteria > Bacillota > Clostridia > Peptostreptococcales > Acidaminobacteraceae > CAYFHQ01. The sequence continues at coordinate 3,935 of CAYFHQ010000035.1, read as the reverse complement.
CTACTCCGGTTCCCATGACAAGACCTGGAAACTGGTTGAAAGTGGGGCCTTCCAAGTGGGTGCCCTTAACGAAGCAGTATGGGAACGTGCCGTGGCAGAAGGGTCTGTAGACCTGGATAAGATCGACGTCTTCTATACAACACCAGCCTACTATGACTACAACTGGACAGTGGGCAACCTGGGTGATTTTGATGCAGAGGCAAAAGGGAAAATCCAAGACGCCCTGCTCAGCTTTGGCGAAGCCAAGCCTGAAATCATGGAACTCTTTTCAGACGACCGCTTTATTGCAACAACAAATGAAAACTACAATGCCATTTTAGAAGTAGCCAAGGCCCTAGGCATTATTCAGTAGATCTTTATAGAGGTTCTTATGAAAACATCTACACTGTCTGTAGAACAAGTCTCACACCAATTCGCAGGGAAGAATGTACTTTCTTCCCTGTCTTTTTCTATTTCTGAGGGAGAACAGGTTGCCATTATCGGGCCCAGTGGGGCCGGTAAAACAACCCTGCTCAACATCCTCGCCGGTATTTTAGAACCCAGCCAAGGCCAGGTGTCCCTTGGACAAATCCCCTTGTCTCACCTGCGGGACACCAAGGCCAGGGCCAAACAAATCGGGGTCATTCGCCAGCAGTTTGACCTGGTTAAGGAACTCCCGGTCTATCAAAATGTACTCATGGGAAAGATGAATGACTGGCATTTGGCCCGTTCCCTCTGGAGTATGATCTCCAAGACCGACAAGCAGTTGGCCGGTCAAACCCTTGAGGCTGTTGGTCTAAGAGATTTACTTGGGCAAACAACAGGATCTCTGTCTGGAGGGGAGCAACAACGGGTAGCCATAGCTCGTTTGATCCTGCAAGATCCTAAGGTCATCCTGGCCGACGAGCCCATTGCCTCCCTTGATCCCAGATGGACCAAGGAAGTCATGGACACCTTGACAGGAGAGGCCCGTAGCCGGTTCAAAACCTTGATAGCCATTCTCCACTCCACCCAGGTTGCCACGACCTACTTCGACCGGATCATTGGCCTTAAAGACGGCCATGTTCAGTTTGATAAAAAGAGCTGCGACCTAAAGGATAGCGATCTCCAGGCCCTATACGCCCAAGGTCCCCAGGAGGTTGATCATGGGTAAATCCAGCAAACACTTCCTAAGCTTGGTTTTGCTTGTGGCCTTTGGTTGGAGCCTTACCAGCCTCTTTCACCAGGACAACCTCCTCCACCGGGGTGGAATGGACGCCCTGGTCTCCCTAGGGTCAGCATTTCTACAACCAGACCTTAGCAGGGACATCCTGGACATTGCCCTAGTGGCGACTTTAAGGACCTTTTCTTATGCCATTACTAGCATTTCCTTAAGCCTCTTAGTAGCCTTCCCCCTGGCCCTCTTGGCCTCAGGCCACGTGACCAGTCAGCCTCTAGTCCGGACTGCCACCAGACGCTTATTGGGAGCCATGCGGGGCATTCACGAACTTATTTGGGCCTGGTTTTTCGTAGCCGCCATTGGCCTCAGTCCCTTTGCTGCCATTTTGGCCCTGGCCATCCCCTATACGGGGAGTCTGGGTCGCATTTGGGCAGACCAGTTGGAAGACATCCCCAGGGGACCTCTGCTGGCCGCGGAGACTTCCGGCGGGTCCAAATGGCAGGTCATTTTCTTTGCCGTGGTTCCCCAGGGCATTGGCAATATGGTCAGTTATGGCTTCTACCGCTTAGAATGTGCCCTGAGAAGCTCAGCTATCCTCAGTTTCGTAGGTCTAGGAGGACTGGGCCATGAAATTCACTTGAGCCTGTCTGACTTAAGGTTCAACGAAGCCGCCACCTTTCTTTATGCTCTGATTTTCATTGTGGTCCTTGTTGACCGGTGGAGCGCTTATACACGAAGGGGGATGGTCCATTGAAAGAAAAGTTGAAACAAGCCATAAGTTTTCCAATGACCACCTACCTCTTTGTCTTCCTCATGGGGCTAGGCTGGTATTTTGTTTTGGTCGTTGACGGTGGGTCGATAGGAGAGATTTTCACTGAAAAAAATGGGCACTTTGCCCTTAAGTTCCTAAGACGTCTGGTAGGCGTGGGCTTAGAGGACCCTGCATGGACCCAAGCTTACATTTGGAAGGACACCCTAGTGGCCACCCTGGACACCCTGAAAATGAGCCTGCTTTCCATTTTACTCACAGGAGTCATGGCCTTGGTTTCTGTTCCCCTTGGTACCCGGTCTATTGCCTTCGGCGACTTGACCCTAACCACTTCTCCCCTGGGAAGGTTCGCCTACTACATGACCCAAGCCCTTTATACCCTGGGGCGGGCTATTCCTGAACTCATCTGGGCCATGATGATTATTTTTGTCTTTAAACCTGGCCTTGTTGCAGGAGCCCTGGCCTTGGCCATCCACAACTTTGGAATTCTGGGCAAGCTTTGGACAGAAACCATTGACGACATGGCCACCGGCCCAGTCCACGGCTTGGCCCTGACTGGGGCCAGCCACTGGCAGTTGCTTGTTTTTGCCGTCCTGCCAGCCGTTGTGGGCAAGTGGGTGTCCTACATGGTTTACCGGTGGGAGATTATTCTCAGAACCACCATCGTGGTTGGTTTTGTGGGCGCAGGTGGTCTGGGGCAGGACTTTCGTACCGCCATGTCCTTTTTGCACTATGACCGGGTCTTGGTGATCTTACTGACTTATTTGAGCCTGGTCTACCTTGCTGATCGCTTGTCAGATGGTCTGCGGAAACGACTGGGGGAGCCTTAGATTGACTGATCTTCTTTAATTGCTAACTATTTAAAACAGTAGCTGCTTGCTAAAAATCTATACACGCAAAAAGAGATACCTGATTAGGTATCTCTTTCTTAATTGGTGGGAGTAACAGGGCTCGAACCTGTGACCCTCTGCTTGTAAGGCAGATGCTCTCCCAGCTGAGCTATACTCCCGTTTATAAACAAATACACGGCGCATTCCGGCGTTGCTCGTCCTCGCTTCCTCAGTCACGTGCTCATGCACGATCCTTCGGGCACTCGGCCGTGCGCCTTGGACTGCTTGTGTCTTTGTTTCTAAACGTACCGAGGTGTGCAAAAGTTTCATCATCATTGTTAATCATTCTGGCCACTGGGGTCAGGGTGATCGCGGATGGTCTTTGATCCTCAGACGTTTGCTGGTTATCTTGCTTCTATGATTTTAGCATAGTTTTTTGTCTGTGACTAGGGGTGTTTTCCATTTCTTCTCAAAGCCCACAAACTTTGCAGGTTTGGAATAAATGGTAGCGCCGAGTGGACTCGAACCACCGACCTTTCGGGTATGAACCGAACGCTCTAGCCAACTAAGCTACGGCGCCACATATGTTGTTAAATGGTTGCGGGGATAGGATTCGAACCTATGACCTTTGGGTTATGAGCCCAACGAGCTGCCAACTGCTCCACCCCGCGTCGTATAAATTTGAATGGCTCCAAGGGTGGGACTCGAACCCACAGCCTACCGGTTAACAGCCGGTTGCTCCACCATTGAGCTACCTTGGAATGTATTTTCAAGATAGATCAAAGTTAAAACCGGCGGCGTCCTACTCTCCCAGGCAGTCTCCCACCAAGTACCATCGGCGCTAAGAAGCTTAACTACTGTGTTCGGAATGGGAACAGGTGTGACCTTCTCGCTATAACCACCGGATTTAGTTTTAATCCTTATCGCTGAAACCGTTACAATTACTTGTTGCGACAAGATTAAGTTTAGCATTCTTTTCCTTTGTTGTCAACATGTTTTTTCAAGTTCATCAGTCAAGATGTTTCATTGAATTGCATGTGCAACAGGGAGGAACGAATGGTTGTACCTTGAAAATTGCACACGATGTTTTACTAGAAAGCATTCGTTGTTCTACCGAGTCAGGAGCGTTATTTTCGCTCCGCAATAAAACGTAGGTTAATTCAAACTCTATTTAGTAGATTTGACCTCTGCACTTAAG
>CAYFHQ010000034.1:0-32566 GCA_964342805.1 uncultured Peptostreptococcaceae bacterium | reverse complement strand
CATGAATGATATAACACAAGTCATAATTCAACAAATGTTTATACTGTTAGTATCATTAGGCATGTTATACTTTGTTAATAGAAATTCAACTTCTAAAACTAAACTAAGTAACATGATACAAGGCGGTTTAGGAGCAGTAGTGGGCCTCGCTCTGTATAATTTGATAACAACCATATTATAGTGACTAGATTAAAGGCTCCAGCAATTGTGCTGGAGTCTTTTTTATGTTCACCCTTGACCCCACTCATCTCCAACTTTATACTTATTAAGAAGAAACCATGGGTGCCCGAAAGGGAGAATAGGGAATGGGGTGTGAGTCCCCAGCGGTCCCGCCACTGTAATGGGGAGGCCATTCGACAATGCCACTGGTCATGGACCGGGAAGGCCGAATGTGCTGTTGAACCAAAGCCAGGAGACCTGCCAATGGGAAGTTGTTCGTAGATTATGGAAACGTCTGCGGTATTTCAGTCTGTCTGGAATATCGACAGACGTTTTTTATCGTTCTCGAGGAGGAATGACATGCTCAAGCAAACCCTGGAGGCCATTGGGCCCCTCAACCATGAAATCATGAAACAAGCCCAGTACCGGGTGGACCACTTAATCAAACCCGTGGGAAGCCTAGGAAAGTTGGAGTCCTACTATGTTCAGCTGGCAGGCATTGCGGGTAGCCTAAAGCCTACCCTTGGAAAAAAAGAAATCATTGTCATGGCAGCGGACCACGGCATTTATGAAGAAGGTATAGCAGCAACAGACCGAGCGGTCACCCTGGCTCAAGCAGAGAACATGACCATAGGTTTGACCGGGGTATGCGCCCTGGCCAAGGCCAGCGGGGCCCAGGTGACGGTCGTTGATATTGGGATTGACGCTGATCAGGTGAAACCGGAGGTCTGGCCTAGAAAGATCCGCCGGGGAACAGCTAACATGGCACGGGAACACGCCATGACCAGACCAGAGGCCATCCAGGCCATTGAAGTGGGCATTGAAATGGCCAACCGGGCCATCGACCAAGGGGCAAGAGTCCTGGGTATAGGGGAAATGGGGGTCGGGAATACAACGCCGTCCGCAGCCATTGTTTCCGTTTTCTCAGGTCGTCCAGCCATTGAGGTGACGGGTCCCGGTGCCAACCTGCCACAAGACCGCATGGGTCGCAAAGTCCAAGTCATTGAAGAAGCCATCGCCCAGTGGCAGCCCGATCCATCGGACCCCATCGACGTATTGGCCAAGGTAGGAGGCCTAGAAATTGGGGGCATGGCAGGTGTCATCCTCGGTGCCGCTGCCAAGGGCGTCCCGGTCATTGTGGACGGATTTATTGCCAGTGCCTCTGCCCTCTTGGCAAAGGGCCTGTCCGAGGCTTCAGTGGCCTACATGATCCCCTCCCATCAGTCCATGGAGCCCGGTGCAACGGTGGCAGCAGACCTCCTTGGCTTCGATCCTCCCCTGGCCCTGGACATGCGTCTGGGAGAAGGCACCGGAGCAGCCATGATGTTTGGCGTTTTAGAGGCTGCCCTGGCCATGAACAACCACATGATCACCTTTGACGAGGCTGGCTTTGTCGCCCCATAGCTTGGCGACAAGGCGCATCTTTTTATAGACTTTCTACAATAAAATTGGTTGTTACACCGGAAATCATGTGATATCCTTGTACTAGCTATCTAAAGAACGGAACTGTTAGTGAGGGTATTGGTTTTGATAAAAGAAACAGGAATCGCAATTCGGGATATATTAAATTTAGAACCACTGAAAAAGGCGAAGGTACTCGCAGGGGAAACAGGAATTGATCGTGTAGTGAATCGAGTCAACGTTTTGGCAGATCCGGACATTCTCAATTGGGTCGACGAAGGGGAATTTCTGCTGACAACGGGCTACTTTTTTAAGACTTCAGACATGGAAACCCAGTTGAACTTGATCAGGGAATGTAGCGTCAAAAAACTTTCGGGGATCGGCATAAAAGTCTACCCTTATTTAGATGCGCTTCCGACGGAAATTGTGGAATTGGCCAATGAACTTCGGTTCCCGCTGATTGAGTTGGACTATGAAGTGGCCTTTACAGATATCATGACGCCTGTGTTCAAAGAAATCTTTGATAAACAGTCCAATATTATTCGCCGGGTGGAAACCCTCCACAAGGACAATATGAATACCATGCTCAAGGGTGGTAGCGTGGACGATATCCTGGTCAACTTGCAAAAGTCCATTGGCAACCCCATTCTTGTCAAGGACCATCATTTTGAGGAATTTATTTTCAGTGAGCGACCAGACACAGAGGTCAATGACCTCCTTGCTGAGGACTTTAACCAGTATGCAAGACGGTTTAAGACCAAGCTGCGGAAGAATAAGACCATCCGGGACATCGCCAAGTTGCCGGATGACCAATTGGAGCGGGCTGTGGAACGTTTGGTTGTGCCCATTATGGTAAAGAATGCTGTCTTTGGCCACTTGGTTGTCTACAGCTATTACCAGGAATTGACCAACTTTGACGTTCTGAGTGTGGAGTCCACAGCCAGTGTCATTGCCCTGGAGTTCCTGAAGAAAATGTCCGTTCAGGAAGTGGAAAACAAGTACAAGGCAGAGTTCTTCGAAGACTTGATTTCTTTCGACGCCAAGCGGAAGAACAAGGCCCTGGACCGGGCCAACTACTACCGCTTTGACCGGGACGCCACATACGGGATTGTGACTGTCAAGCTATGCGACGACCGGAGCGCTGACGCCACCTGGCACCAGCACCTCAACAAGGCTATTTTCTTGATCGACAGCATTTGCAAGGACGAGGACCAAACATATTTGGTGGCCAACAAGGGCCGCAACCTCCACATCCTTTTCATGTGGAAAAAGGGAGACGCTCCTGAAAAAATCACTGCCCAGATCACCGAAAAGATCCAGCACATCCTGGGAAGCAAGATCCAAGGGTCGGACTTTAGGATCGGAGTGGGTCGTCAATATGAGGGTCTAGATAATGTCGACAAGAGTCTCCATGACGCAGAGAAGGCTGTTGAGGCTTCTGGCAATTATGTGGACGAGCGGATTGTTTACTTCACAGAACTCGGGATCTATAAGATCTTTTGCCAGGATCACTTGAAGGACGAACTCGTTAACTTTTATGGGTCAACCCTCCAACCCCTGGTGAAATATGACCGCAAGCGGGACACGGAGCTGGTGAAGTCTTTGATCATTTATTTTGAGACCAACGGCAACTTAAAAAAGATGTCAGAGCAGCTTTTTACCCATTACAATACCGTCCTCTACCGGATCAATAGAATCCAGGAGATCACAGGCAAGAACCTGGATGACGAAGGTGATCGATATGGTTTACAAACGGCCTTGAAGATCATGCGGATACTGGATTTATAAAGAAGAAAAAAGTGAAAGAGTTGCCCTCTAAGAGTTGTCCCCTTGGGCAACTCTTTTTGTGTTAGAAGCCCTGCGGCTGGGGTAATAACCAATTGCATACCTCCCGACGGGGAAGGAGTAACCATGGATCGCCACATCACTTTTCAAGTCGTGTTGGGGTCCGGAGTCTTGCAGGACAATGTTTATGAGGCAACAACGGTGTTTCATCGATTGGCAAATGATTTACGCACGACGGAGTTTATCGGACAGAAGCCAAGACGTGTAGGTGTGGGTGGTTCAGCCCATGATCCAACCTTATATGTAACATTCCCTGAACATGTGATTGAGACCAAGAGTGACCTTCAAATGAAGCGGGCCCTTATTGATCACTTACAGACCTGTCGGATTGACAACCATATTATTGTAAAGAGACCCACCGATGAAAGATTGGAATTGTCTCTGGATCCGAAACGGTAAAACCGCCTCGGATTTTCTTTTTATTGGGATGTTTATGAGGCTATCAGCCACTTGAAGGACAAAAATAGAGGAAATACCACTGGAATCATAGAAGGAAAGTACCTAGGGGAAACTGTGTAACTGAACACATATGAATGGGGCTAACTATGAAATTGGGGCGTTTTGATATACTGGAAACTTTGTTTGACAGTGAATCGACTAAAGTACTCCGTGTCAGAGACGAACACGGAAGAAGATCCATACTAAAAATTATAAACCAAGAAGACGAACAGGGCTGGTACAGGCTCCGCCACGAACAGGAAATAGGTAAACGACTCAGCGGATCGCAAACCTTAAAAAACTATGGGTTGGTTAAGGTAGCGGGCAAGCATGCCTTGATGTTGGAGGATTTTGGAGCCATTTCTTTGGCAGCCATGATGGGTGAGAAACCAGTCAGCTTAAATCGCTTTTTCATCATTATGGTCCAACTGGCCAAGGCCCTGAATAACATCCACCAGTATGGTATTGTCCACTTGGACTTAACGCCCGCCAATGTCCTTATAGAGCCTGAGTCCCTTGAACTGAAAATTTCCGACTTCGGCCTAGCCGAGTATCGTGACCGCATACCAGAAATCCCCCAGTTGTTTGTGGGGACCTATGGCTATATGTCTCCAGAGCAGTTTGGTCGGCTCAACCGGTTGGTGGACAACCGATCAGACCTTTATGCCCTTGGGGTAATCGCCTATGAACTTTTAACGGGGACACGTCCCTTTAGGGGAGACGACCTCCTAGAAGTCTTTCATGCCCACATGACTGCCCATCCCGGGGACATAATGGCCAAAAACCCTGTTGTCCCTCAACAACTCCAGTCGGTGATCCTACGCCTCTTGGCCAAGGACCCCGACCGTCGCTACCACAGCGCCCAGGAAATACTAACCGACCTGGAACGATGCCAGAAATACTGGGAGGAGCTGGGTACCATCCCTGAGTTCCTTTTGAGTCGGCCCATGAACATGACGGTTCCCCAGTCCCTGTTTGGCCGTGGAGACATCCTCAATGAACTCATTGAGCTTGCTGAACATACCGGCCACAATGCGGAACGAACTGTCCTGATCACAGGAACTGAAGGGGTAGGCAAGAGTTATCTGGTTCATGAAACCAGCAGTCGACTGAGTTTCGGACCCTTTTCTGTCATTGATGTCCACCTGGACCCTGAGGACAAGAACAAGCCCTATAGTAGTTTGCTGATGATGGTGGAAGAGTATGTCGAATACCTCCTATTACTCCCAGAGGCCAAGCGAGACCAAATTGCCGCTGCCATTGCCAAACGGTTGGGACCAAATTTAGATTTAATCCTTGAGGGCGTTCCCTCCTTATTGGACTTGTATCCCTATAAACATATGGACTTTCATGAAAAACGTACAGACTACGCTGTGCGTTTTAAGTATGCCATGGGGGACCTCTTATACGTCCTGATCACCATGGATTCAGGTACCATCGTAGCCATTGTAGATGGTCTAGAGTGGATGGATGAGAATTCAATTGCCATCCTTTCCGACCTTTGTAGTGCTACCTTGGGGAGTCGAATCCTTCTTGTGGGGGTTGCAGAGGGGACGGAACCCGAATGGTTCCAATATGATCGACGGTATGAGCTGGGTCCCATTGAAACCCATGAAGCTCTACAGTTTATCCAGCTACTGGGCCCCATGGAGGCAGATGATCAGACCTGGCTTGCCAGTCACATCCTCCACAGGTCCGTTGGACGTCACGGCTACTTCGTAGACCTGATCAAGAAGGCCATTGATAATGGTGTTTTTAACTATGTCCAGGAAGCCAACCAGTTCAGTGTGGATCGAAACCGAATGGAGGCCTTAGAAGACCCAGAGGTCAAGGAGGAAATGGCCGCAGAACAGATCACTGGACTGAGTGATGAACATATAGAACTGTTGGAAACAGCCGCAGTCATCGGGAAAACCTTTGACCTAGAAATTCTAGAAGCCGTTCTGTCTGGCTATACGGGCAACACCCGGGAAGACCTCTTGTCCTTTATGAGGGACGGTCTCATACTTGCTGACCAATCTGCCCGCATGTACCTTGCGGACGAGTCTTATGATGGCAAACTGATTCTCCGTTTTGCCAATAACGCCATCCGAAAGGGACTAATTGCCCGAATTGCCTCCGAACGTAAGGAACAGATCCACTTTATGACTGCCCTATTAATGACTGAGGGTAGGGACGACAAGCAATTTGTCTCCCAGGACTGGGTGGACCACTTTAATGCGTCCCTAAAACTCCTGCCCCTGGATATGTACGCCCACGTCCTCCATATGAATCACCAAGTCGCCAGCCGACTGATGGAGTGGAACCGGTGGAAAGAAGCCTTAACCTACTTCCAAGTGGGCCACCAACTGATCGAGCAACTGGACGAGGCCAGCCCTTGTATTCATTTTCTATTCTGTCTAGAGCGGGCAGAATGCCTGTTTATCAACGGACTGCTTTCGCAAGCAGAAGAGGCCTTTGACATGCTTCTAGGGCAGGCTGAGGAGCCCATGAAAAAGGCACAGATCCACAAGTCGAAAATGGTCTTATACATCCATGACGGTTTAATGGAGAAGGCCTATATTGAAGCTGTTGCGGCCTTTGGGGTCCTTGGAACCCAGCTCAACGACAAGCCCAGTTTACTAGATGTTATTCGGAGGGCCCTAAAAATCCACCGAAAAACGGGTTTTGGCCGGATGGACTGGATCAAGGACCTACCAGAAATGACCGATGACCAAGCCCTCTTAAAAATGGAAATCATGATGCGCCTGGTCTCGGTGTCTTACCTTCTGGGCAAATGGCAGTTCGTTGACCTGATCATGGCAAAGGTCCAGCTCTCCCTCGAAATGGGAAAAGCACCATCGACGGGTTTTGCCCTTGGTACTTATGGACTCTTGTCCATTGGTGTCTTTGGGAACATGGAGCGGGGATACGACCTTGGGCTGGCAGCCTTGGAAATGGCAGACGAGATCGGGACTGACGAAGTCATCGGAAAGACCTATTTCACCATGGGCTTCTTCTTGTCCAATTGGATCCACCATCCTAGGGACGCCCAACAGTACTTGAAGACAGCCCAGACCCATGCCATGTTTGCTGGTGACCATGTCTTTTATGCCTACTCGGTGGCAGCTGAGATCTTAGGCTACATCCATGGGGACCAACCACTCCCCCTAATAAAAGAAAGGATCATGGAAGAACACAGTAAACTCCACGATATGGAAGTGACGGATATTGTCCTCCTTTTTGACGCCCTCCATCATTTTGTTGATATGGCAGCAGGCATCCAGTGGGAGGAAAAAGACAGGCAAGCCTTGGACCAAGCCTTGGCTTCGAGCAGCATGCCATCCATACCTGGCATTCACCTTATCCTCCGGATTCGTCTGGCCTATCTCAATGGTGAATATGAGCTTGTCAAAAGTCTAGTCAAGGAAGTGAAGGGCGTATTGGCTGAGTTGATTGGATTGATCATAGCAGAAGACGTGGCCTATTTTGAGGCCTTATCTAGACTGCAGCAAGACGGGGCTGCTGCTATCATTCATCCGGCTGTGCGCAGAACCTTTAAACGGTTAAAGAAGTTCAGTGGGTTGAATGAGGGTTTGTTTGCCCATCGTTACGAACTCCTGCGGGGCGAATGGTTAAGGACCACTGGCCAATACGGACGAGCGACCAAGTGTTATTCCAGAGCCATTGAATTGGCTGAACAAGCTGGCTTGATCATGGAACAGGCCATTGTCTGCGAAACCTATGGCAAGGCCCTGCTTGAAAGGGGTAATGGTCGGTTTGCAGAAACCATGTTAAAAGAAGCCTTTATTCTATACAAACAGTATGGGCTACAAGACAAATGTGGACGGATGGACGAAGCCTATCCTCAGTTTTATTTCCCAACCGGTGCCAATGGAACCAGTGGCACAGAAACCCGCAGCAGTTCCAAGGACAGAACGGCGGAATACTCCATACTAAAGGCTGCCCAGGTCATCACATCGGAAGTGAATCCCGACGAACTCCTTCGCCAGTTCATCGACATCATCATACAGTTTTCTGGGGCCAGTACAGTCTTGTTGGTTATCGATGAAAGCAGGGGCAGGGTTGCCGCTGCTTATCGAACAGGCCAAGGAATTCAAATCAAGGAAGAGATTCAGGCACAACACCAATACCCGGACATGATTTTCAGGAGCCTCCGGCGGTCCAGGGAGACCTTTGATACCAAACAAATTCAGTCCCATCCCTACTTGGTTTCAGACCCGTATTTTTCGGGTCGCGTACCCACAGGGATGTTGGCCTTGCCTATTTTACAGAACCAACAGTTCTTTGGCATGCTCTACTTGGAAAGCGATCTGGAAGCTGTACGATATGACCAATACGTCAAGGACGCCCTGGGGGCCCTCTGTGCCCAGTTTGTCCTGTCATATAATAATGCAACCCTCTATGAGAAGCTATCCACGTCAGAAAATGCCCTCCAAGAACATCGGGTGAGACTGGAGCAGTTGATCAGTGAGCGAACAGCGGAGCTCTTTACAGCCCATAAGGATATACGGACCTTACTCGATAATGTTTCCCAGGGTTTTATGACCCTGGACCACCACTTACGTATTGAACCTGTAATCAGTCGCAGGTGCCGGATGATCTTTGGTCGACATGTTGGTGGAGACCACTGGGAGCGGCTCATGGCTGAATTCATGGAAGCAGGTGACCTGTCCATGTCCATTCAAAGTATGGAAAAGGTCTTCATGGAACCGGACGAGGCCAGGCGGGACGCATACTTACAGCTCCTGCCCACCTACTTGGTCATAGAGGGCCATGCTGTGGAATGTTCTTATCGTTTTATTCAGGGGCAGGATCGCAACCGCTTGTTGGTGATCCTAACCGATGTGTCTGACGAGTTGGCCATGAAGCGCAAGCAGGAGACCAACCAGAAGATGATTGAACTCCTAACCAACTTCCTGACCAACCGTGAAGAAATAACCTTAGCCATCCACCAGTTCCGCGGCCTGCTCAAGGCATGGGGCCATGAGGAAGCCCCAACCCTACTTAGGGACATCCACAAGTATAAGGGGATATTCAGTCAATTTGGCTTTTTAGGAACTGCCAAACGGATCCATGAGGTAGAGTCAGAAGTACTTGTCAGCGGGCTTAAAGCTGGACAAAAGGAAGGTTTGGACAAGGCCTTACAAGAGGACATCCTAACGGTTTCCCAATATACTGGCCTGGAACTATCCAACTGGATTGAGCGGGTGGACGTGTCCCGGAAAGAGTTAAGGGACTTTAAGGCCAACCTCAACCAGCGGACGGACGTACCAGACTTGGTAGAAGCCTTTGCCATGCTTGAGTACAAGCCCCTAAAGGAGTTAACCACCAACCTAGTTCAGTCAGTGGAACGGCTGGCCAGTAAACGGGAAAAGCGTGTCAAGGTGGAGCTGACCATCCCTAAAACCATCTATCTGAGTCCTGGAAATATGCAGGTCTTGTATGGGTCCTTGGACCACCTACTAAAGAATGCCCTGGAGCATGGGATTGAGTTGCCAGAGGAAAGGGAGAAGAAGGGGAAGTCATCTGAAGGTTTGATCTCTCTTTCTGTGGTCTCACAGGACAATCATGTCCACTTGACCCTGATGGACGATGGGGCAGGAGTTGACAGGAATTTGTTGCAAGAAATTGCCAGGGAAAAGGAAGTGAACCTGACCGACGAGGAACTCCTACAACTGGTCTTTGTGCCTGACGTGTCCACCAAGGAAATGGTGGAATTGGAGTCTGGTAGGGGGTATGGTCTAGCTTTTATCAAACACGAGATCGAACAGTTAGGTGGACACATTGCCTTGTCCTCAACACCTGACCAAGAAACCGTCTTCCACCTGGAAATTCCCATCCGCAACGGGGTAAAAATCAAAGGAGTCGACAAGACACAAGAGACCCTTATGTGATATACTTCCTAGGGAGGAAGTCCTATGAGAATTACGATTGATTCAGCTGTAAAAGCCTGTATGGAAGCAAAAAAACGGACTGTCTTAACTGTAGTGGTCAGGCAAAGTGGGGGTGGCTGATGTGGCACCATCCAAATTCCTGACGTGGAATATACAGTGCCGGGCGCACTGGGACAGTATCAAAAGCATGAAGTAGACGGATTTGAGATTTATGTTCATAAGCGGATTAAACCCAAGCCTTCAGGGCTCAAGTTTGTTTTGCGAAAGGCCTTTTTCTTACAATCTGTAGATGTAGTCGGATTGGATATACTATAAACGAGTAAGAATGATGAAATCGATGAAACCAGTCACTCTAAGTAAATATAAAGTAGTATGGGCATGCATGATTTGTATATGCATGCTCTTTTTTTTCTCCATTAGATGGTGCCCATGCCAAGGAAGAAGTTATACCAACCGTCATCCGTATCGCTGGGGACCAGTTTTATCCACCCTTTGAGTTTACCGATGGATATGGTCAATATCGGGGCTTTAACAACGACTGCCTGATGGCTATTTCGGTTGAGCAAGGGGTACAAATCCACCTGATTCCCATGACCTGGGACCAGGCCATTGAGGCTTTGGAAATGGGCACTGTGGACGCAGTTCAAGGTATGAGCAAGACCCGCCAAAGGGAGGACCGCTTTGATTTATCCATGCCCTTACTCATCAATGAACAGGTGATTTTCGTTGACAAGGCAACTCAGTTTATCGTCAACCTGGATGACATGACCGGCAGACGAATTGCCTACCAGTCCGGGGACGTAAACTTTGAGCAACTGGATAAGTTAGAGGGGGTCCAGCTGGTTGGGGTAAGAGACCAGTTGGAGGGCCTAGGCCTCTTGCAAAGTGGCCAAGTGGATGTCTTTATTGGCAACAAACTTACTGGCCTCTATAACATGCAAAAACAAGGGTGGACCCAGGACACAAAAATTGTTGGAGAGGCCATAGAACGCCATGAGTACGGCATCGCTGTGGCCAAGGGAAATGGGGCCCTACTGCAGGTCTTAGACAAGGGACTCCACACCATTAAAGCAAATGGGACCTATGACAAGATCTATAACAAGTGGTTTGGCATGTTGCTCGTTGACGCAGAAGCCCAACGGTCCAGTTCCTGGCCATTCTCCTTGTGACAGGGGCCCTTGGCGCCATTGCTGTTGTCATTGTCTACCTCATTAACAAGGAACTTAGGCGGCAGGTGGACCTGCAGTCGGCAGAGCTGGCCCGCCAATACGAAAGGGAAAAGAACTCATCCGTGAAATCTCCCAAATGGACAAGATGGGGGTCATGGAGCACTTAAGTGCCGGAGTGGCCCATGAACTGAAGAATCCCCTGAACTCCATTCAAGCCTATGTGGAACGACTACCCGATAAAATCCTAAGTCCAGAGTTTTTGGACCGTTTCTTTGACGTGGTTCCAGGTGAACTGGACCGACTCCATGTATTGCTGACGGACTTGACCGCTTATGCCAAACCCATGGATCGTTTACAAAGGGACTGTGTCTCTCTGAAAGACCTCATTAAGGACGTGGTGAAACTCTTTAAGGTCAACTTGATGGAAGAGGGTGTGGAAGTCCATGTTTTTTGTGACGAGGGGTGTATCCATGTGGACCGGAACCGGATCAAGCAAATGCTGATCAACCTGCTGATGAATGCCATTGAAGTGTCAAAACCAGGGGACGAAATCCATATCACCGGTAGACTGGACGACCTCAAGGTCCACATGACCATATCCGACGAGGGTCAAGGTCTTTGCCCAGAGGACGCTGAAAAGGTGTTCACCCCCTTCTTTACCACCAAGGACCATGGAACAGGCCTGGGTCTCCCAGTCTGTAAGCAGATTGTTGAAGAACATGAGGGTGTCATTCGCTTCCTCAGCCAGGAGGGGGTGGGCTCAGACGTTCACGTAGAACTGCCCCGCCGGTCTTGTGATTTCCAGTAGGGCCAAATGGGAAAAGTACTCATAAAAATCCCCCTGGAGGCCAGTATCCACATGAGTGAGTGACTCACATGTGTGGAGGTCTAGGGGGATTATTACATTCAGTATATGTGTTTGTTTAGTTAACCGCATGGATGGTTTTACCCTCCACATAAAAGGACTCATTTGTTTTCCAGCGAATGAGTTTTTGCTGTTTTTTGAGTTCCAAAACACACCGGGGGTGAATTTCCCTGGCAATCCGAAGTTCCCCGTCCCCCTTGGTTAAGAGCATGTCTTCCAGACGCTTTAACTCCCGTTGGTGGACAAGGATTTCGTCGATCAGCTGTTCATAGCGGAAGAGCAAGCCTTCATAGGTGTTCTGGCTAGTTTGGTCCAGGGTGTCCATGTTTCGTTCCAATATTTCTAACTGGTCCCGTATGAACAAGGCCTTGTGGCGGACGTCTTCAATCAAGGCAAGTTGGGCATTGTAAGTCGCCTGAATTTCTGACCGATTAAAACCCTTGATCTGAACCTTGGTGCGGGTTTCCTTATGGTTACCAATGATCCCAGACTCAATCCGGTGGAGGGCGATGGCCTCTCCGCCAACCAACTGGCTTTCCTCGCTGGACAACTGGATTTTTGCAGCCCGCAGGTGGGAGTCAAAAGAGTAAGACCCAATGTGAATGAGGTCGCCGGCTTCCAGGGTAGACCGATTGACGAAGCGGGCATAAATGTCCTTTGCTGCAAATAGACGGGCCATTCCCTTGCCATTAATGCCGCCACGGACGTATATGCTCCCGTTCTTTGAAACGATATGTTTAACGGCTCCAATGCCAGCCTCACTCAGGATTTCAACATCCCCTTCAGCTGTAACTGAAAATCGGTCATTGACTGTACCATGGATGGTGACACTGCCCTCAAAATGAATACTTCCGGTCTGATAGTTGACATCGCCAGAAATCACCAGGTGGTTGGAGACGCTGATCCGTCCATTGTCGATGACCACAGCTCCTGGTTTTTTTGAACGCAACTGGGCGGTGCCGTCCTCTTGGACGTCAAGCATAACCGTCTCTGGATCAAATCGTAATTGGTGTTCGCGGCCCTGGCGGGCAGGGAGGACCTCTCCCATAACGGTTCGACCAGGGGTGCCCTTTGTGGGCGGTTTCTTTTCGCCTAGCCATTCGCCAGCTTGAACAATGTCCACCAACTTCATATCATAGACGTCATTGGTTTCACTGGTCATTTGGGCCTGCTTTTCTGTTTTTGAGAAGTAGGTGTAAGTGGCATCTTGGCCATCAACAGGAACAACACCCTCGGCAACAACCGTGGGAACGCCACTGAGAATGGCGTGTTCTATACGAATACGTGAAGTGCCATACACAACGCCTTTTTCCTTCAGGGCGTAGAGGATAGCACTGATTTTTTCTTCCTCTGTTAGGTCCGTGGATGGGGAAAAGAAGACTTGTAAAGTGGCCCGCATATGATCTGCAGAAATGGAAATGTCCAGCAGGGGCTTTAGGCTACCAATGTATAGGGGCTTTTCAGTCCCCCTTTCCAGACACTGCTTCAAGAGGACAAACTGCTCAATATGGATACGTGGATTATCCACGCAGATGTCATGGATTAAAGAGAAGGGCGCACCAGGTGTGTGGACGTGGATAAAAATCTGGTCCTGGTCAGCGGTGAGTGTGACTTGGTCGTTGGCAAACAGTTTCATGGCGTCCTCCCTTCCTATAGGTATAGTATAGGGTTCAGCCGGCCCCCCCAGTAGGGACGTTTCTCACATTTAAAACGAGAATGAAGGTTCTTTGATGAAAAACAGGAAACTTGTAAGGGGCTATGGGGGACCATGGTCACCATGACAAGGCCATCCAATTGCACTTAGACAAGGAAAGCCCCCTCTACCAAGGAAAGAGGGGGCTGGGTCTTTGCATAGGTGACCAATGATTTCAGCTTGTTTGTATATGTAACAAAGGTATTGCATGGTTTTGATGGATTGTTATTCTATTACAAGCGATTCTGTGCAATTGGCCATTTACTTGTAGCAATTTGAGATACTGTAAGTAGTCTTCTAGTCTTCCAAGAGTGCAACTGCACGGATTGGAGAGCCAGAACCATCTCGGATTTTCAGGGGTAGACCAAAGTACAAGAACCGTCGGTTGACCACCTTGTCCAGATTGCAGAGGTTTTCAGTGTTGGTAATGTCGTACTCGCCACAGACCAGGTGTCCTGAGAAGTCCAGGTCAGCTGGGTGGTCGATCGCAGGTGCGTCTACGCCAATATTGACAACGCCTCGTTCTGCCAGCCACTTTGCCGCCTTGTAGTTTAGACCAGAATACTCTGACTGCCATTTATCTGTACCAAAATTTCGATCATAGTGGGCTGTGTACATGAGGAAAATGTCCCCTTTTTCGATGGATTGACCGGACTTGCGAACAGCCTCTTCCAGGTCGCGGGGTTCTATGCTACGGGTTGCAGGAATATGTGATAAGTCTACACAAATTGCTGACCCCCAAAAATACTCCAAAGGCATTTTATCTATGGTGTCGCCGGAGGGCTTGTATTCCCATACACCGTCGGAATGGGTTCCGCCATGTTCCGATATTAAAAGATTTCTTGCAGAGAAGCCCAACTTCTTGGAACCAGTCTGCTGCATGTTTTCTTCGTGGGTCATATTGGTCATGATAAAGGTTGGTTGGTGCATGGGGAATACGGACATTCCCTGAAAAATTTCTTGGGATAAATCCACTAATCGCAGTGACATATTTCAGCCTCCTAAAGGAATTGAGTGTTTGTAGAAAATACACAATGGATATGGGCGGGTGTAAACCCAAAACAAGTAAAACAATTAAATGGTGTAGCGGGCGTATCTTCGGGTATAAGACTAGATTGAAATACCCTCAGGTCTTGCCACATGCTGACTTTAGCCTTATGCGCCATACACCTTGGCTTGCAGATTCACTTGGTTAATGATAATAACTGTCAATAATCACTGTGAACAATCTGTAATACCCCATTTTTATTTTGTGTGTTTTCTCCATTTGTTTGCGTGCGTCAGATGGTTAGTATAGAGTCAGATGGTTAGTATAGAGTCAGATGGTTATGAAAACGTTACCCTGAGGTAACCGCCTGTGGTGGAATTTGATAACATCATACCACAAAATTCTGAAAAATGAAGGGCGATTCCCTTAGGAACAATTCACAAAAAATTCAGTCGAAAAACAAAGGCATATCCCATCCCTTAGTAGAATAATACCAAGTGGAAGCCTGTCTCAAATGATCGACGAATACTAAATTAAAAGCTTACATAAGCAAATCAAGGAGGTCACTATGGCTGGTGGTAAAAAGTATATCCTGGCAGTTCCGAATTTCTCAGACGGACGTAATCAGGACGTAATTGAGGCAATTGTTGATGAGGTGCGCAAGGTTGACGGTGTGAAACTGATCTCCTTTGAGCCAGAGCATGACTTTAACCGTACGGTTATCACTTGCATTGGTGAACCAGCTCCTCTTAAAGAAGCGCTGATGAACATGGCTGCAAAGTCCTATGAACTGATCGACATGCGTGAGCAAAGTGGTTCCCACCCACGTATTGGTGGCCAGGACACAATCCCTCTATTCCCATTCAAGAACGTTGAACTTGACGAAGTGACGCAAATGGCTGAGGAAATTGGTAAAGAGCTACACGAAAAGCACGGTGTGCCTATCTTCTTCTCTGGTGTTAATGCCCGAGCTGAAGAAAGAAAAGCCCTTGGCTTCATCCGTAAGGGCCAGTATGAAGGTCTTCGTGACCTACTACTGGACGAAAACCACCCAGATCGCGACAAGCGAAAGCCTGATCTTTCAACAGACGGCAAGCTAAGCGACACCATGGGCGCAACGATCGTTTCTGCTGACATGGAAGGTCTAACGGCATACAACGTATTCCTAGACACTGAGGACCTGTCCATCGCCAAGAAGATCGGTAAAGCAGTTCGTGGTCCATCCGGTGGCTTCTCCACAGTACGTGCAGTTGGCCTAAAGTTCCCTGACCACAAGGGTGTAGTTGTTTCCATGAATATGTTTGACTGTGGCAAGACACCACTCTACAGAGCATTCAACTTCGTTAAATCTGAAGCGGCACGTTACGGCGTTAACGTTACGGGTTCTGAAATCGTAGGTCCAGTTAAGCTGGAGTACCTACTGAATTCCCTAGAGTACTTCCTAGGCCTTGAGAACTTTGAAGTAAGCTCTATTATGGAAACGCACTTAATGGAAGACTAAGACTCCTATGAGCCGCTACCTTGGTAGACGATTCATAGTCGAAATGTACCTATACTGAAGAGTGACCGTGAATCCATGACCATGGAGACGGCAAGGAACAGGAAATTTGATTACTTAGGAGGACTGCTGTCATGAAAACAGATGTTCAAATTGCTCAGGAAGCAAAAATGATGCACATCAAGGATGTTGCAGAAAAAGTGAACCTTAAAGAAACGGATCTAGAGCTATACGGTAACCATAAAGCGAAAATTCACCTGGACGTGATGGACCAACTAAAGGACAAGCCGGATGGCAAACTGATCCTTGTTACAGCAATCAACCCAACGTCAGCTGGCGAAGGCAAGACAACAACAAACGTTGGTCTTTCCATGGGTCTTAACAAGATTGGTAAAGCTACATTTACAGCTCTTCGTGAGCCTTCCCTAGGCCCTTGCTTCGGCGTTAAGGGTGGTGCTGCAGGTGGCGGTTACGCCCAGGTAGTACCAATGGACGACATCAACCTCCATTTCACAGGTGACATTCACGCAGTTACAACTGCCAACAACCTGCTGGCGGCTCTGATCGACAACCACCTACACCAGGGCAACAAGCTGAACATGGATCCAAAGCGAATTCTTTGGAGACGTGCAATCGACATGAACGACCGTGCCCTTCGTGAAATCACAATTGGCCTTGGCAAAAAAGGTAACGGTGTGACTCGGGTTGACGGTTTTGATATCGCAGTTGCTTCTGAAATCATGGCAATCCTTTGCCTGGCAACGGACATGGCTGACCTAAAAGAACGTCTATCCAAGATGGTTGTAGCGTATACATACGACAAGAAGCCAGTTACTGCTGGTGAGCTTGACGCAGTTGGCGCTATGGCACTTCTTCTAAAAGATGCGCTTCAGCCAAACCTGGTTCAGACCCTAGAAAACACACCTGCCCTTATTCACGGCGGTCCATTCGCAAACATCGCCCACGGTTGTAACTCGGTAGTTGCAACAAAGATGGCGCTTAAGCTTGCGGACTACATCGTAACAGAAGCTGGTTTTGGTGCTGACCTTGGTGCTGAGAAGTTCTTCAACATCAAGTGTCGTCAAGCGGGTCTAAAGCCGGACGCAACAGTAATCGTTGCTACAGTTCGTGCCCTGAAGAACCACGGTGGCGTGAAGAAGGCACAACTGGGCAAAGTGAACATGGAAGCCCTGGCTGCTGGTTTCGGCAACCTGGAAAAGCAAATTGAAAACATTCAAAAGTTCGGTGTACCTGCTGTTGTTGCGATCAACGCATTCCCAACAGACACACCAGAAGAACTGAAATATGTAGAAGATCGTTGTAAGGAAATGGGCGCTGAGGCTGTACTTTCTGAAGTATGGGCTAAGGGCGGCGACGGCGGCGTGAAGCTGGCTGAAAAGGTTGTTGAAATTGCTGAGTCTGGCAAGGCAAACTTCAAGCCACTATACGAGCTGGACATTCCTACAACTAAGAAGATCGAAGCAATCTGTATGGAAATCTACGGTGCAGACGGCGTTGACTTCACTTCCAAGGCACTGAACGACATTAAGAAGTTCGAAGAAGATGGTCTGGGCAACCTGCCAATTTGTATGGCCAAGACCCAGTACTCTCTATCTGACGACCCAGCTCTACTTGGCAAGCCATCTGGCTTCCGCGTAACAATCCGTGAAGTAAAAGCTTCTGCGGGCGCTGGTTTCCTAGTAGCTCTAGCAGGCGACATCATGCGTATGCCTGGTCTACCAAAGGTTCCAGCAGCAAACAAGATTGACATTCTTGAAAGTGGCGAGATTGTAGGACTGTTCTAGTTTCAAGTTCAATACCAAACAAGCAAGGCGGGGCGGTGCAGACATAGCGCTGCACTGCCCACCATGCTGTGAGCTACGCTGATCGTTGTCTTTTTATTTACTGAATTTTGTGAATAACATGACGATTGAAGGCCGAATGTCACATTATGGTGGGCGGTTTGGGCCCCTCTGTACAAAAGAGTCTAAGGAGGACAATAGGAATGAAGTATGATGTAATCGTCAAAAATGCAAGTATCCCACAAGGTGATGACACAGTAATGACAAATATCCTTGTTAAGGACGAAAAAATTGCAGGTTTTGCACCAACTCTAGAAGGTATTACAGCAGAAACAGTTATTGACGCGGAAGGTCACCTGACGCTTCCAGGTTGTATTGACTCCCACACACACTTTATGTACCAAGGATTTGGACACCGTGAGACATTCCTTACGGGTACAGCGGCTGCCGCTAGCGGTGGTATCACTACCATTATTGATATGCCATGTTGCTCCGTACCTTCTGTACGAAGTGTTGATGAGCTTAACATTAAATTGAACCACTGTTCACCACAGGCCCTTGTAGACTTCTGCATGTGGGGTGGTGTAACAGGTGAAGACGTACGTAACGGCTGGCTACATAATGTTCAAGAACAAGCGGACATGGGTGTTGTAGCATTTAAGGTTTACATGACGCCTTCCGTACCAACATACCCACGAGTAACTGATCCTGAAATGCTTGAAGCATTTGAAGCAGTTGCTAAGACTGGCCTAGCCATGGGTATCCACGCAGAAAACTTCGCTATGTGTGACTACAGTGTTCGTAAGTACCGTGAAGCAGGCCGTATGGATGGTCCAGCTTGGGCGGAAGCACGAAGCACACTGGCTGAAAAGGTAGCGATCGAACTGGGCATCAGCTTTGCTGAGCACACTGGCGGTCGTCTACACATCGTACACATGTCTTCTGGCGTAGGCGCACAGCTTGTACGTGACGCCAAGATCAGAGGTATCGATGTAACGGCAGAAACTTGCCCACACTACCTAACTCTAAACGCTGTTGACGCTATGGGCGAGCACGGCGCATTCGCTAAGATCGCTCCGCCACTACGTTCTAAGAAGGACAACGAAGCACAGTGGAAGGCACTGGCTGACGGTTCTATCGACTTCGTGGCAACAGACCACGCACCATACGAAATTGAGTCTGAAAAAGCAGGTAAGGACATCTGGACTGCATTCCCAGGTATCCCAGGCGTAGAGACAATGGTTCCAGTAATCATTTCTGAAGGTCTAAACAAGGGTCGCCTAAGCCTAAGCCGTACGGTAGAAGTTCTTTGCTCTGCTGCTGCTAAGCACTACGGCATATACCCTAAGAAGGGCGCTATGTTCATTGGATCTGACGCTGACTTCTCCATTATCGACCTAGAAAGAGAATGGACGATTGACCAGAAGGCTCAGGTAACAATGGCTAAGTACAACCCACTACACGGCATGAAGCTTAAGGGCAAGCCAGTGAAGACGATCGTTCGTGGCCACATGGTATATGACGAGTCTCAAGAAGGTCTACTGCCTAAGATGGACAACTTCGACGTTGTATTCAACAACCGTCCTGATTGCCAGTCAGCTGAGTACGAGCGTTCTCACCGCAAGGAGAACCCAGACAAGGTGAAGCGTGAAATCCAAGAAATCAAAGGCATCCTAGTAGAGCCAGGTTTCGGTCAGTTCACTAAGCGTGTATCTGTTCAGAAGCTAGAAAAGAAAATTGTTCACCCAACTACATTCCACGAAGAAGTAAAGGGTACTTGGTAAACACAAATTCATCCACATGGCGGCCCGGCCGCCGTGTGGACTTCAATAGCAAGAGAGTAAGCACAACACAGAACAAGGTTTTATAAGAAGGAGAAATCAAAATGGCAAGATATGGTATTGTTGTAATCGACATGTTGAATGATTTTATCGGTGAAAAAGCACCCCTACGTTGCCCAGGTGGCGACGATATCGTACCTAACCTACAAGAACTATTTAAGTGGGTTCGTGCACGTAACGCTGAAGGCAAAGACGACGTTCAGCTGATCCACATTCAAGAAGCACACAGAAAGAATGACGCTGACTTCCGTGTACGTCCAGTTCACGCTGTTGCAGGTACTTGGGGTTCTGACTTCATTAAAGAGCTCTATCCAGAAGGTGACGAGTACAAGATTCCAAAGCGTCGTCACTCTGCATTCGCCCACACGGACCTAGACCTTTACCTACGTGAAGAGAACCTAGACACAGTTGTTGTAACAGGTGTATGGACAAATGTATGTGTACGTTCCACAGCGTCTGACGCCCTATACAACGCTTACCGTGTAATTACTCTAGCTGACTGTTGTGCATCTAAGACGCAGGAAATGCACGAGTATGGCCTAAATGACCTTTCCATCTTCACAAAGGTTCAGGACATGAAGGACTTTATGGACGCAATTGACCGTGGCGAAGATCCATGGATCGGTGGCGGTGACCAGAAGAACAAAGTAGAATAAGTCTGCTTTATGAATAAACGGATTGTAGTCGGGATAACAGGGGGTAGCTGCTCCATATACGCAGTTGCCCTACTGACTGCGTTAAAGGAACTGGGTGTGGAATCCCATGTAGTTGTCTCCAAGATGGGGGCCTACGTGCTGGATCATGAGTGTGGCATTTCCATGGCAGAAGTCAGAGACTTGTCCACTGTCCTCTATGAAAAGGACAACTTGGCAGCAGCAGTTGCCAGTGGGTCCTTTAAGACTGACGGCATGATCATTATTCCATGTTCCATGAATACCCTTGGCGCAATTGCCAACGGCCTCAGTCTGAACCTAATCCAAAGAGCAGCCGACGTTACCCTGAAAGAAAAACGCAAATTGGTGATTGTCCCCCGGGAAACACCACTGACGCTTGTTCATCTGGATAACATGAAAAAACTGGCGGAAGCCGGAGCAACCATTCTCCCTGCAGCACCGGGCTTTTATCACTTGCCTGAAACGCTGGAGGATATTGTTGCAATTATGGTGGGTAGAGCCCTGGACCAACTGGGGATCGACGCCGGACTGTTTAAACGCTGGGAATAGGTAACCAGGAGGTGTGCCACTTGGAAAAGCAAATGCTTCGTTCCGTCCTAGGACCTCTTCGTGAAAAGTACGGCTTACTGGAAACCGACGTAGCTGTAGATCCGAAGTTTGAACTAGGTGGAATTTTAGAAAAGCTCGGCAACGCTCAGCCGGTGCTATTTAATAACGTAAAGGGCGCAAACATGCCGATCATCGGTGGGATGTTTGGGGACAGGGAGATGTTTTACGACCTCACTGGGACCAATCGGGAAGAGCGCATCCATAAGTATATGAATGCCATTGCTAACCCGCAACCACCCAAGATCCTTCGGGATGGCCCTGTACTTGAAAATGTAATCACCCGCAACATTCAATTAGATAAATTAATCCCCATGCCGACCTTCCACGAGGATGACTCGTCCAGCTTTATCACGGCTGGCATTATGGTGGTAAAGGACCCGGACAATGGCAAGGTGTTCACTTCCATCCGTCGCATGCAGTTCAACGGAGGAAACAACCTGTCTGTCCTGGTGACCTCCCCCCATCTTTCTGGACAAATGGCCAAGCTAAGAGAACGGAAAAAGGACCTGGAAGTTGCCATCGTCCTTGGATATGATCACACCTACTGCTTAGCTTCTCAGGTGTCAACGTCCCTATACGGCGTGGACAAGCACTGGATTGACAGTGCCCTGCGGGGGGAACCACTGGAACTTGTCAAGTGTAAGACGGTTGACCTCGAAGTACCAGCCCACGCAGAGATCGTTCTGGAAGGGATTATCCCTTACAACGAGTCTGAAGTGGAGGGCCCCTTTGGGGAACTCATGGGCTACTACGGCCAGGTCAAGGACCACCCCATCATGCGGGTTAACGCTATTTTACACAGAAACAATCCAATTATGCAGATCTCTGCTCCTTGTAAGGAAGAACACCTATCCAACGGACTCATTCGTGACGTGGAGCTGTATGCCCATGTGGACCGTCTGGTTTCCGTGAAGGATGTCAATGTAACCATTGGCGCAGGTTGCCGATTCCATGGACTGGTTTCCATACATAAGAAGGGTCCTGGAGACGCCCGGACTGCGATCATCGGAGCCCTATCCAGTTCTAAGGACATGAAGCACGTGGTCATTTTCGATGACGACATCGATGTCTTCAATCCAGACGACGTAGAAGGTGCCATCGCTGCCCGTGTTCAGGCAGACAAGGACGTCATGATCATTCCAGGTGCCATGGGCACTGGCCTAGATCCATCCCACCTGATCAATAACACCTCAGACAAGATGGGTATCGACGCCACCAAACCACTGGGGCCGGAAGGTAAAAAGTTTGAAAAAGCCAGAATTCCAGGATATGACCAGATCGATCTTGAGAAATTCTTTGGCAAGTCATAAGGAGGGCAGCCATGAGACAAGCACTTGGATTCTTCGAAATCCGCAGCTACGTTGCTGCTACCTATGCCGCTGATATTATGGTGAAGGCTGCAAACGTTACGGTTCGTGACTTTAATGTCGTGGGTTCTGGCGTTATTGCAGTGGTTGTGGAAGGTGAAGTCGCTGCCGTTCAATCAGCAGTAGCGGCGGCCAAGGACGGCGCATCTCACATGGCCGACGTCATCGGAATCAACGTCATCCCTAGACCGGATGACGAAATGGATATCCTATTTGACTAAGGAGGGCTAAATGGCCAATGAGTTAACCAAGCGGATCATGGCCAACATGGTAGCGCGGTGTGGCAACATGAAGACATTTGAGCCCGGGTCCAATGCGGAACATTCCAACAAACCTCAAGACTTGCACCTCAACGACAAGCAGGTGCAAACCTTGACGGGACTGATTCGCAAAGACAAACCATCTAGTCCAAGAAGTCAGGCTCGACCGGCCCATCAAAAGCCGGTGGCACAAAAGAAGGAAACGTCCTCTTATGTGTCTCACCAAGAGCGACTCAAGGAACAGCGGGCACAATCACTGAATGAATGGATCGGAAAATCAAATCCAGGCAAGCAGACTTCCCCAGTGCGGTCGACGACCAAGTCGGGTGGCGCAGTGAAGCTGCAGGATTTTATCCGAGACGTTCGCAAGTAGCGGGAGGTGTAATCCATGTACGGTGAAGCCTTAGGGGTAATTGAAACGATTGGCTTAACGCCAGCCGCAGCGGCACTGGATGCAGCGACCGATACAGCTGATGTGGAATGCATTGGTGTGGAAAAAGTCATTGGCGTAGGCAAGGTGGTCAGTGTTACACTCAACCTTTCCGGCCAGGTGGCAGCGGTCCAAGCGGCAGTAGAAGCCGGAGTTGAAGAAGCAAAGAAGGTCGGCACAGTGATTTCCTGGCACGTGATTCCTCGTCCCCACGGGGATGTGGCCAAGTTGGTCGGTAGCTTTAAAAAAGAGCCGAGCAAAGGAAATGACGATCAAGCTGTCGAACCTGTAAAGGTAGAAGAACCTGCAAAGCCAGCAAAGACGACACCGTCTAAAAAAGCTGACCAAGCAGACAACGAATAAACTGTGTAAGTCGACTTATAGGAGGAAGAATTATGTCTCAAGCATTGGGTCTTGTGGAAACTAAAGGTCTTGTTGGTGCGATTGAAGCAGCCGACGCAATGGTAAAGGCAGCTAACGTTACAATCGTTGGTTACGAAAAAATCGGTTTCGGTCTTGTGACTGTTATGGTACGTGGTGACGTAGGTGCTGTTAAGGCTGCTACGGACGCTGGTGCTGACGCAGCTGCACGTGTAGGCGAGCTATACTCTGTACACGTTATTCCAAGACCACACTCTGAAGTTGAACGTGTCATTCTAGGTAGCGAATCGTAAAAAGGGCGTTTTAAGGAACGGACGAAGGGAGTCCTAAATGAATCAGCGGGAACGCATTGAAAAAGCCTTCGGGGCCTTAGCCATCCCGGTGTATCAAGGAGAAGAACTTATTGGTACATCCACGGGTTCAAAGTCCGCGCCAACAAACGGTCGAATCACGGTCCTACTGACAGGTTCCAATATTGAATTATCCGATGCGCTCGCAGAGCTGGAAGCACTGAAACTGAGAGGCTTTGCCCTTTCCGTAGTCATGTCCAGTGCTGCGAAGCGTATTCTTGGAACCAGTCCACTGGATCGACTCAAGCCATTTCGTGTTTATGACGACACGGACTATGACAAACTACAAGCGTTAATTAAGTCGACAGATATTTTGATTGCACCCAACTTGACCCAAAACCACTTAGCCAAGTGCGCAGTTGGTGTTCAAGACGACCTGCCTTCGGTTCTTCTTTGGCAGAGTATGGTGACGGGTGTTAAAGTCATAGTCAATGTTGCTTCCATCATGCATGGCTGGTTCTGTATTGACCAGAACAAGGCCATGAAAAAGGTCATGGAAGGCCACTTAAAAACCGTTACTGGTTTTGGGGCCCATTTCATAGACCACCACGACTATGGTCAGTTGATCATTTGTGAAGAAAAACGACCACCTGCCAAGGGGAAAAGGGAAGAAAGAAAACCCGTGGCCCGTCAGCAGGAGAAAAAAACACAAATACGAGGTACAGCCAAGTCAGCCCATGACCGCCTGATTTCTGAACAATCCCTGAGACAAATGGGGGGCGTAAAGGAGATTACCGTCAGGGCCGACCAACTGCTCACACCTCTTGCGAAAGACTATTGTATTTCGAAAGGCATTGAAATCGTTTACGAAAGGCGGACAAAATGAAAACAGCAGTCATCATAGGAACAATCGTCGCCACCCGTAAGGATGACCGTCTTGTGGGCAAGAAATTGCTCCTGACTCAGCCAGTCGACATCAACAAAAAACCTATCGGCGAACCATTCGTTTGTATAGACACTGTTGGTGCAGGCATCGGGGAATTCGTCATGTATGCCACAGGTACTGCTGCCCGTAATGCGGCCAACAATCGGGAGGCTCCCATTGACGCAGCCATTGTAGGGATCATTGATAACGTAGACGTTTACGCCGATGTCTTAGATCGGGAAAAGGACGGTGAATAGATTGGATCCGAGTATCATCAAAAAGGCGATGGAATACCGCCAAATGATTGACGCCCTCATGGGTGAAAATGATTTTGCGGACATCGTACTGGTGAACGGAAGTGTCATCAACACCATCACCCGAGAAGTGTATAAATCAGACCTGGCGATCAAAGGAAAGCATATTATCGGCGTTTGTGACAGTGAAACCCTCATTGGCCCAAAAACCGTTGTAGTTGATGTAACAGGTAAATACCTATCTCCGGGTTTTGTGGACTCTCACATGCACTTTGAGAGTTCCATGCTCACAATTTCTGAGTTTTCAAGACTCTCCATTCCATCTGGAACAACCACATTGGTTGCCGATCCCCATGAGATCGGGAATGCACTGGGTCCAGTGGGAATGAAGGCAATGGCAGACGAGGCCGGCCAGGTTCCTAACCACGTTGACCTGGTAGTACCAGCCCTGGTACCGGATTGCCCGTCTCTTGAAACAGCAGGTGTAGACGTGTCCTCCAAGGACATGGTCGACCTACTCAACTATCCAAATATCATTGGTATTGGTGAGCTCCAGGGCTTCTCCAATGCACAACACGTTTACAATAACACACCAGAGATCATTACAGACCTGGTTGCCTCCACAGCTTATGCCAAGTCCATTGGCAAGGTGGTAGACGGCAACGCACCAGAACTATTTGGTCGTGAGCTGGCTGCACACATTATCGCAGCAGGCGGAACTTGTTCTTGTCACGAAACGACAACAAAGGCAGAGTCCGTTGAAAAGCTCCGTAATGGTGTCTATGTCTTCATGCGTGAAGGATCGACCCAGCGGAACATGGCTGAGTGTATCCGGGCAGTAACTGAAGAAGGTGTGGACAGCCGCCGGGCCGTTCTGGCTACAGACGACATGGTAGCGGAAGACCTGGAAAAACTGGGTCACATGAACGAAATCGTTAAGCGGACCATTGCTGAGGGCGTTGACCCTGTTGAGGCCATCCAGATGGTGACGATTAACCCATGTACCTACTTTGGCTTTGAAGATCGTGGCGCCCTCCTTCCAGGTAAACTGGCGGACATCGCTATTATCAGTGACCTGAAGAATATGGTGGTTGACGCCGTATTCCTTGAAGGTCAACTGGTTGCAGCTGGCGGTGAAATGCTGATCGATATTCCAGCCTATACCTATCCTGACTCAGTGAAGAACTCTGTCGTTCGCCACCGGGCAACTGCTGAAGAAATGCAGGTTCAAGCAAGCGGTAGTTCGGCAACAGCCAATGTCATTGGTCTCATTCCTGATCAGAACCTTTCAGACGCACTAACAGCAACTCTTCGTGTTGAAAACGGAGTGGTGCAGCCAGATACACAGCAGGATGTACTCCCCATGCACTGTCTGGAGCGATATGGTCGTAATGGCAATATCGGCCGTGGCTTTGTAAAAGGGTTTGGGATGACATCGGGCGCCATGGCAGAGTCCATTGCCCATGACACCCACAATATCCTGGTTACAGGTACGAACTATGAAGATATGGCACTTGCTGTCAATCATGTCATAGAAATGGGTGGCGGTATCGCCCTTGCCCAGGGTGGTCGTATTATCGATGATATGCGCCTACCAGTTGGTGGTCTCATTACCGATGAGCTATCAGGGGCAGAAGTAAGCCGGAAGATCAGAGAGCTAGAAGACACTGCTAAGAACCAGTTGGGCTGTAAAGTTCACGCTCCGTTCATGCACTTGTCCTTCCTTGCACTGTCCACAAGTCCAAAATGGAAAATTACGGACAAGGGTATTGTGGACGTGGAGAACTTTGAAATTCTACCACCGGTAAAATAACGGTACAGATTCAGCAATACGTAAACATTCTTATGGATTTTTCGTAAAATGTTCAGAAAAACCAGCTAAATCGCCTAGTAAATGGTTCGAGTGGGGCCTTGAACCATTTACCTTGGCTTGATTTGCTAGTAGAATAGTCTGGATAATGTCCGTCAAAAAATTGAGTATAAAAGGAGGTAGGGTCTAAAACAGGCAGGGTAGACGGATATTTTGTATACAGGGGGTAAATAAAATATGACGAATCAAAATGGTGCACTGGATAAGTTCTTTAAACTCAGTGAGCACGGAACCAATGTTCGAACGGAGATTATCGCAGGGATAACAACGTTCATGACAATGGGTTACATTCTAGCAGTAAATCCATTCTTCCTATCTCAAGCAGGAATGGACGCAGGTGCAGTATTTACAGCAACAGTAATTTCTTCTTTTATCGCAACATTGGTTATGGGTCTATACGCTAACCTACCTTTTGCTCTGGCACCAGGTATGGGTCTAAATGCCTTCTTCGCATTTACAGTTGTTCTGGGTATGGGTTACTCATGGCAGTTTGCACTGACAGCCGTGTTATTTGAAGGTATTATCTTCTTAATCTTAACGTTCTTTAATGTCCGTGAAGCGATCCTGAACTCGATTCCACTCAATATAAAGAAAGCAATTTCAGTGGGTATCGGTCTATTTATTGCTTTTATCGGTCTATATAACAACGGCAACGGCCTTATTCTTACAGGTGGTGGCACACCACTGGCAATCGTTCACGATTTGTTTGCACCAGGTCCAATGGTTATCATGATCGGTGTTATCCTAATCAGTGTACTTCTTGCTAAAAAAGTAAAGGGTGCGATCTTTATCGGTATCCTTGCTTCTACAGTTATTGCTATTCCGTTTGGTCTTGTAACAATGCCTGATACATTGGTTCAAATGCCAACTGCGCCACTATGGCTACAGTTTGAGTTTGACAAGATCATGACGTTTGACTTTGTATTTATCCTATTTACTTTCCTATTCGTAGACATGTTCGATACAGTAGGTACACTGATTGGTGTAGCTACAAAGGCAGACATGCTTGACGAAGAAGGTAAACTACCAGGTGCCAAGGAAGCCCTAATGGCTGACGCTATTGGTACAACAGTAGGCGCTATGCTTGGTACTTCCACAGTAACAACATACGTAGAGTCTGCTTCTGGTGTAGCTGAAGGTGGACGTACAGGTCTGACAGCTGTTTCCACTGCTGTACTATTCCTAGTATCTGTATTCCTATCTCCACTATTCCTAATGATCCCTGGCGCTGCTACGGCTCCAGCACTGATCATCGTTGGTCTGTTCATGATGTCGCCGATCAAAGATATTGATCTAGACGACTTCACAGAGTCTGTACCAGCATTCTTCGCAATCATCATGATGCCACTAACATACTCCATCTCTGAAGGTATTATGTTTGGTATCATGCTATACATCATCCTTAAGGTTCTTGTGGGCAAAGCAAAAGAAATTACACCGTTTACGTACATCGTATTCGCTCTGTTCGTTCTAAAGCTTCTATTCCCAGTTCTTAAAGCAATGATGTAAGTACCAACCAGCATTATAGCCCCTATCATGACGGTAGGGGCTTTTCTATACCCTGAAACGAACGCTTTTCGTAAAAATTGTCTGATTATTCGTGCATTGACTGGAACAATTTGAAACCTGGTGAGAAAAACCGTGGACTGACTTTGTGACAGATTGGTGCAGTCAACACGCGAAATACGAGAAAGAATACAAATATGGGGTAAGTATGAGTTGAAAGAGGTGGAACATGGAAATTCAGAAGGTCGTTAAAGCGTATGATTTGAAAACGGCAATCGCAGCACTGGATGAACACAAAGAAAACGCTCAAGTACTGGCCGGTGGAACAGATTTGCTCGTTCAAATCAGAGAGGGACACAACAAGTGTCCAGTCCTAGTGGACGTAACAGACGTGGCAGAAATGAAGGAGATTATTGTGGAGGACCACCAGGTCCGCATTGGCGCCGCAGTAACCTTCAGCCAAGTGGTCAAACATGACTTTATGAAAACGAACTTACTTGGCCTCTGGGAGGCCTGTCGTTCGGTTGGGGCACCACAAATTAGAAACCTTGGAACCCTTGGCGGTAACGTGGCCAATGGGTCCCCTGCTGCGGACTCTTCTCCGCCCTTACTGGCCCTTGAGGCAACTTTGGTCATTCAAAGTTCAGCGGGTCAAAAGGTCATGGAACTCAAGGACTTTTTCCTGGGCAAGGGAAAAACAGCCCTTCAACCAGGGGAACTGATCTCAGAGATTATTTTGCCTAAATCAGGCCTGAAGAAAACCCAGATCGCCTTTGAAAAACTGGGTCTTCGAAACGCCTTGGCCATCTCTCGGATCAGCGTAGCCGTGTGCGTGGAAGTGGATGACCAGAACACCATTACCCATGCAGCGGTCGCATCGGGTTCATTGGGTTTGTTCCCCAATCGGGAACCACAAGTAGAGGCAGCCTTGGTTGGAAAGTCCCTGAACATGGACTTGGTCGACCAGGCAGCGCAGGCATTTTCAGCGGTAACCACCCAGCGACTACAGGGCCGGAGTTCCCAGGCCTTTAAAGAAGAGGCAATCAAAGGCGTCATGACAGGATGTCTGCTGAAGCTCATGAATGAAGGAGGTCAAGCCTAATGACAAAACTGACATGTACGGTGAATGGACAAGAAGTAAGTCGGGAAATCCAGGATGGTATGAGACTTCTAGATTTCGTCCGTGAAGAATTAGGATTAACAGGAACTAAAGAAGGTTGTGGTGAAGGGGAATGCGGTGCTTGTACAGTGATTGTAGACGGCAAGGCTGTGGATTCTTGCCTGGTCATGGCAGTACAGTGCCAGGGCAAGGACATTCTCACCATTGAGGGACTTGAGACCGAAGACGGGCTCGATCCTGTTCAACAGGCCTTTTTAGATAACGGGGCTGTCCAGTGTGGTTACTGTATTCCAGGCATGGTCATGTCGGCCAAGGCCCTACTGGACGAAAAACCCAAACCAAGTATGGATGATATAAAGGAATCCATTTCAGGCAACCTATGTCGGTGCACGGGTTATGACAAGATCATTGACTCCGTTCAATTGGCTTCCAAGCGCATTACAGAGGAAGAAGAGGGGGGCCGAGATGGAAAGTAAGCAGCTGAAGACCGTAGGTACTAGATATCGACGGAAAGACGGATTTGATAAATTAACGGGCCGGGCCAAGTACCCCCAGGACATTTCCATGGAGGGGGAACTCCATGGCTATACGGTACGGTCTACCATTCCCCATGGTTATTTCACCCTGGACCTGTCCAAGGCGGAAGGCTACCCAGGTGTGGTCAAGATCCTGACGGCTGTGGATGTTTTGGCAGCCAACCACCACGGAGTCCTCTTTAAGGACCATGAAGTATTCTGTGAAAAGAAAGTCCGCCGGGTGGGAGATCCCCTGGCCTTCATCATTGCTAAAACCCCCAAGATTGCAGAGGAAGCAGGACAGCTGGTTGAGGTGACCTATGAGGAACTGGAGCCGGTTCTTGATCCTGTGGAAGGCATGAAAGAAGACGCGCCACAAGTCCATGATGGCAAGTCCAATATCATTTACCACTACAAATGCCGCAAGGGCAATGTAGAAAAGGCCTTTGCAGAGGCTGCAGTTGTGGTAGAAAACACCTACTACTCTCCCTTTGTGGACCATGCCTTTTTGCAGCTGGAAAGCGGCCTGGCCTGGATGGAAGACGACGTTGTTGTAGTCATGGCTTCTACCCAGTACCCCCACTTTGACCGCCTTGAGGTGGCAGACGCCATCGGTATTCCAGAGGAAAAAATCCGCATTATCAACCCAAGTGTTGGTGGAGCCTTTGGTGGTCGAGAAGACATTACCATGCAGATCCACCTGGCCCTGGGCACCATGTTAACCGGTCGCCCGGTCAAGGTAACTTATACAAGAGAAGAGTCCTTCTATGCCCATTCCAAGCGCCACCCCATGGTCATGAAGTGTCGGTCAGCCGCCGACGCAGAAGGCAACTATACGGCATTTGAAGCGGAAATTATTGGCGACACCGGGGCTTATGCCTCCTGGGCTATCAATGTCCTTCGTAAGGCGGGTGTCCATGCTTACGGCCCTTATGCCATTCCAAATGTAAAAGTGGACAGTATTGCTGTCTATACCAATAACCCCTTCTGTGGGGCCATGAGAGGGTTTGGAGCCACCCAAGTGCCGATCATGTACGAGCAACAAGCAGACATGCTGGCCAGGGAACTGAAAATGGACCCCTTTGCCTTCCGTATGAAAAACATATTCAGACAAGGATCAGAAACGGCCAATGGCCAGGTTCTGGTGGAGAGTGTGCCCCTGGACAAGTGTCTTGAGGTCATTGAAGAAGCCATGGCCAAGGACCAACAGTTGTCACTGGATATGAAGGAAGGGGAGGCCTAGCCATGTGGAAAAAAGGACGAGGTATAGCAATTAGTTGGTACGGCACAGGCTATGGAAATGGCTTTCCGGATGTCTCCATTGCCACGGTAGAACTCAAGCCTGACGGCAAGATCAATCTTAGGGTAGGGGCAACGGAAGTAGGCCAAGGGGCCAAGACCATCATGCCCCAGGTATGTGCAGAAGCCTTGGGCATTTCTCCAGACGATGTGACCATGATCTGCGAGAATACCGACGAGTTCCAAGACTCGGGTACTGCGGCAGCCAGTCGACAAACCTACAATACAGGCAATGCAGTCAAGCGGGCGTCCGAAGCCTTTGTTCAAAGACTCTATGAGGAAGCGGCGGAAGCTTTGGAACTTAACGCACCTGTGGGCTTCAAGACAGAAGACGGCAAGATCTGGTTGGAAATGTTCCCAGCCAAGAACATGACCTTTGCGGATATTGCCAAGCGGTTCCCAGAGGAAAACCTCATGATCACGGAAACCTTTACAGCCCAAACCCTGGGCATGGACAAGGAGACTGGCCAGGGGGCACCCTACTGGCCCTATACCTTTAATGCCTATGGGGTAGAGGTTGAAGTCAACACCATGACCGGCCGTGTTCAAGTGACCAAGGCCTGGTGTGCTCAAGACGTGGGCCGGGCCATCAATCCTGAGCTTGTTGAAGGTCAGATCGACGGTGGCTTTGTTATGGGTCTAGGCTACGCCCTCTATGAGGACCTGGGTGTCCACAAGGGGACCATTAAAAACAATAAGTTTGCCAAGTATATTATTCCCACGGCCATGGACATTCCTGAAATAGAAAAGTTCATCGTGGAGGACCCAGAGAATACGGCTCCTTACGGGGCCAAGGGTATTGGTGAGCCGGTAATGGTGCCTGTGGCACCGGCCATCCTCAATGCCATTTATGACGCCATTGGCGTTCGTATTACAGAAGTTCCTGCAACACCAGATAAAATTCTTGCGGCAATCAAACAGGCAAAAGCGTAAGGAGTGCAGATATGGGTGTCAACTTCAAAAAGAGAATTGATGTAGCAGCAGGTAGAGTACCAGCAGACCTTGTGATCAAGGGTGGGCAAGTCATTAATGTGTTCACCGAGGAAATCCTCAAAGGTGACATTGCCATTGTGGACGGTTATGTGGCAGGTGTAGGTGGTGAATACGAAGGCGACGAAGTGATCGACGCCGATGGCAAGTACATTGTGCCTGGCCTGATCGATGGCCACGTACACATTGAGTCAGCCATGGTGACCCCCAGCCAGTTTGCCAAGACGGTTATGCCACGGGGAACAACAACCATTATTGCTGACCCCCACGAAATCGCCAATGTGTGTGGCTTGGACGGCATTCGGTACATGATTGACGCCGCGGACCAGGTACCCATGGATGTTTTCTATATGTTGCCCTCCTGCGTACCAGCCACCGGTTTTGAAAATGCCGGTGCAGTATTAGAAGCCGCTGACCTCCAAACCCTGATTGACCACCCTAAGGTCCTGGGCCTGGGGGAACTCATGGATTATCCGTCGG
>CAYFHQ010000033.1:0-32957 GCA_964342805.1 uncultured Peptostreptococcaceae bacterium | reverse complement strand
TGTTGGGTATGGCAGGTTTCTGTACAATGAAGGCCATGTCTACGCGTAATGATGATCCTCAAACTGCATCTCGTCCATTTGACAAGGACCGTAACGGCTTTGTCATGGGTGAAGGTGCCGGTATCCTTATCCTTGAAGAACTGGAGCATGCCAAGGCTCGTAGTGCAAAGATCTATGCTGAAGTTGTCGGCTATGGCGCATCTGCAGATGCCTACCATATTACGTCTCCAGCTCCAGGTGGTGAAGGTGCTGCACGTTCCATGAACATGGCTATTAAGGACGCGGGTCTTCAGCCTGAAGACGTTGACTATGTCAATGCCCACGGGACATCCACGCCTTATAATGACAAATTCGAAACACTGGCTATCAAGTCTGTCTTTGGTGACCATGCAAACAACTTGCTTGTGAACTCCACAAAGTCCATGACAGGCCACTGTCTTGGTGCTGCAGGGGCTGTGGAAGCCATTGCCTGTGTTCAGGCCCTGCACCAAGGATTTGTACACGGTACCATGGGTATTCAAGAGCAAGATCCAGAACTAGACCTGCAGGTTCTTCCAAACAAGGGTAAGGAAGCAGACGTTAAAGTTGCTATTTCCAACTCCCTTGGCTTTGGTGGCCACAATGCAACCCTGTGCTTCAAGAAATTTGAAGCATAAGTACAACTAAAATTGCACTCGTAATGAGGGTGTCGGACCTTTACCATTTTCGGTCTGGCATCCTCTTTATAATTAATGGCAGAAGGTTGAATTTTTCGCCTTGACCCCTTAAAATAGTAATGGTGGAGAGGGTTTTTAAACGCACTACTTACCAGTGTGTTTAAAAAGCCTCTTCTGGTTCACATCAGAAGGGAGACATCCATGACCAAGGATTTAGAAAAACGAATTGGCTATCACTTTGGCAATCAGGAGATTCTAAAGGAAGCCCTGACCCACAGCTCTTACGCCAACGAACGCAAAAGCAAGGACAGACGGAATAATGAACGTTTGGAGTTTTTAGGTGACTCGGTGTTGGGCATTGTGATCAGTGATCACTTGTTTAGCAATTACCCCAAGTTACCAGAAGGAGAATTAACCAAAATTCGCTCCAAGATCGTCTGTGAGTCCACCCTGGGCGCATGTTCACGGAAACTGAACCTGGGGACTTATATGTTTTTTGGTAAAGGAGAAGAGTTGACGGGTGGTCGCGACCGAACGTCCATCCTGGCTGACGCTTTTGAAGCCCTCATTGCCAGCATTTATCTGGATGGCGGAATGGAGCCAGCCAAAGCCTTTATCATGCGTGAAATGACAAGCAAAATCGAAGACGCCGTAGCAGGCAAGGTCTTCTTAGACTACAAGACCCACTTGCAAGAACTGGCCCAGGTCAACAAGGACAACCGGATTAAGTACGAGATTGTCAAAGAGGAAGGACCGGACCATAGCAAGGTCTTCCATACCCATGTCAAGCTCAATGACAGAGTCATTGGCAAGGGGGTTGGCCGTAGCAAGAAGGAAAGTGAGCAAGAAGCAGCCAAGATGGCCATTCGCGAGGTGAAATCCTTTGAGTAAGCAGGGCATTGTTCCTGTTTTCATTCCCCATGGGGGCTGTCCCCATGACTGTGTTTTTTGCAACCAAAGGAAAATCAGTGGGACCCTTTCACCGCCTAGCCCAGACCAAGTACATGCTCGTATTGAAGAAGGGCTTACTTATTTGGGACCCAGTCGCTCTACCATTGAAATTGCTTACTATGGTGGGTCTTTTACGGGTATAGACCCAGACCTCCAAGAAAGATACTTAGCTATTGCAAAGACCTATCTAGATGAGGGTAGGGTAAAGGGCATTCGCCTTTCAACCAGGCCAGACTACTGTGGTCAAACGGTAATCGACCGCCTCCTAAAGTATGGTGTGACCACAGTGGAACTGGGTGTACAGTCCATGGACCAAGCTGTTTTGGAAGCAAGCCACCGGGGGCATAATGCTACCTGCGTGTCTCAGGCTGTTCAAGCGCTTCAAGGTGCTGGAATACGTGTAGGTATTCAACTTATGATTGGCCTACCTGGTGACCACG
This sequence comes from uncultured Peptostreptococcaceae bacterium, assembly GCA_964342805.1. Classification (GTDB taxonomy): domain Bacteria; phylum Bacillota; class Clostridia; order Peptostreptococcales; family Acidaminobacteraceae; genus CAYFHQ01. The sequence continues at coordinate 30,910 of CAYFHQ010000033.1, read as the reverse complement.
ACCAAGCCCGAAGGCGTACAACAAAGGCCGTCATTGCCATGAAACCTGATTTCGTGCGCATCTATCCGGTGGTTGTTGTGAAAGAAACGGACTTGGCTACTTCCTATGGGTTGGGTTCATATCATCCCTTGCCCCTGGAGATAGCCGTAAAAGAAGCGGCCCACATGCGCACCCAACTGATGGAAGCGGATATACCTGTTATACGAGTGGGCTTACAAGCCACAGAAGACCTTTTGGGAGACGCGGTTCTAGCGGGACCCATGCACCCTGCCATGGGTGAGTTGGTCATAGCAGAGTCGATCAAGCAGGCCATTGGTTCTGCCTTGGCGCAGCTTCCGCCTAGCGAAGACGACCTTATATTGACCTGCCACCCCAAGGTCCAGTCCAAGGTAGTTGGGCAGAAGAAGCAGACCCTGAACCAACTCCGCCAGGACTTTGCCCCTGCCCAAGTTGAGATCATGACTGATCCCCAGCAAGACCCAGGCCATGTGGCCATCCAGCGGGGCGATCGTAAGATTAGCTGCCGCATATTTCCGTAACAAATGAGGTGTACCCTTGTATTTAAAGAAACTAGAAATGAAGGGCTTTAAGTCCTTTGCAGATAAAACTGAGATTATTTACGAGAATGGCGTTACCTGTGTGGTAGGGCCTAATGGTAGTGGAAAGAGTAATATTACTGACGCAGTTCGCTGGGTCCTGGGGGAGCAGAAAGTAAAGACCCTCCGGGGAAACAGCATGGCTGACGTCATTTTTAATGGGACCAAGCACCGGAAGCAGCTGGGCATGGCGGAGGTGACCTTAACCTTTGATAACCAGGAACAGTTCTTCCCACTGGATTATAATGAGGTTTCTGTTACCCGGCGGGTTTACCGGTCTGGCGATAGCGAGTACCTCTTGAATGGTGCCTCATGCCGTCTAAAAGATGTGAAAGAACTCTTTATGGACACCGGTATTGGTACCGATGGCTATTCCATTATTGGCCAGGGACGGATTGACCGTGTCCTAAGTAATAAGGCTGAGGAACGCCGTCAGATTTTCGAGGAAGCCGCAGGGATTGTCAAGTACAAGAGTCGAAAACGTGAGGCAGAGCGCAAGCTGGCTTCTACCAATAGTAACCTACTCCGTGTGGAGGACATTCTACAGGAACTGGATGGACGGATTGAACCCCTGCGTATTGAGAGCGAGAAAGCCCTGGCCTTCAAGGAGCACTCTGAGCACCTGAGAAGCTTGGAAGTCCACCTATTTGTTAGGGACATTGAGCTGATTGACGCCAAGCGGGCCAAGGCCCAGCAGGCTGAACAGGAAATTCAGACCAGCAGAGACCAGGTTCATGGACGTATTCGGGACCTGACCCGGACCATTGGGGGCAAGGAAGAAACCCTAAAAGCCAAAGAGTTTGCCGTAAAAGAAATTGAGCGGGACCTCATTGAAAAAACAGAAGCCAAGGGCCATGTGGAAGCACAAATGGAAGCGGCTCTTGAAAAACATAGAAATATGGAAAGCAACATGCTCCGATTATCACAGGAGCTGGAAGACTTAAAAAGCAGCAAAATCATGAAGGAGACTGAGCGTGACCGCTTAGACCAAGAACGTGAAGTCCTCCGTAATGCCTTGACCGATGTGGAGATCGCACTGGAAGGGAAGCGGCAGGCCTATGACCAACTCATGTTGACCCTGGCGGAGCAAGAAAGCAACACAGAGTCCATGAGAAGTCGCATTATTGAACTCCTCAATGCGGGTGAACGGGAAAAAATCGAAATCCAGTCCCGGGAGTCCATGATTGAACGATTGAAGGCCCAAACTGAACAGATTTTGGTCCAGAAAACAGAGTCTGAAAACCGCCTTGTTACCTGCCAGGTGGAGCTTCAAGCCCTGGAATCCAAAAGGGCTAGTCTGCAAGCCAACTATGACCAGGTAAAGGCGGACCTCACTAAGGCCTATGGCAAGCAAGAGGAAGACCAAAAGGAAGCCAAGGTCCTAGAAGAACGATTGGACCAACTGAGACAACAACTAACCAAGCAGCGCCATGAGAAGAAACTTCTTGAGGAAATGGAAAAGAGCTTTGAAGGTTATGATTATAGTGTCCGAGGAATCCTTAAGGCCTGTAGTCAAAACCCTAGCTTGAACCAGGGGGTTCATGGGGTTGTGGCCAGCTTGGTTTCCATACCTGAGCGTTTCATTACAGCAGTTGAAGTCAGCCTAGGTCGACAGCTGCAGAATATTGTTACAGAGAATGAGCAAGACGCCAAGCGGCTGATTGATCATTTGAAGAAGAATCGAATGGGCCGGGTGACCTTTTTGCCCTTGTCCAACCTAAAGACCTATGACAACAGGTTGAGTCCTGCCATTTCCAATATGGAGGGAGTCATCGGGAGAGGGTGTGAGATCCTGTCCTATGCGCCCAAGTATGCCACCTTGATGGAGTACATGCTGGGACGTACGGTCTTTGTTGAAAACTACAGCATTGCTGTGAAGCTGCTAAAGACCAAGGGCTTTAAACACAGAATTGTCACCCTGGATGGTGAAATCCTGCAACCAGGTGGGGCTATTTCGGGTGGTTCCTTCAAGTCCAAGGTTTCCAACCTATTGGGCAGGAAAAAGCGAATTGACGACCTGACAAAAGATATTACTGAAACTGAAACCACCGGTCGCCAGACCATGGACCAATATCAAGGGGTTAAAGAGCGACTCAACTCCTTTGCCCTTCGGGTTGACCAATTGAAAGAGGACAGTGATGGCCTCCGCATGCAGTTGGTTCGACTGGAGGGTGACCAAGAGACCATTCAGCACAGCTTACAACGGGCGGAGGTGGAAAAAAACCGCTATGTCCGTGAGTATACGATGATGGCCCAGGAGGAGCAACAAGCCCTGGACCAAATCAGCGACAAACGACGCCGTCTCATTGAGATTGACGCCGAAAAGGAAGCCATTCAAAAGGACATGACATCACAGTCCTCAGATATTGCTTCTAAGCAAGACCAAGCCAAGACCATGATGGACGACATCACAGGCATACGTATTGGCTTTGCGGCTCAAAAAGAGAAGCTAGAGCACGCATCTTCAGACGTCAACCGGGTGATCGGTGAGATCAGGACCATTGCAGGTCACATGGGACGTAAGGAAGCGGAGAAGCAAGCCCTTGTGTCTGAGAAGGATGAAACTTCAGAAGGCATTGTTGTTCTGGAGGCACGTCTGGAAAAAGAAGCACAAAACCTCTCTCTCATGGACGAAAAACGCAAGGAAGTGGAAGGGGCGATTGCCGCTATCCAAACGGTCTTGGTGGACGAACGTCTGCAGTTAGAGACGGCCCATGGGGAGTCAGAAGCCCTGCGGGACAAGGCCCACAAGCATGAAGTCATGGTTGCCAAGTTGGAAGTTGAACGGGACGGCCATATTCAAAGTTTATGGGAAAAGTACGAAATTGGCATGATGGAAGCCAAGGAAATGCGCCTGGAAGTTGAAGAAGGAGAGGCCAAGAAAGAAGTGGTTTCCCTGCGTAAAAAACTAAGGGCCATTGGCGAGGTCAACATGCATGCCATTGAAGAGTACGCTGAGGTGAAAGAGCGTCATGGTTTCTTAACGGAACAAAAAGATGATCTGGTCAAGTCTAGAAAAATTCTGGACAAGGTCATCCGTGACCTCGAAAAGCAAATGAAGAGCCAGTTCAAAGAAAAGTTTGATCAGGTAAAGGTACATTTTAAGGATATTTTCCAGCAACTCTTCCATGGGGGCCAGTCAGACCTGATCCTTGTGGACCCAGAGAACCTGCTGGAAAGTGATATCGAAATTGTCGCCCAACCGCCTGGGAAGAAACTGCAAAGTTTGAACCTTCTTTCCGGGGGAGAGCGGGCCATGACTGCTATTGCACTCATGTTTGCTATTTTTAGGACCAAACCAGCACCCTTCTGTATACTCGATGAGATTGAGGCAGCCCTGGATGACGTCAACGTTTTCCGTTTTGCCGAGTTCCTGAAGGACTTCACAAGGAGTTCTCAGTTTGTCATCATCACCCACAGGAAGGGAACCATGGAAATTGCGGACACTCTCTTTGGGGTAACCATGCAGGAGTATGGGGTATCCAAAGTCGTTTCCGTTCAGCTGGAAGACATTGCACCAGAAGCAGTCTAGGAGGACACATGTTTAAAAAATTGTTTGGATTTGGCAAGAAATCCGATGAAGAAAAGAAGCAGGAAGACCTACAAGAAGGACAGGTGCAAGAAGAAGTACTTGAAGAAGGTCAAGAAGAAACCCATGAAGAGGCTTCTCTAGCAGAAGAGACCAATGAGCGCTTTGAAGCTGTGGACGCGCCACAAGTAGACACGTCTTTTGACCCACTAGCCTCGACGGATGACCCAGCACTTTCTGTTGAGACGGAGGATGCTGACCCTGTGGAAGAGCCTGTTCAGGAAGAACCCCAGGAAGCACTTGCTGAAGAACCTGTAAAGAAGGGTTTCTTTGGACGTTTGATGGATGGCCTGAACAAGACCCGCCATACCATTACGGACGCCATTGACGACCTCCTCAACAACTATGGTGAGATCGACGACGACCTCTTTGAGGAACTGGAAGAAATTCTGATTATGGCCGATGTGGGTATGACAACTACCATGAAGTTGATTGACAACCTTCGAGAAGAGCTAAAAGCAAGAAAGATCAACGACGCTTCCCAGGTAAAGGGTGTTCTGCATGACGTAATGGAAGACCTTTTGATCCTTGACCAGAACCATGATCTCAACATTGAACCTGCACCGGCAGTGGTCTTGGTAATTGGTGTCAATGGAGCGGGTAAAACGACCTCCATTGGTAAGATTTCCAACTACCTCAAGACCAGCGGTAAAAATGTCCTTTTGGCGGCAGCGGACACCTTCCGTGCAGCGGCTATCGACCAATTAAAGGTATGGGGAGACCGGGCCAATGTCAACGTTATCGCCCACCAAGAAGGGGCAGATCCAGCTGCGGTAATCTTTGACGCCATCCAGGCGGCAAAGTCTCGTAAAGCAGAGGTTCTGATCTGTGACACGGCTGGCCGTCTTCATAATAAGAAGAACTTGATGAACGAACTGGAAAAAATCCATCGTGTTATCGAGCGAGAGTACCCAGAGGCTACAAAGGAAGTGCTTTTGGTCTTGGACGCTACCACAGGTCAGAATGCTATCCAGCAGGCCAAACTCTTCAGCGAGGCAGCTGGGATCACGGGGATTGTACTGACCAAGCTGGACGGAACCGCTAAAGGTGGGGCCATTCTAGCCGTAAAAGAAGAACTGGGTATCCCGGTAAAAATGATCGGTGTTGGGGAAGGTATTAACGACCTTCAGCCATTTGACCCTAAGGCATTTGTAAAAGCCCTAATGGATGTGTAAAAATCCCTTGACACGGATGGAATCCTATTGTATGATACAGTCTGTAAAGCAGATAACCTTTACAAAGTAAAATGCCTTGACAGGTAGGTGGTGTACCTTTGATCGAGAAAAAACTCAGATTGGGAAACTTGTTTGCATTCTATGGTCAGTTGCTGACAGACAAGCAACGTGACATCTTGGAAGTCTATTGTAATGAGGACCTGTCCCTGGGGGAGATCTCAGAGAATCAAGGGATCAGCCGTCAAGCTGTCTACGACACCATTCGTCGTAGTGAAAAGCTCCTGGAAGGCTATGAAAGCAAATTGGGTTTGCTGGAACGCTTCCGGTCAACGGAGCAAAAGGCAAAGGCATTGATTGCTGAAATTGACTATATCGAGTCTGAGTTGACAGCCAACAATGGAACCTTGTCCATTGAAGAAGTGAAAAAGCTTCGCCAGCTGGCAAAACAGGTGATTGAATAGGATTTATCGAGTCAACCGATTGGAATGGAGGAATTTCCTTGGCATTATTCGACGGTTTGGCGGAAAAGCTTCAAAGTACCCTTAATGGCCTGAAAGGCAAGGGCAAGCTAAATGAAAAAGACGTTAAGGCAGCAATGCGTGAAGTCAAATTAGCCCTACTTGAAGCTGACGTTAACTTTAAAATTGTAAAGCAGTTCACCAAGAAGGTGTCGGAGCGGGCAGTCGGCGAAGAAGTCATGACCAGCCTGACGCCAGCACAGATGGTGATTAAAATTGTAAATGAAGAACTGACAGCCCTCATGGGAGAGACGCAAGCCAAGCTGACCTTCTCCTCAAGTCCGCCAACAGTCATTATGATGGTCGGCCTACAGGGTGCTGGTAAGACAACAACGACTGGTAAACTGGGCCAACTTCTAAAGAAGCAAGGCAAGCGTCCACTGCTTGCAGCCTGTGATATTTACCGACCAGCCGCGATCAAGCAGCTACAAGTTGTTGGGGAACAACTGGACCTACCTGTGTTTACCATGGGAGACAAGGTTGACCCAGAGAATATCGCTAAGGCTGCCATCGAGCATGCTCGTAAGTACAGCAACGATGTTGTTATTCTCGATACTGCAGGTCGTCTTCATATTGATGAAGCCCTGATGGATGAACTAGAGCGGGTTAAGGGAGCAGTTAAGCCCCAGGAAATCTTGCTTGTGATCGACTCCATGACTGGCCAGGATGCCGTAAATGTTGCTGAAACCTTTAATGGCAAACTGGGAGTAGACGGGGTTATCCTTACCAAGCTAGACGGCGACACCCGTGGTGGTGCGGCCCTGTCGGTACGCTCGGTAACAGGAAAGCCGATCAAGTTTGCTTGTGTGGGTGAGAAGCTGACGGACATCGAAGAATTCCATCCGGACCGGATGGCCTCCCGTATCCTTGGGATGGGCGATGTACTGACGCTGATCGAAAAAGCACAAGAGAGCTTTGACGAAGATAAAATGCGAAGTTTGGAAAAGAAAATCCGAAAGGCCGAATTTGACCTGGACGACTTCCTTGACCAACTCCAGCAAATGAAAAACATGGGTCCCCTCAGCGACATTCTTGCCATGATGCCGGGTATGAACAACAAGGCCATGAAGAATGTACAGGTTGACGACAAGGAAATGTCCAAGATTGAGGCCATTATCCAGTCCATGACCCGCAAGGAAAGACAAGACATTGGCTTGCTTAATGCCAGCCGAAAGAAGCGCGTTGCCGCAGGCAGCGGAACCACTGTTCAAGATGTCAATCGTTTGATTAAGCAATTTGAAAACACGCGGAAAATGATGAAACAGTTCTCCGGTATGGAGAAGAAAATGAAGCGTGGCGGTGGTAAGGGCTTTGGTCTCCCGTTTTTCTAAATGAGTAATGGTAATCTTCTGATTATGATAGAAGACTAAGTAAAAGAGGAGGTGAAACACATGGCAGTAAAGATTCGTCTAAAGAGAATGGGTGCTAAAAAGAAGCCTTTCTATAGAGTCGTAGTAGCGGATTCCCGTGCACCACGTGATGGTCGTAACATCGAGGAAATCGGTACGTACAACCCAATGACAGAGCCTGCTGAAGTCAAGATTGACGAGGAAAAGGCACTGAAATGGTTGGGCAACGGTGCACAGCCTACAGATACTGTAAAGGATCTGTTCAAGGCTAACGGCATCTACGAAAAATTTGGTAAGTAATTCATCAGAGGAGTGATAGTAATGGGTGAACTCGTTAAAGTAATCGCTCAGGCATTGGTTGACTATCCAGAACAAGTCGAAGTGAAAGAGGTTGAGGGCTCTCAATCTGTGATCATCGAGTTGAAAGTTGCCTCTGACGACATGGGCAAAGTAATTGGCAAACAAGGCCGAATTGCAAAAGCTCTACGCACAGTAGTGAAAGCTGCTGCTACCAAAGAGAACAAGCGAGTGGTTGTTGAAATCATTCAGTAAATGAAAGGATCGGGCAACCGATCCTTTTCAGTCTGTAGAAAATGTTCTCACTGTCCGTGGTTGAGTTGCCACGTCAAAGTTTATTTTATACAGCCTGACCCATTAGTCTATTTCAAATCATGCATGTTACGCAATCGATTCAGCAAGCAGAGGAGGTCTCCATGGAGCGAATGCTCGTTGGAAAAATCACCAATCCCCACGGACTCCGTGGCGACATTAAAATATTTCCCTATGTAACCGATAAAGAAGAATTCAACGATTTCTCCTACCTGATCATTGAAGGGGACGATCGTAAACATAAAATTGCCAGCCTGCGTTTCCACAAAAACCTCATTCTGGCTAAATTGAAGGGCTTTAACCACATCAATGAAGTGGAGGGCCTCAAAAACAAAAACGTTTATGTCCTAAAAGAGGATATGCCTGAACTGGACGAGGACACCTTCTACGTCAGTGACGTGGTAGGTTATGCCGTCCATGATCAGGAACATGGCCATGTGGGCCAAGTCAAAGACGTGGTGATCGGGTCTGCCCAAGACCTGTTTGTTATCAAACGGGACAATGGAGACGAATTCATGATCCCAGCGGTCAAGGCCTTTATCCTGTCCTTTGACCATGAGGCTAAAGTCCTTCATGTTCAAACCATAAAGGGAATGATCGATGAAGTTTAAGGTCCTCACCCTCTTTCCAGAAATGTTTGATGGTTTTGCCACGTCCAGCATTATGGGCCGGGCAATCCGGGAGGAAAAGATTTCTTTTCAGACCATTCAAATTCGAGACTATACAACAAACAAGCACAATCGTGTTGACGACACCCCTTATGGGGGTGGAGCAGGCATGGTGATGCAGGTCCAACCCCTTCGAGATGCGCTTCAGACAGGGGCTGACCACAAGCCGGGAACACCGGTCATTTACCTAACTCCAAAGGGCCAACCCCTGACACAAGCCCTGGCTAGGGACTTGTCCCAGGAGGAAGAGATATGCCTGGTTTGTGGCCACTATGAGGGTATTGACCAACGCTTTATTGACCAGCATGTGACCCATGAAGTGTCCATTGGAGACTACGTCTTAACCGGTGGAGAGTTACCTGCCATGGTGTTAATCGACACGGTAGCCCGTCTATTACCTGGGGTTATTGGCAAGTCGGTTTCCTATGAGGACGAGAGTCACTATAATGGTTTGTTGGAGTACCCCCATTATACGCGGCCCCCGGAAATCGATGGAGCAGGCATACCAGACGTCCTCTTGTCAGGCCACCATGCCAATATTGAAAAGTGGCGTTTTGAGGAGTCGGTTCGTCTGACAGCAGACCGTCGGCCAGACATGATCCAAAAACTTTTGGCTGATCCTGACCAAGATGAAAAAACCAAGAAAAAGGTCCGTGACCTCTTACGAACACTTAAATAGCACTTGTTTGTGCTGTTTTCATGTGCTATAATACGAATGTTGTAATACGGACGGTCCTCTGTGCGCGAAGCGTGACTCAAGAACGTCTATGATATAAAGGAGAAAGCAAAATGAACCAAAACATCATTAAAGAACTAGAACGCGAGCAAATGAAGTCCGAAGTTGTTGAGTTCGGCGTTGGCGACACAGTAAAAGTACACCTAAAAGTAAAAGAAGGTAAGCGTGAGCGTATCCAGATTTTCGAAGGTGTTGTTCTGAAGCGTCAGGGCGGCGGCATTGGTGAGACTTTCACAGTTCGTAAGATTTCTTACGGCGTTGGTGTTGAGAAGACTCTTCCTCTACACTCTCCAAAGATTGAGAAGCTAGAAGTTACTCGTCTTGGTAAAGTACGTCGTGCTAAGCTTAACTACCTACGCGACCGTGTTGGTAAGCGAGCTAAAGTTAAAGAGCGCATGCGCAAATAACAAACGTAAGGGAATCGAGCAATCGATTCCTTTTTGTTTTTTTGAATCAGTGTAGGACGGAGACTTTTGAGCCAGTTCGTTACTATGACCCATGGGGGAAACATGGTAAAATAAATGTAAGGATATGCTGACCAGAAATGGACCGAAGACTCTGGACAGCTTTTTTATTGGAGGTAAGTAATGACAACAATTAACTGGTATCCAGGCCATATGAAAAAGACCAAGGACCTCATTGCCCAGCACCTGAAATTGGTGGACGTATGCGTTGAGCTTCTTGATGCAAGAATCCCATACAGTAGTCGTAATCCCCAGTTCGACCAGCTTGTCCAAAACAAGCCTAGAGTCGTAGTCTTAAACAAGGCTGACCTGGCGGACCAAAAGGTCCTCAACGAATGGATTGCCTACTACAAGGACCAAGGGATTGAAGCCATTCCCATGGATAGCATGAAGGGGGCAGGTGTCCCCAAGCTACTAACAGCAGTACAAAATGCAGCCAAGGAAAAGTTAGACAGGTGGACATCGAAAGGTATGGCACCACGGGCCATTCGCCTGATGATCATTGGAATTCCCAATGTGGGCAAGTCTTCTTTGATCAATAAACTAGTGGGTAAGAAGAGTGCCAAAACGGGCAACAAACCCGGTGTAACCAAGGGCAAGCAATGGGTTCGTATACGCAAGGACATTGAACTCTTTGATACACCAGGGATTCTTTGGCCTAAAATCGAACAAGACGAGGTGGGCATGCACCTGGCCTTCACGGGGGCCATTAAGGATGAAATCATGCACCTTGACGACTTGGCCTTCCACCTGATCAAAGAACTCGTTGAGGCATACCCTGTCATGATGAAAGACCGATATGAGCTGGAAGACCACTATGAGGAAACCATTGAAATTATGGACCACATTGCTCGAACGAGGGGTTGTATTAAAAAAGGCAACCAGCTGGATTACGAGAAGGTGGCCCGACTGGTCCTTGACGAATACCGAAAGGGTGTCATTGGCCGAATATGCCTAGAACGCCCATCGGACGCCCTGGTACTAGGAAAGGACGTCTAATGGAGGCCGGTTTTTCAAAGAAAAAAACAACTGAAATCAAGGCCTTGTTGGAAGCCATGACCCTGGACCAAAAAGAGGTTCTGGTAGAGGAACTTTTGGAAGACAGCCGCAAATCTGTCCAGCAGATGGCAGTGAAGATCCAAAAGGAAAGACAGAAGATGGATTTGGAACTGGAACGGCTACGAGGCCTCTGGCAGTATGAAGCCCAGGCCATGGCCAATGGGTATATGGCCATTGGGGGCATAGATGAAGCGGGAAGAGGTCCCCTGGTAGGACCCGTTGTAGCCGCCTGTGTTATCCTGCCTCAAGACCATGGACTCCTAGGTCTAGATGACTCTAAAAAGATCCCTGAGCGCAAACGTGAAGCCCTGTTCACAGCTATTAAGGAACGGGCAGTTGCCTTTGGGGTTGGCATGGCCAGCCATGAGGAGATAGACCAGATCAATATTCTCAATGCAACCAAGCTTGCCATGAAACGTGCCATGGAGGACATGGAGGCAACACCAGATTTCCTATTGATCGATGCAGTAGAACTGGCCGATATACCTATTAAACAGCTCCCCTTGATCAAGGGGGACTCGAAGAGTGCCAGTATTGCAGCCGCGTCCGTCTTGGCCAAGGTAACTCGAGACCAAATGATCTGTGAACTGGACGCCTTGTATCCGGGATATGACCTGAGCAAAAACAAGGGGTATGGAACAGCAACCCACTATGAGGGACTCAGACAATTGGGCCCTTCTCCAGTCCACCGGATGTCATTTTTGAAGAAGTTTCTTGAAGAATAAGGGGTGAGTCCATGCGAATAACCAATCGTATGAACATTCAAACCGAAAAGCAACAACCCAAAGACCTAAAGGGTGGCAAGATCAACCTGAAGGCCGGCTCTACTTTTCGTGCAGAAGTTGTGGAAGTAATGAAGGATGGCTTAATCCTAGCCCTGGCTGATGGCAAGCTCATGCGGGCTTCCAACCAAGGGGACTCTGCCTTTGTAAAAGGGCAAGTCCTCAACTTTCAAGTTCTTGAAACCGGTGACCAAGTCCTTGTGCGACCAGACACCGGTGAGGCTGACTTGGATGTTCGCCAGTTGCTTAGTGACAATCATATACCAGACTCACAAGAGAACCAGGAGGCGGCCAAGGCCCTCGTAAAAGCAGGTCTGCCGGTTAACCCCAAGGCAGTCCAGGACTTGAAAAGTGCTGTTCAACAGGCGAGCAAACTAGCAGACTTGGCCAGTGCGGGTATGGTCGACCTAGACAAGGTAACGGAAGAAGCATCTATTAAAGATCTCTTGCGCCAAGCCTTTGGTGGCAAAGTCCTTGAAGGGACCTCTTCTGGTAAGCTTGTCCGTCAACTGGCACAAGCCTTTCAAAGCATAAATGCCAATGCCAGTGAGGCGGGTGTAACAAATGCCAATCTTACTGAATCAACTGTCGAGGGCCAAAGCCTTGCTTTGGGAGACCAAGGTGTTCAAATCACCCCCCAGTCTACGGTTGATCCTTCCGGCCAAGCTGGCCCCCAAGGGACGCTTTCACCAGCTGGTGGCCAAGGACAAGAACCAGCGGCTAACCAGCAAATGAACTTGGCTCAAGTAGAGGGCGGCGCCCCCGGTTTGACCAGTGAGCAAGCAAAATCACAAGTAGGCCTCCAGGCCAGTGAAGGTGGTGGCCAACCTCAGTCAGGTCAAGAAACCCTGACCCAAGAAGTCAAGCAGTTGGTCAATGTTTTGACTAAGCTGGACGCCAACACTTTGGCCTTTGCCAATCGTTTAGGGGCTGACTCAACCCTCCAAGACATTTTGTCCATGGAGAAATTGATCTTTGGGGAACAGAAACTGGGTGACCAGATGGAAGGGCTTTTAAAAAGCCTAAATCAGCTTCCTAAAGACCTTGCTCAAGGACTCTTAGCTGAAATGAAAGACTTAATGAATGAACCCCTGGATCTCAAGTCCATGGACAAGTTAGATGCAAGCCTGGGGAAGCTGTCATTGGCTCAGGGGGAAGACCTACAAGACATGAAGGACGCCCTGACTGACATGAAAGACGCAGTCCATTTCCTCAAACAGGTCAATGAGGAAGTTGCATATGTACAGATTCCGGTCTATCAGAAGGACCAGCAAAAGACCCTAGAAATGTTTGTTAAGAAACGCAAGGGCAAGGAACCCAAGGACCAGTTTAAGATCTACTTGTCCTTGAACACCCACCGCCTAGACACAGTCAAGGCAATTGTAGAAAAAAACAAGGACCGCTACTCCATTGAGTTTCGAGTTGTAGATGAAGCAGTCAAGGGCCTATTTGACAAGGAAATTTCCTTGTTGAAGGAGAGGCTGGAAAATAGGAAGGTCGGCCAGGTAGATATTCGAACAACCATTACCCAAAAGACCCCCTTCCTTCCAAAGGTAATGATGGAAACCACTGAAACCCAGGGTGGTCTAGACTTGAGGGTGTAGTCATGGCTGAAAGAAAAATGGCAACTGCCATTCGATATGATAAAGAGAACAGCGTGGCACCAGAACTGGTAGCCAAGGGTATGGGCGTAGTCGCAGAGAAGATCATTGAAAAGGCTGAAGCCAGTGACGTCCCCATATACAAGGATCAACGTTTGTCCCAGCAACTCTACAATCTGGAATTGGGAGAAGAAATCCCCCCCGAGCTATATGAAGTTGTTGCTGAGGTATTGGTGTTCATTGCAACCATGGACCAAGGATAGGGTGGACATCATGAATACAAAAGAATTGGGTGACCATGGAGAAGCCTTGGTGTGTGCCCACTTGAGGGACCAGGGGTTTACTATTCTGAAAACCAACTGGAGAACACCCTTTGGCCAAGTGGACATACTGGCACAAAGGGGTGACACAGAACATATCGTGGAAGTAAAAACCAGTAGACAGGCCATCCACCATGACCAGGCCCTTAGCTTAAGAACCCCACAGTTAAAGCGACTCAGTCGGGTGGCCAGCTGGCGGTGTCAACAGTTAAAGGGGCGCTTGGGCGTATCTCTTGACCTGGTTCTTGTGTCCTTGAGTCCTTACGGAGAAACCGATATTCGTCATTTTGAGAATATTACCCTATAGAAATGAGCAATTATGGACTGGATTCGAGCAATTTTAGACGTAATTAATAATGTACATGATGGGATTATACAAATCTTGCGCATGTTTGGCCTAAGTCCGTCGGATAAGACCCTACATTTTGTCATCGTAGGCGTACTGGGTGTTCTTTTATATGGCTGTGTCCATTTTGTTTTCAAAAGAGCAGCTAAGCTATCCATACACATCCTCTCGTTTATATTCACAGCAACCGTGGTTGGCCTCCTGGTCGGCATGCTAGAACTACAGCAACGGATACTGGGGAGAGGGGTCATGGACTATGAAGACGCCGTGGCGGGCATGGCTGGATTCTTGGCCATGATGGCAGGCCTAGCACTTGTTGCAGGCTTGATCAAGGGCTTCAAGTATCTCATGGGATATACAAGGGGGAAAAAAGATGTATAGGGTACAAAAGAAGCACATTCTCTTACAGGCCATTGTGGCCGTTGGCATGGTGTCAGGTTCCTTTATGCTGGCCAACTGGGCAATGACGGCTATACTACTGTTGTTTGCCTTGATTTTGCTTAAAGACGTTTTTACTTCACTTCAGACAAGCTATCGTATAGACGAAAAAGGTCTTTCAGAATGGGTAGGTAATCGTGAAAAATGGAAGATCAATTGGTCGGACATTACCATGATCACTCGAACTAAAAAGCATCCGTCTTGGGTTGTGATTGGTGTGGGAGACGACAACAAAATGATCAAGTCTAACTTGATTGATTTTTCCTTGTTCGTCAAAGACCTGGTGACCCACACGGTAATCAACAGCAAGGTTGTGCTCCACCACACAATTGTAATGCAAGCAGAGGTTGATTTGGACTTAGACCAAGAAGGACGTGTGAAGAGTGCGTCGAGACAGAAGTTTATTGAGACGAGTCGTAAGGCTTAGGTCCACTTCATAAAATGGGTCAAAGGTTGCAATATCGTATGGGGAACTGCCTGTTTTGATCCTACAACCATTACATAAAGAAGCATTAATGAAACCACCCTTTCTGTAGGAAGAAAGTGGTGGTTTTCTTGTTGGAAATAATAGGGTATACTGATTGTAAAATGGAAAATAATGGAGGTTTTATGTATTACCATGTACAATCAGCCGTTGTGATCGGCATAGAAGGTGTTCCCATAACAATAGAAGTTAAGCTGACCAATGGCTTACCGTCTTTACACTTAGTGGGCCTCCCCGACGCTACTGTGAAAGAAGCCAAGGAGCGGGTGCGATCTGCCCTGGAGTCAGTAGGCGTGCGTCTACCAGCCAAACGGATTACCATAAACCTATACCCAGCTGAGGTGCGTAAGCGGGGAGCTCACTTGGATTTGGGCATGGCGGCAGCCCTCCTGTTTGCCATGGGGGAACTCCCAAGTCAGGAAGGGTCCATGGGCTTTCTAGGTCAGTTGAGCCTCAATGGGGATATCTTGCCTGTGGACGGTATCTTGCCCCTTGTGGCTAATTTTAAGGACCAAGGGATAGACCATGTTTTTGTCCATCCCGACAATGTCGAAGAGGCTATCTTGGTACCAGGGGTTCGGGTGATTCCCTGTGAAGATTTGGCTACACTGATTAGCCTCTTACAAAATGATCTCATGTCTCTGCCGACGCAGCAAACCCTATTGGGGGACACGGCGTCCACTGGTGCAATCCAGGACAGTTTACAGCCTGATCAGACCTTCTCATGTTTTTCTGAAGTTCTGGGTCAGGAGGCAGCTAAACGTGCGGCTTTGATCGCTGCAGCGGGCTGGCATAACTTACTCATGGTTGGTTCGCCTGGATCAGGCAAGACAATGATAGCAGAGCGTCTCCCTACGATTTTACCACCCATGACCTACGACGAGCGGTTGGAGCTGACCAAAATTCATTCCATAGCTGGCTTGGCCAAGGGCAAAAGCCTCTTACAGATGCGCCCCTTCCGCAACCCCCACCACTCCATTACTCCTGTTTCATTGGCTGGCGGTGGCGCCCCTCCAAGGCCGGGGGAGATGTCCTTAGCCAATGGGGGGATCTTGTTTTTAGATGAGTTACCAGAGTACAGAAAAAATGCCCTGGAGAGCTTGAGGGAACCCTTGGAATCCCACGAGGTGAGACATACTCGTATTGGACGGTCGGTTCGCTACCCTGCTGACTTTATCTTTGTTGCTGCAATGAACCCCTGTCGGTGTGGGTGGTCAGGAGACCGAGAACGCCAGTGTCGGTGTTCACCATTTGATGTGAAGCGGTATAGGGGCAAGGTGAGTGGGCCTATCTTAGACCGGTTTGACCTGTTGGTCGAAATGCCTAGGGTGAACTTTCGTTCTAAGCTGGAAGGAGGTCTAAGGTCAGTGGATATGGCTGGTCGTGTGAAACGAGCTGTGGAGGTCCAGCTCAAGCGACAAGGGTGTCTAAATGGTCGTTTACGACCTGGCCAATTGGAAGAAGTCGTCCGCTTAGAAGCCCAGGCCCAGACTTTTTTACACGAGGCGATAACCCAGCTCAAGCTCAGTGCCAGGGCCAGAGGAAGGATTCTTCGTGTTGCCCGCACCATAGGTGACTTACAGGGAAGTGACGGGGTAGAGGTTGATCATATTGCAGAAGCGATCCAGTTTCGCTTGCTGGAAAAAAGGATGCAGGAGAGGTAAGGGATGAACAAGGCATGGATACTAAACCTCCTTCGTATGAAGGGGATGAGTCGCAGGAAATTGGGGCACTTGGAAGAAGGTCTGGGTGGTTTGGATGTTTTATTACATGCCACCTATGAGGAATTGGTTGACCTGGAGGTGCCTCCTTCCTTGGCCAGGACCATTGTCCAGGAAAGAGATCTGGCCAAATGGGAAGAGGCCATTGCAGGTTGGGCGGACAAGGGGATATATACCTTGGCCCTCTGTGACCCCCGCCTACCGGATTGGGTAAGAGAAATTCCTGATCCACCACGCCTCTTGTTTGCAGCGGGGCGTATTGATGAACTAGGGCAAATGAAAAAAAGAATTGCGGTGGTGGGCACCCGGCACCCAAGCCCATATGGAAGAAAGATGGCTCGTACCATTGCGCGGGACCTTGCTAAAAGCGGGGCGGCCGTTGTCAGTGGCATGGCCTATGGGATTGATGGAGAGGCCCACAAAGGGGCCTTGGACGCGGACGGTTTTACCATAGCTGTTCTCGGTAACGGGGTAGATATGGCCTATCCTAAGTCCAACCAAGCCCTCTATGATCAAATCTACATGAGGGGAGTGGTCTTGTCAGAACATCCCCCTGGAACACCGCCATTGGCCCACCATTTTCCCGAAAGAAACCGGATTGTGGCTGCCCTTTCCAATGGTCTACTCGTCATTGAAGCAGCCAAGAAAAGTGGCGCCCTTATCACGGCTGAAATGGCCATGGAACAGGGGCGTACCCTCTTTGCCTTGCCCAGCAATGTGGGACACGCGGTATCGGAGGGCACCCTGGCCTTGTTACGGGAGGGAGCCATTCCTGTGGGGTCAGCAGACCATATTAATGAAGATATGGGTTGGGACCGGATATTGTCCGGTGAAAAAAAGAGGCATAGTGACTATCCAATCCTTCAGGTCCTGCACCAACACGGGAGTCAAAGTGTGGATGAAATTGCGCACCGGTTGGAGATGGATACCGCCTTGGCCCTTTCTAGCTTAACCATGCTAGAAATTCAAGGTTCTGTAATTCGAGGGCCTGGAGGGACCTATTCTACAAGATAGTTTCTTTTAAATGTAATAAAATAGCCCTTTCTTTTTTAAAGGAATGCCTATATAATATTCGAGTGGCGCTGAAGGGCGTCACTTTTTTATCGAGTTCAAAAGGTTTCGGTGCTATTTGACGAAATTTTTTGAAATCTCAAATTATTTCTGTTATAATACTCAAAGTTTAACCATAGACGGAGGTGCTTATGGCAAAAAATCTAGTCATCGTGGAATCTCCAGCAAAAGCGAAAACGATTGAAAAATTTCTAGGGCGAAATTATAAGGTTAAAGCTTCCATTGGTCACATACGTGATCTCCCCAAAAGTAAGATGGGCATTGATTTGGAAGAGGACTTTGAGCCAAAGTATATTTCGATTCGCGGTAAAGGCGATGTTATTAAAGATCTAAGAGCTGCTGCCAAGAAGGCAGACAGAGTCTTCCTCGCAACCGACCCCGATAGAGAAGGGGAAGCCATTGCGTGGCACTTGGCGTTTCTTTTAAAGATAGATCTTGATCAAAAATGTCGTGTTGCTTTCCACGAGATAACTAAGGATGCAATTAAGTCGGCGATCAAAACGCCTCGGACTTTAGATATTAATTTGGTAGATGCCCAGCAGGCAAGACGTGTTCTAGACCGTCTGGTAGGTTACAGCATTAGTCCACTCTTGTGGAGAAAGATCCGGCGTGGCCTCAGCGCCGGTCGTGTTCAGTCTGTAGCCACAAAGATGATCTGTGATCGCGAGGCCCTGATTAATGCCTTTGACCCCAAGGAGTATTGGGAAATTGCAGTTGAATTGGACGGCAAGAAAAAAGCTGATCGATTTGAAGTGCAATTAAAAGGAAAAGAAGGCAAGAAGATCGCCATCGACAATGGGGATCATGCCAGTGAAATCGTAAAAGAGCTGGAAAACAAGCCATATGAGATTGTGGACATAAAGAAACGCGTGAAGAAACGTGCGCCTGGAGCATGTTTTACAACGTCTTCTTTACAACAGGAAGCGTCCAATCGCTTCGGTTTTTCCACAAAGAAGACCATGATGGTTGCCCAGCAGCTTTATGAAGGTATTGATGTAAAAGGAGAAGGTACCATTGGATTAATTACCTATATGCGTACAGACTCCACACGTATTTCAGATGAAGCCAAAGCAAATCTGGAGTCCTTTATTTTGGATACCTACTCAGAGGCTTACGTCAACAAGACGGACCGTAAGAAGAATAATTCTAAGGCTGCCCAGGACGCCCACGAGGCCATTCGTCCAACTTCCGTTCTTCGGACGCCCTACAAGATTGAAGAATCCTTGTCCAAGGACCAGTTAAAACTGTACAGACTGATCTGGGAACGTTTTGTTGCAAGTGGAATGAAAGATGCTGAGTTTAACGCTGTGACTGTTGATGTACGGAATGGTGTTTACGACTTTAGAGCTTCTGGTAGCCAAATGAAGTTTGATGGTTTCTTGAAGGTGTACTCTTTCACAACGATCAATGAGAACATTCTTCCACCACTGGAAGTGGGCGAGCAAAAGTCTGCTAGAGAGGTTAAGCCTACCCAGCACTTTACTCAGCCACCTGCACGATATACTGAGGCTTCCTTGGTAAGAGAAATGGAAGAACTGGGTATTGGCCGACCTAGTACTTACGCCCCAACGATTTCTACGATTTTGAGTCGTGGATATGTGGAGCGTGAGAAAAAGGCCCTCAAGCCGACTGAACTGGGCTTCCTGATCAATGAGATCATGGAAAACCACTTCAAGGACATTGTTGCAGTCGACTTTACTGCGGACATGGAGGGCAAGTTTGACGCAGTAGAGCAGGGCGACAAGGCTTGGAAGAGCGTGATTCGAGAATTCTACTCACCTTTTGCGACCCTACTGGAAAAAGCTGAGGAAGAAATAGAAAAAGTAGACCTAACTGAAGAAACAGACATAGATTGTGACAAGTGTGGCCACAAAATGGTCATTAAGCATGGCCGTTTTGGCAAGTTCATGGCCTGCTCCAATTATCCAGAGTGCAAGCATACCAAGGCTATCCTAAAGGAAATTGGTGTCAAGTGCCCGGATTGTGAGACGGGTCAAGTTGTCGAGCGAAAGACCAAAAAGTTCAAGACCTTCTATGGTTGTAGTACCTTCCCGGACTGCCGCTTTGTTACATGGGACAAGCCTACAGGCAAAAGTTGTCCAAAGTGCGAATCCTACCTGGTTGAAAAGCGTACCAAACGTATGCAGGCCATTATTTGCTCCAACAAAGAGTGTGATTACAAGGAAACATTACAAGAAGATAAAGAGTAGTTGAAACAATATAAGGAGGGTCATTATGTCCCAAACACTTCTAGAGCGAACCAGAAGACTCAATAAGGTTCTGCAGCACAGCGGACAGTCCAATTTGTCCTTTATGGAACTCAGTGAACTGCTGAAGGAAATCCTTCAGTCCAATATTTATATTTCCTCAAAGCGTGGTAAAGTACTGGGCTACAGCCTGTACGACCACAATGACAGTCCCTTGATTACAGAGGAGTCCACAGGAAACGAGTTTTTCCCAGAACTCTACAACATGGAACTGCTAAAGATTGTTGAAACCCGTCACAACATTACGGAAGACAGCCTGCTTGAAATCTTCAAGCATGACATTGACTCCTACTCAAAGTTTGTGACAATTGTGCCGCTATTGGGCAATGGTCAGCGACTGGGTACCCTGGTTGTTGCACGTGCAGAAAATGATTTTGTTGATGAAGATCTGATTCTTGCAGAGTATGCAGCTACTGTTGTTGGCATGGAGATTATCCGCGCTAAGAGTGAAGAGTTCGAAGAAGAAACCCGTAAGAAAGCCGTTGTTCAAATGGCCATTGGGACCCTTTCTTTCTCTGAACTTGAAGCCATTGAGCACATTTTCAATGAGCTAGAGGGTGATGAAGGCCTCCTGGTGGCTTCGAAAATTGCCGATCGTGTAGGGATTACGAGATCGGTAATCGTTAACGCTCTACGTAAGTTTGAGAGTGCTGGCGTGATCGAGTCTCGTTCTTTAGGCATGAAGGGAACATACATCCGGATATTGAACGACAAACTGCTCAACGAACTGGAAAAACTAAAGAAATAATGCGAAGAAAGCCGGCTGACACAGCCGGTTTTTTATTTTGTTATGCTATAATGAAGGGAAGGAAACTGCTTGGTTGTATAGAATGTAATAGGTATGACCAAAGTCCTCTTGAAGATTTCGGTTTTGTAGCCGATAGTATATATAGGGAATAATTAACACTATGGGATGGAGGAGCGTATGCTCGGCAAAGCCTTTGATAAAATTGATTTATACAAACAGACATTGAACGCATCTTGGCTGAGACAGCAAGTGATTGCCAACAACATTGCCAATGTAAATACACCAGGGTATAAAAGGCAAACCATAGAGTTTGAGAACACCCTCAAGGAATATCTTGAGTTGAGTGAAGGGATTTCAGTGGAAACGACCAATGAAAAGCATATTGGGAATTTCACTGTCAATGATTTAAGCCCCCGCATTGAGACCATTGGTCATACGTCCATGAGAGAGGACAACAACAACGTAAACATTGACGTTGAAATGGCTGAGCAGGCGAAAAACTCGTTGAAATACAATGCGGTGACTGAACAGCTGAATAGCCAGTACAGACGTCTTCGTATGGCCATCACAGGGAGGTAAGTAAATGGGATTCTTTAATTCAATTAACGTGAGTGCCAGTGGCTTAACTGCTGAGCGCCTACGCATGGATATCATTTCTAAAAACATAGCCAATGCCAATACCACACGTACAAGTGCAGGTACACCCTACAGACGACAAGTGGCAGTCTTTCGTTCCTTGGAAGGGAGCGATTTTCAATCGGCTCTTGCCCAGGCGACGGGTAAGGCAACCACCGGTCAAGGGGTTGAAGTTGTTGGTGTGCGTGATGATATGACGCCTTTTAAACGGGAGTATAATCCTGGACACCCTGACGCAGACGACAATGGGTACGTGCTCTTGCCCAACATTGAAGTCGTGACCGAAATGATCAACATGATTTCTTCATCGAGAGCCTATGAGGCCAACGTTACCTCGATGAACAGCATGAAGAGTATGGCAATGAAGGCATTGGAAATCGGGAAATAAAGGTGGATAATCATTGAAAATTCAAGGTATTAACTCCGGCATGATCACACCCCTACAAAACACAAAGACACCTGTAGAGGGAAGTGGAAAGATAGATTTTAAAGACGCTCTATTTGAGGCCCTGGATAAAGTAAATGATGCAGAAATGAAGACACAGGAAATTGATAAACTCCTCGCAGCAGGCGAAATTGACAATATTGCTGACGTACGTGTGGAGTCTATGAAAGCTGAACTCACGTTGAGTTTGGCTATAGAAGTGCGTGAAAAATTGGTTGAAGCATACCAGCAAATCATGCGAATGCAGTTCTAATAGAGAGATAGATAGAATCGTATACATATTAAAGAGGTGCAATAAATGGGCGAATTGTTCCAAAGAGTGCGACAGCAGATTGTCGACTTTTATCAATCTCTGGATCGGAACCGGAGAATATTAATATTTGGCGGCGGAGGAGTGGCGGTCATCATCCTGACGGTCGCTATTTTGCTGTTTACAAGAGTGGAATATGTGCCTGTTGCAACTGGTGTTGACCTAGGTAAGGCTGCAGAAATCACGGCTAAACTAACAGAACTTGGAATCTCTTATCGGGATGCGGACAATACCACAACGATATTGGTCCCAAAGGCTGACCTAAGCCGGGCCAAGATGGAGCTAACCGTAAGCAATGTGTTCACCGACAAGGATTTTACTTGGACGGAGGCCTTTGCCAGCAATTCTATTACCTTAACTTCTGAAGACCGTGAGGCCATGCATAGACTGGCCAAGCAGACAGCCCTCGAGCAAACCATAGAAACACTAGAGGCGGTAGACCGTGCCAAGGTCAACCTAGAGATCCCCAGTGATTCTGCCTTTGTTTTTAACAACGATGCCCAGTCTCGGGCTTCGGTAGCCCTGTCCCTAAAGAATGGTTACAAGATGAATGAAAGCCAGGTGGATGGGGTTGTCATGTTGGTGGTTAACTCTGTTCGTGGCTTGGAACCCAAAAATGTTACGGTTATAGACCGAACCGGTGTACAACTGAACTCCAACCAAGGTTCAGAAGAACAGTTCACTGCCAGTAGCCAGTTGGAAATGAAAATGGCGGTGGAGTCCAAACTACAAAATGACCTGCAAGCCTTCCTGGGTACCGTTTTTGGTATGGATGGCGTCCGTGTAATGACAAGTGTAGTGTTGGATTTTGACACACAAATCACAACATCCAAGGTCTTTACACCACCTATTGCAGACAATGCCAATGGAATTGTCCGGAGTATGACAGAGATCACTGAAAATGTGGTGAATGCGGCGGCTACAGGTGTACCGGGAACGGATACCAACCTTGAAGCGCCCAATACAACAGGGCAAAGTGACTCCCAATCCAATTATCAGAAAGCTTCGAAGACCGTTAATTATGAAATGAATGAAACCTTGACCCAATTGGAAAAGGCCAAAGGGGCCATTCAGGACATTACGGTTTCCGTTATCATTAATCAGTCAAAACTAGCCAATGAAACCCTAACTGAAACCCAAAGAAAAGACATTGTTGACTTGGTTTCAGCAGCAGCAGGTCTGGACACAAGGGTGGTTCAAGTGTATGCACAAACCTTTGCGGTTGCCACAGACCCATTTGGTGAAGAGGAAACCGGTGGTACGACACTGCCTCTATGGCTGGTGGGTATCTTGATTGCAGCTGTCTTGGTTGGTGCCGTTGTTGCCATTGTCGTGGTACGTCGCCGTACTCGTGTTGAGGAAGAAGAACGGCTTATCAGAGAAATGGAAGAACAGAAGGAACTGGATGAAATTCGACTGGATGAAGCAGATAAGGCAAGTCCAAAGTACCAGATCGAGAAGTTCATTGAAACAAACCCAGAAGTTGTTGCCCAGCTCTTACGTGCTTGGTTGAATGAAGATTAGGAGTCTTGAAGTATGGCAAAAGGAAAAAAAGGATATAGTGGCCGAGAGAAAGCTGCAATTTTGCTGATTTCATTGGGGCCTGAAAAGTCTGCTTCGATCTTTAGTCACCTGGCAGATGAAGAAATAGAAGAGTTAACACTGGAAATTGCTAATATGAGAAAGATCGATCCTGAAGAAAAGGAATCCATTCTGGACGAGTTTTATCAGGTTTGTTTGGCCCAGGAGTTTATTTCCGAGGGTGGTATTGGATATGCCAAGGAAGTACTGGAAAAGGCAATGGGCTCCCAAAAGGCCCTGGAAATTATCAACAAGCTTACTGCGTCCTTGCAGGTACGACCCTTCGACTTTGTTCGTAAGGCAGACGCCAGTCAGCTCCTGAACTTTATCCAGAACGAGCACCCCCAGACCCTGGCCCTGATCTTGTCTTACTTGAATCCTGGACAATCGGCTTCGATTCTGGCGGCCCTTCCCCAAGACAAGCAGGCAGATGTTGCCCAGCGGATTGCCTTGATGGAAAGTACCTCTCCTGAGGTAATCAAGGAAGTAGAACTGGTTCTTGAAAGAAAGCTATCGTCCATGGTGACCCAGGACTACGCCGCTACTGGTGGTATTCAGTCCATTGTAGACATCTTGAACTCCGTTGACCGGGGAACTGAGAAGTTCATTATGGAAACCCTTGAAATTCAAAATGCAGACCTTGCTGAGGAAATCCGTAAGCGTATGTTCGTATTTGAAGATATTATCAATCTGGACTCTGTTTCCATTCAGCGTTTCATTCGAGAAATCGACAATAACGACTTGGCCATCGCCCTTAAGGGGTCGACTGAAGAGGTACGTGAAGTTATTTTTGCCAACATGTCCAAGCGGATGTCAGAAATGCTGGCAGAGGATATGGAGTTCATGGGACCTGTTCGTTTGCGAGATGTTGAGGAAGCACAGCAGAAAATCGTTAACGTTATCCGTAAGCTAGAAGAAGCTGGCGAAATTATTATTGCTCGTGGCGGAGGAGATGAGATCATTGTCTAAACGTTTAATTCGATCATCCCAAGTGATTCTCAATGATAAGAAGTTTGTTTTGTCAACAAAGGTAAAACCCAAGATCGACCCAATAGAAAATGAAACAGTAGCTCCTTCTGACACTGAAGCTTCTGAACCTGCTAACGTTGAAGAAGGCCCTGCAATGCCAACGATTTCTAAAGAAGACATCGAGGACATGCTGGAACAAGCCAATCAAGACGTCCGGGAAATTCTTGGACGGGCAGAGTCTGATTCTGAACAGATTATCTCGGAGGCCTATGAAAATGCCAAGGGGATCTTGGAGCAGGCTAAGCAAGATGGATATACGGCAGGCTATGAAGAAGCCGTTCAGGCCGGCCAACATGAAGCCCAACAGATTATTGCCGATGCCCTGCAAATCAAGGAGCAGGCTGTCCAGCAGTATAAGGATTTGTTGGTCAACGCTGAGCCAGAAGTAGTAGAGTTGGTCTTAGATACCATTGAAACCATTCTACGAAAACGGGTGGAGGAAGACCGTGATGTGATTGAAGGATTAATCCATAGCGCCTTGGAAAAGTGTGCCTACACGGATAATCTGACCCTCCGTGTGTCGGTCGAGGATTATGACTATGCCATTAGTATTCGAGACAGGATATTGGCCCTCAGCGAAAATTTGGACACCATAACGATCAAACATGACTCGTCCTTGGTTCATGGCTCATGTGTGATTGATACCTCTGCTGGAAGTGTGGATAGTAGTGTCTGGACCCAGTTTGAGCAAATACGAGCAACTTTCAAGGAACTATTGCAAAGCGAGTGATATCATGACCTTTCCCATAGATAAATATAAAAATGCACTTCAAACCATGAACCTGATCAAGTACTCAGGTCGTGTTTCAAAACTGGTTGGTTTGACCATTGAGTCCGATGGTCCTGCTGTGGAACTAGGTGAAGTATGTCTAGTCTATCCACTGAAAGGTGACCAACCACTGAAAGCAGAAGTAGTTGGCTTTAAGGAAAAAACAGTTTTCTTGATGCCACTTGGGGATATGGCAGGCATTGGTCCGGGCAGCAAGGTTGTTGCATCGGGCCATTCTTTAAATGTGGATGTTGGGGAAAACCTCTTGGGCCGCGTGCTCAATGGTTTGGGCCAACCCATTGATGGCATGCCAAAACCTGTAACCCATAAGCAATATCAAGCGGATAATGATCCTCCTAACCCCTTAACAAGAGATCGGATTACGGAGTCATTGGCCTTGGGGGTACGGGCTATTGACGGCCTGATCACCTGTGGTCGAGGCCAGCGTGTCGGCATTTTTGCTGGCTCGGGCGTAGGAAAGAGTACCCTCCTTGGTATGATTGCTAAGAATACAGCAGCAGATGTGAATGTGATTGCCCTTATAGGAGAGCGGGGGCGTGAGGTTAGGGAGTTTATTGAGAATGAACTGGGCGAAGAGGGCTTAAAACGTTCTGTACTGATCATAGCTACCTCTGATCAACCAGCCCTGGTACGTGTTAAGGGCGCCATGTTGGCCACTTCAGTGGCTGAGTATTTCCGTGATCAAGGGAAAAATGTGGTCTTGATGATGGACTCCCTTACACGGTTTTCCATGGCCCAACGTGAGGTGGGCTTGGCTGTTGGAGAACCCCCAGTTACTCGGGGTTATACCCCTTCTGTATTTGCTGTTTTGCCCCGTCTCTTGGAGCGAGCCGGCAATTCAGCCCATGGGTCAATAACAGGTCTTTATACGGTACTGGTCGATGGTGATGACTTTAATGAGCCGATTTCTGATGCCGTACGTGGGATTTTGGATGGGCACATTTTACTGTCCCGACGTTTGGCAAATATGGGCCATTATCCAGCTATTGATATTTTGGGCAGTGTCAGTCGGGTTATGCCACAAATTGTGGATAATGCGCATCTGAGAGCGTCAAGAGATTTTAATGAAATATTGTCGACCTACAATGAAGCAGAGGACTTGATCAATATTGGGGCCTATGCCAAAGGGACCAACCCAGCGATTGATAATGCCATAGACAAGTACAGAGATTTCATGTCCTTTCTGTCACAGGATATGCATGAAAATGCAATGTATGACGAAACGGTTTCACGATTAGTGAATATCGTTCAATAGGTGGTCCACAATGAAGCGGTTTATATTTAGGTATGAGCGACTTTTGCAGTTGCGCATGGACCATGAAGAAGATGTAAAAAACAAGTTGTCTGAAGCCAATGCAGAGCTACAAAAGGCTACACAGTTGAAGCTGGACCTGGAAGCAGAGCTAGCCCGTTTTCAACAGTATTTTATGACTCAAATGGAGTCTGGTGTAAATGCCGGAGATTTTCAGGTGCTCAACAGTGGAAAAAAGCATATTCAGGATAAACAAGAGCAAGTGGACTTGCTTCTGGGTGACATTCGCCTGCGTGTTGCACAGATAAAAATTGAGCTGGCAGAAGCCATGAAGGAAAGAAAAATCATGGAGAAGCTCAAGGAGCGGGAACAAGAAAGTTATTATGAAGCGGTCAATTCCGCTGAGAATAAGCAGATAGAGGAAATCGTAAATTACCAGAGTTCAAAGAAGCGTGGTGACCAATAATGGCAGAAAAGAAAAATGACAAATCCGGCGGTGCAGTAAAGACGATGATTATTATTATTTTAGTCTTCATCATTGTACCCATCCTTGTATTGGGTGGTTTTTACTATGCGTCACCTTCCTTCCAGATGCAAGCCAACCAAATGTTGTCTCAGGTACCTGGACCTGTGGGGAGTTACTTTGACTCTTTTCCTACGGAACAAGAAATCAGCCAGCAATTGAAGGAGATAGCCGAGTACATGCTCAGTATTGACAGCAAGCGGGCTGTGGATAAAATGATTCTCCTAGATAATGAAGACCGTGCAACTTATGACGAAGTTGTGAAGCACATGCTACGAATGAATCCAAATGCGACCCGGTTAATCCTTGAGGAGATTCGGAACCAGACTGTCCAAAAGGATATTGTGGCAACAACCCTGGAGCAGATTCAGGTGGAACAGAGCGAAGAAATCATGAAGAAGGCGGATTATCTGAAGAGTTTGTCCTTGCCAACTGCTGTTGAAGAAATGCAGTTCATGATGGCAGAGTCGGTCAATGGTCACAAGAATTTGGCAGCTGTTTTGAGTGTTATGACTCCTGAGGAGGCTGCCAAGTTAATGAAGTTACTCCCCACGGAGGACTTCAACAAGATCATGACCCACATGGAAACCAGTGTGGCCCAGGCCATTCGGACGAGTATTGCTGATATGCGTAATCGCGAGGTGGAGTTGAGAAGTATTGCAGAAATTTACTCCACTGAGGATATTTCTAAGCTTGTTGACCTGATTGGCAATACGTCCACTTACTCATTAGAAGAACTTGCCAAGCTGTATTTGGAGATGGGTCCAGTCAAGGCAGGCCAAGTATTAGCAAAGGCTGGAGACGATAATTTTGTGTTTTCTTTGGTCAATGAAATCAAGGACCAGTTGGTCATTGAAAAAGGTGTGGATGATTTTACAGGAGATTTGCTAAAATCATTAAAGATTTACAAGGAATTTGACGATAAAGTTACTGAGATGGTTGATATATATGGCAACATGGGCATCGGGCAGGTGGCAGCTGTTATCGAAAAGATGATCCGTAACAGCGCGGCACCTCGTATTTATGATTTGGAGAGTGGAGACACGATCATCATAACCGATGAAAATGTGGCCTTGGAAATCTTATCTCGTTTTAACTCAAAGAAGGTAGGAGAAATCCTAGCGACTTATAACGAAACCTTGGCAGCAGAACTTTCTAGAAAGCTCATGTTGCCCAATATCAATTAGGAGGTGAGATGTTGAACGTACGAGAATTAGGAATTCGTCCAGACGGATTACTCAGTTCTCGATCACAGGCACCTATGATGGCCAGAAAGCCAAAACAGTCGTTTGAAAATGTGTTGAATGAAAAGACAACTGTTGAACCACAAGACACAGGGGCAGGTGAAACCGAAAAACTGAATGAGAAAGAAACGATCCGTCAAGAAGTACGATCAGCTAAGAAACCTGTGAAAGCCACCAAGGAAGACCAGGTTGACAATGAAAAGCTGGCTGGAGAAACCAATGAAGTTAAGGAAGTAGACGAGACCTTTGAAAAGGTCAAAAAGCTACTGACGAAATTGGGCTTGACCGATGAAGAAGCGGTTGAGTTAATGGAAATGATTCCGCCTGAGATGATGGAAAACTTGGAAGCCATGCTGGTGAAACTTGATGCAGGTGCCATGGAAGTCCATCCAGAAGCCCTACAGGTTGAGATGGTGAACATCCTTGAAAAGGTAGAAGTTTTCTTAGAAACGGCTATCAAGAATATGGAGCAAGTCCAAGGAGACCAGGCCATTTCGATTGAGCAAGTGGAACATTTGCTCCAAAAGGTCGAAACAGCCCAGCAGGAAGTGGTTCAGGCTACACCAGAAGCATTCTCAGATATGCTTGAAAGTGTACAGACCACAAACCAACAACAGCCGATGGAGGCCAAGTCGCAAGGTAAAGTGGACAAGGACCAGACACAAGCTGTTGAAACAAGTGACACTCAGGTTAAGGAAACCACAAGTGCCAGCGAGGTTAAGCCGGTGGAAGCGGTTAAGCCCACCAACCAAGTGGCTGCTGACAAACCAAGTGATGGACCTTCAAAGGAAGTTGACGGCCAGGTAACGAAGGCAGAAGCGGGGTCAACTGACGCAGGTGACCAGATGGTTAAGGACAGTGCTGGAGAACAGGTAGACGTTCTTAAGTTTGAAAACACCTTAATCAAAAGTGCTGAGGTATCCGCAACCGCTGAAACAACACGCCCACAAATGTCCCAGAAGATTATGGAGCAGGTGGTTAATGGTACACGCTTGCAGCTGAATGTAACGGAACAAGGTTCTGAAATGTTGATCAAGCTTAAGCCTGCAGATCTGGGGAATGTTGAGTTGAAGGTTTCGATTCATAAGGGTGTTCTCATGGCTGAGATCCAAGTTGAGAATCAAACGGTCAAAGAAGCTTTGGAATCGAACTTATCTGACTTAAAAAATGCCCTGGACGACAAGGGGTATAGCATTGAAGGCATGGAAGTAAATGTACGACAGGATAGCAACCCAGAAGATCAATCATTTGAAGAAAGATTTTTCGGAATGCGCAAGCAGAAGAAATCAGGTGTTTTTAGCTTAGATAACGCTGAAAGCGTATCCTTGGAATCGATTAACCGAAGTTTAGCAGGAATGAACTCCACGATTGAATATCTTGGATAAGGAGGTGAAGGGATGAGTTTTTCTATTTCTCCAACAGGATTAAGTGACGATCAAAAATCCCGTCTAGACGCTCTAATGAAAGACCAGGCTAACCAGAAGAAGTTGAAGAATAACGCAATGGACAAAGATGCATTTCTTAGAATTCTTACAACTCAACTTCAGTATCAGGATCCGCTTAGCCCAATGGATAACAAAGATTTTATCGCACAAATGGCGCAGTTTTCTTCAGTTGAACAGCTGAATAACATATCAGAGTCAACATCAGGACAACTTCAGAATCAAGAGGCTCTATCAAAACAACTGGAGACAATCAACGAGAACCTAGTTAAACTTGCTGAAAGCAATTCATCGGGTTCATCCACAAGCGATGATAAAGCAGACGAAACACTTGCAGCAATCAAGGAGCTTAAAGAAGTTAACGTTCAATTGTTGAATGAAATGATCAAGTTCAACAAAGCTAAGGAAGCCCTCGAGTAGGTGGTGACAACATGACGAATCGAATGATGAACAATGATTACGTTCTCAGGCGATCGAATGTTTTACAAAATGAGAAGGTCAATCAACAAAAGCAGAAGCAAACATCACAAAGACCATTTGGACCGAGTTTCCAGGACGTTCTCGGTAAAGTACAACAATCGGGCAAGGAAGTTAAGTTTTCCAAGCACGCAATGTCACGACTACAGACCCGCAATATCAACCTAGATCAGAAGGATCTTGAGAA
Source organism: uncultured Peptostreptococcaceae bacterium (assembly GCA_964342805.1). GTDB lineage: Bacteria > Bacillota > Clostridia > Peptostreptococcales > Acidaminobacteraceae > CAYFHQ01. Next base: position 453 of record CAYFHQ010000033.1, on the reverse strand, counting down.
GATAGAAGGGGCAGTTAACAAAGCGGCATCCAAGGGGATAAAAGAAGCATTGATTCTCATGGATAACAAGGCATTCATCGCCAATGTAAAGAACAGAACAATCATTACAGCAGCAACAGACGATCAATTGAAAGAACAAGTGTTTACAAATATAGACGGTGCGGTAATCGTATAGCTGGACCTCATAGAGGAAGCAAATGGCCCTTGATCGCCGGATAGGGCCCACACCGCACCTCCTTTCAACCTTTAAGGAGGAACATATTATGATGAGATCTATGTACTCTGGTGTATCTTCACTTCGTGCACACCAGGTTAGAATGGACGTCATTGGTAATAATATCGCCAACGTTAACACAGTTGGTTACAAGGCTTCAAAAGTTACGTTTTCTGAAACGTTTTCACAAACTATGGCTGGTGCAGGTTCGTCCTCAGAAACCGGTCGTGGTGGTACCA